>WHTB01000128.1 GCA_009379735.1 Propionibacteriales bacterium
AACCTCGCTCTGGGTCTGCTCCAGCCAGGCGCGGCGCGACAGGACGACGTTGTTGCGGTTCTTGTCGATCTCGATGATCTTGGCTTCGAGCTCCTTGCCGACGTACGGCTGCAGGTCGCGGACCCGGCGCATCTCGACGAGCGACGCAGGCAGGAAGCCACGCAGACCGATGTCGAGGATCAGGCCGCCCTTGACGACCTCGATGACGGTGCCGGTGACGACGCCGTCCTCTTCCTTGATCTGCTCGATCGTGCCCCAGGCGCGCTCGTACTGGGCGCGCTTCTTGGAGAGGATCAGCCGGCCTTCCTTGTCCTCCTTCTGGAGGACCAGGGCCTCGACCTTGTCGCCGACGGCTACGACCTCGTGGGGGTCGATGTCGTGCTTGATCGACAGCTCGCGGGAGGGGATGACGCCCTCGGTCTTGTAGCCGATGTCGAGGAGCACCTCGTCACGGTCGACCTTCACGATGGTGCCATCGACGATGTCGCCGTCGTTGAAGTACTTGATGGTCTGGTCGATAGCGGCGAGGAAGTCTTCCTCCGAGCCGATGTCGTTGACCGCGACCTGCGGGGTCGTGCTGGCCGGAGGGGCCTCGATGCTGCTCGTCATGTAGTAGGTGCTCCGAATGATGGATGGAGTCGTGCCTGCACGCATGAGGACCGTTGGATCGCGGTTTGCCGTGGTGGCGACAGATTGCGAGCACGAGCCTGCTCTGTCCGAGGTCGCGCAGGCCCACAGCGCAGCGGTCAGTCTACGGCCGCCGCGCGATACGACGCAACGCGGGCCCTGTCAAGCCGAACCGGCGTGACTCCAGTCGGCCCACCCTGGGCGTACGCGCTCCGCGAGGAGGTCGTACGCCCGCCGGGCGACCTCGTGCTGGTCGGCGCGGCCAGCGAGCCCGACGAGTCCCCACAGGTCCGCCGCCCGCGCTCGCTCGACGAGGTCGACAGGCGCCCGCGGCGCGCGCCCGGCGTACCCCTCGACAACGGTGTCGACGAACACCGGTGAGCGCTCGAAGCGGAGCAGGTTGCCCAGATCCGTGTACGGCGACCCAGCGTGGGCGAACTCCCAGTCAAGGAGGCCGGTCACGGCACCCGTCGTCGGGTCGACGAGCAGGTTCTTCGGGTTGAAGTCGCTGTGCACGAGGCAGTGCCGCACTCCCCCGGGCTCGTCCGCGAGCAGGTCGTCGGCGTCTCGTGCCAAGGCCCGTAGCCCGGCCTGCTCCTCCGCGGCCCACTCGCTCAACGGGCCGGCCGCCTGGTGCTGCTCGACCCACTCCACCAGGTCGGTATCGAAGTGTCCGACGTGCAGGTCGGCGTCGGTGAACTCGCCCTTCCGCCGGAACGGGATGCCGCTCAGCCGTGCGAGCACCGCGGCGAGGTTGGTGGCGATCACCCGGGTCAGGTCGTCGTCAGCCGTCGGCAGCAGCTCGTCAAGTCGGGTGCCGGGCAAGAGCTCCGACAGCACGTACGGTGGCCCGGGGTCGTCGTCGGTCGCCATCTCCGGCGTCCGCAGGTCCAGCACCCGCGGCACGGGGACGAGCCCGCGCACCAGGTCGAGCAGCGCAGCATCGATGGCCGCCCGCTCCGGCTGCCGTACGCACAGCCGGAGCACCGCCTGCTCCCCGGCAGCGCCGACCAGGAACGTCTCGCCGCTGTAGCCGCCCGCCAGCGGCACCGCCTCGGCGCCCAGCATCCCGATCACGTCGTCCGTACCCACGTACCCATCTTGTAACGTCCGCACGATGAACGCTCCTCACCGGTCGGATCGGCGCCATGTGTCGCCGGAGGACACGGTGCGCGCCAACCGGCGCGACTGGGACCGCAGCGCCGACTGGTACCAGGACACGCACGGCGAGTTCCTTCGCGACGTCGGGTTCGTCTGGAGCCCCGAGGGCGTCGACGAGGCCGACGTCCGGCTGCTCGGTGACCTGGCCGGCCAGCGGGTGCTCGAGGTCGGCTGCGGTGCCGGCCAGTGCGCGCGCTGGCTCCGCAGCCAGGGCGCCGAGGTGGTCGGGATCGACCTGTCCTTCCGGCAGCTCCAGCACGGCCGGCGGATCGACGACGCCACTGGCATTGCTGTGCCGACCGCGTGTGCGACCGCCACCGCGCTCCCGCTCGCCGACCGCTCGTTCGACGCGGCCTGCTCGGCCTTCGGTGCGCTGCCGTTCATCGGCGACATCGAGGTCGCACTCGGCGAGGTCGCCAGGGTGCTGAGGCCCGGGGGTCGGTGGGTGTTCTCCGTGGTGCACCCCATGCGGTGGGGGTTCCCCGACGACCCCACCGAGAACGGGCTGACCATGGTGCGGCCCTACTTCGACACCGAGCCGTACGTCGAGGAGGACGACGAGGGCCGTCCGTCGTACGTCGAGCACCACCACACGATCGGCGCCTGGGTCCGCGCGCTCGTGGGGGTCGGCTTCGTGCTGGACGACATCGTCGAACCCGAGTGGCCGGAGGGTCACGACCGAGTCTGGGGTCCGTGGGGACCGGTGCGTGGACGGATGTTCCCGGGTACGGCGATCTTCGTGACCCGGCTCAGCACCAAACGAGACCATTGACAACGATGGACTAAACCGCTTTAGTCGACCTGTGCCCCCCGGTCGAAAACCCACCATCGCCGACGTCGCTCGCCGGGCGAACGTGTCCAAGGGAGCCGTCTCGTTCGCGCTGAACGACCGGCCCGGCGTGAGTGCGGCGACCAAGGCCAGGATCCTCGCCGCCGCTGCCGAGCTCGGCTGGTCGGCGAGCTCGACGGCCCGCGCACTCTCCTCGGCGAAGGCGTTCGCCGTCGGCCTGGTCGTCGCGCGCGAGCCCGAGCTGCTCGGCGCCGACCCGTTCTTCGCACCGTTCATCGCCGGGGTGGAGTCCGTCCTCGCACCGCGCGGCCAGGCACTGGTGCTCCAGGTGGTCCCCGAGGGTGAGGAGGAGCTGGCCAGCTACCGCCGGATCGCGGCCACGGCGCGGGCCGACGGCGTCTTTCTGACCGACCTGCGACTCGACGACCAGCGGCCCGCACTGCTGCAGGAGCTCGGCCTCGCCGGGATCGCCGTCGGCCACGCCCGCGGCGAGCGGGTCCTGCCCACCGTCGCGCTCGACGACCGGGCCGGGATCACGGCCGCCGTCGAGCATCTGGTCGCCTTCGGCCACCGACGCATCGCGCACGTCGCCGGCCCGAACCACTTCGTGCACGGCGCCGACCGCCAGCAGGCCTTCGTCGACGCCGTCGACCGGGCCGGACTGCCGGCCCCGCACTGCGTCGCCGGCGACTTCTCGGCGGCCGGCGGCGCGGCCGCGACCACCGAGCTGCTCGAGCTGCCGGACCGACCGACGGCGATCGTGTACGCCAACGACCTGATGGCGATCGCGGGTATGCAGGTGCTGGCCGCGCGCGGCCTGTCCGTCCCCGACGACATCTCCGTGACCGGGTACGACGACACCGAGATCGCGGCCCACCTCGCACCGCCGCTGACCACGGTCGCCACCGACGTACTCAGCTGGGGAGCCGCCGCAGCGACGTCGCTGCTCGCCCTGGTCGACGGCACCGATCCCGGCGACGTCGAGCTGCCGGCCGCAGCACTGGTCGTACGGCACAGCAGCGGCCCAGCCCCGACCCCGACCAGGCCCGGCCGATAGCACCCCGCCCACCACCACGGCACGACGAGAGGACCATGAGCATGAACCCGAGACGAACCGTCATCGCAGCCGGCCTGGTGGCCGTCTGCCTGACTGCGACCGCATGTGGGGGCGGCGACGGCGGCGGCGACGCCGGCGCGAAGGAGAACACGGCGACCGGCCCGATCAAGGTCTGGCTGTCCAACAACGAGGCCGAGATCAAGTGGGGCGAGGCGATGGTCGAGGCCTGGAACGCCGAGCACCCCGACGAGGAGATCACCGCCCAGGAGATCCCGGCCGGCAACAGCTCGGAGGAGGTGATCGGGGCGGCGATCACCGCCGGCAACGCGCCATGCCTGATCTTCAACACCGCGCCGGTCGCCGTGTCGCAGTTCCAGAAGCAGGGCGGCCTGGTCTCGCTCAGCTCGTTCGAGGGCGGTGACGACTACATCGAGGAGCGCACCGGCGAGGCCGCCGAGCAGTACCGGTCCGAGGACGGCGAGCTCTACCAGATGCCGTGGAAGTCCAACCCGGTGATGATCTTCTACAACAAGGCGCTGATGAAGAAGGCCGGCGTCGACCCGGAGAACCCGCCGCTGGCGACGTACGACGAGTTCCTCGCCACCAGCCAGAAGATCGTCGACAGCGGGGCCGCCCAGGCAGCCATCTGGCCCGCGCCGAGCAGCGAGTTCTACCAGTCCTGGTTCGACTTCTACCCGCTCTTCGCCGCCGAGTCGGATGGCCAGCAGCTGGTCGAGGACGGGGAGGCCCAGTTCGACTCCGACGCCGGTCAGTCGGTCGCGGACTTCTGGAGCCAGATGTACGAGAAGGGGCTGTCGCAGAAGGAGGCCTACAACGGCGACTCGTTCGCCGACGGGAAGGCCGCGATGGCGATCGTCGGGCCATGGGCGATCTCGGTGTACGGCGACAAGGTCGACTGGGGTGCCGTCCCGGTGCCGACGTCGTCCGGAGCCCCGGCCGAGGAGGTCTACACGTTCTCGGACGCCAAGAACGTCGCGATGTACACCGCCTGCAAGAACCGCGGCACCGCGTGGGAGGTGCTGAAGTTCGCCACCGGCGAGGAGCAGGACGGCGCGCTGCTCGAGCTCACCGGGCAGATGCCGCTGCGGCAGGACCTGCCCGGTGCGTTCCCGGAGTACTTCGAGAAGAACCCGACCTACACCACCTTCGCCGAGCAGGCGGCACGCACAGTCGAGGTGCCGAACGTCCCGAACTCCATCGAGATCTGGCAGACCTTCCGCGACGGCTGGTCGGAGTCGGTCATCTTCGGCAAGACCGACGCCGCCACCGGCCTGGCCGACGCGGCCGAGGAGGTCAACGGCCTCGCCGGGCAGTCATGAGCGTTCCGAACGAGCGGGCGACCCGGTCGCGGCTGACGGCCCTGCTGGGCCGTCAGCCGATCGGCGGCCTGCTGGTCGCGCCGTACGTCATCTTCATCGTCGCGGTCTTCGCGTACCCCCTGGGTCTTGCGGTGTGGATGAGCTTCCACGACTACTTCTTCACCGCACCCGGTGTGCCGGTCGACCGGCCGTTCGTCGGGTTGGACAACTACGTCGCCGTGCTCAAGGACCCGGCGGTCCGGCAGGCCTTCGGCAACATCGCGATCTTCCTGCTGGTGAACGTCCCGCTGACCGTCGTCACCGCACTGCTGCTCGCCAGCGGGCTGAACAGGGCGGTTCGCGGGCTGACGTTCCTGCGCGTCGCCTACTTCATCCCGTACGTCACGGCGAGCGTGGCGGTCGTGGGCGTGTGGCTGTACATGTTCACGACCAACGGTCTGGTCAACGAGGTGCTCGGTCCAGTCGCCCCGGACCCGTCCTGGCTGGTCAACGAGAGCCTCGTGATGCCGAACATCGCCGTGTTCGTCGCGTGGAAGCAGCTCGGCTTCTTCGTGCTGCTTTACCTTGCCGCGCTGCAGAACGTGCCGAAAGAGCTGTACGAGGCGGCGTCGGTCGACGGCGCGTCCCGGCTCTGGTCGTTCCGGGCGGTGACCGTGCCAGGCGTGCGCCCGGCGACCGTCCTCGTGGTCATCCTCGCCACGATCACCGGCGCCAACCTGTTCACCGAGCCGTACCTGCTGACCGGTGGCGGCGGACCCAACGGGGCGTCCACCTCGCCGGTGCTGCTGATGTACCAACGCGGCATCGAGCAGGGCAACCCGGACACCGCGGCCGCCATCGGCGTGCTGCTGGTGCTCGGCGTCGGCCTGCTCGCCCTGGCCAACCGGCGCTTCGTGCGAGGGGACTGAGATGACCGAGCTCGTCGACCCGGAGGCCCCGGTCCGGACGGTGCCCGCCGCGACCCCACCGCCCCGACCTCCCACCAAGATCGGCTCCGTGCTGCGCACCACCTTGCTCGTGGCCGGCGCCGTCGTCTTCCTGTTCCCCTTCTACTACATGCTGCTCGGCTCGTTGCAGGCCGAGCCGGACCCCTCGCCATCGGCGCTGCTGCCCACCGGCAACCTGACGCTGGACAACTACCGGCAGATCGACGAGTCACTGAACCTGCTGCAGTCCTTGGCCAACTCCGGGATCTTCACCGGCGGGGTGATCCTCGGCACCGTCGTGTTCGGGGTGCTGGCGGGGTACGCGCTGGCGCGGCTGCACTTCCGCGGCCGCGGGTCGCTGTTCGCGATGGTCCTGCTGATCCAGGTCGTGCCGTTCCAGCTGCTGATCATCCCGCTGTACGTCATGGTGGTCCGGACCTACGGCCTGGCCGACAACCACCTCGGCATCATCTTGCCGTACGCGATCAACACGACCGCCGTGTTCGTTTTCCGACAGTTCTTCCTGCAACTGCCGGACGACCTGTTCTCGGCCGCCCGGATCGACGGCGCCGGGGAGCTCCGCATCCTGTGGTCCGTCGCGCTGCCGCTGGTCAGGCCGGCGTTGCTGACCGCCGTCCTGCTGACCTTCATCGGCCCGTGGAACGAGTTCCTGTGGCCGTTCCTGATCACCAAGGACCCCGACATGCAGCCACTCGCGGTGTCGCTGGCCAACTACATCAGCACCATCTCCGGCGAGGCGGCCAACCCGTACGGCGCCATCCTCGCCGGTGCCTGCGTGCTCGCTGCACCCGCCATCGCCCTCTTCGTCGTCTTCCAGCGACACTTCACCTCGACCGACCTCGGCTCGGGTGTGAAGGGCTGACCATGTCCACACCGCAGATGCAAGGAGACTCGATGCACCCCGCCCCACCCGCGCAGTTCCCGCTCGGCCCGTTCCGGCCGTACGAGAAGAACCCGATCCTGCGCCCGCGCGGCACCGGGTGGGAGTCCGGACACGTCTACAACCCCGCGGCCGTGGTGAAGGACGGGCAGGTCGTGCTCCTCTACCGGGCGCACGCGGACGACATCGTCTCGCACGTCGGGCTGGCGACCAGCGACGACGGCTACACCTTCGACCGTCGCCCCAACCCGGTGCTCAGCCCGAGCGAGGCGTACGACGTGCACGGGTGCGAGGACCCCCGGGTGACCGAGGTCGACGGGACGTACTACCTCACCTACACCGGCTGGGACGGCGACGCCGGGGTGCAGCTGTGCCTCGCGACGTCCACCGACCTGGTGACGTGGGAGAAGCACGGGCCGATCTTCCCGGACTTCAACACGTTCCGCCCGGCGGCCGATGCGCCGACAGGTCCGTGGAGCAAGGCCGGGGCGATCCTGGGGACGCCGATCGACGGCCGTTACCTGATGTACTTCGGCGAGGGCTCGATCTACCACGCCTGGTCAGACGACCTCATCCACTGGACACCCGGCTCCAACGACGAGCCGATCATGACGCCGCAGCCCGACACGTACACGTCCTTCCTGGTGGAGGTCGGTCCGCCGCCGATCATCACCGACAACGGCCTGATCCTGATGCTGCACAACGCGGCGGTCAAGAACGGCGACGGCTCGGTGCGCTACAGCTGCGGGCAGATCCTGTTCGACCCGGCGCGTCCCACCGAGATCCTGGCCCGGATGGACCGGCCATGGCTGGAGCCCGAGACGTTCGAGGACACCCACGGGCTGGTGTCGAACGTGACCTTCGTCGAGGGGCTGGTGTTCTTCAAGGACGCCTGGTTCGCGTACTACGGCCAGTCCGACTCGACCCTCGGCGTCGCGGTCCACCGAGTCGGCGACACGTACGCGCGACCGGCATGACCGCCACCGTGCCGTCGACCGAAACCCACCGGCAGGCCTGGCTGGCCAGCGCCGCGCATCGACGCTGGCTGGAGGCGGAGACCGACCACCTGCTCGGGCTGCTCCCGGCGGCGGTCGACCCGCGCGGTGGGTTCGGCTGGCTCGACGCGCAGAACCGGCTCACGCCGGGCCGTCCGGCCGAGCTCTGGATCACCTGCCGGATGACCCACGTCGCCGCACTCGGCCAGCTCCTCGGCCGACCCGGTAACACCGCCCTGCTCGACCACGGGGTGCGAGCTCTCGACGGTCCGTTCGCCGACCACGTGCACGGCGGGTGGCACGCCGTCCTACCCGACGGGGCGGCCCCGGCCCAGGCGAAGGGCGCGTACGAGCACGCGTTCGTCGTACTCGCGGCATCCAGTGCGTGCGTGGCGGGACATCCGGACGGCCCGGCCCTGCTCGATCGCGCGCTGGCGGCGCTGCTCGCGAGGTTCTGGGAGGACGACCACGGGCTCATGGCCGACCGCTGGGATCCGGCCACCGGTCGCCTCGATCCATACCGCGGCGTCAACGCCAACATGCACACCGTCGAGGCGCTGCTCGCGGCGTACGACGTGACGTCCGACCGCTCGCACATCGACACCGCGTTGCGGATCACCACCCGCGTCGTCGACGAGTTCGCCCGCTCGCACGACTGGCGGATCCCCGAGCACTTCGACGCCGCGTGGAACCCTCGGCTCGACTTCAACCGGGACACGCCGGCCGACCCGTTCCGGCCGTACGGCGCGACCGTCGGGCACTGGCTCGAGTGGTCGCGGCTGTGCCTGCAGCTGCGCGCCTCCCTCGGCCCCGGTGCCGCGCCGGGCTGGCTGCTGCCTCATGCCCGCAGCCTGTTCGCCGCTGCGGTCGAGGAGGGCTGGGCCGCCGACGGTGCGCCCGGCTTCGTCTACACGGTCGACTGGGACGGGACGCCGGTCGTCATCGAGCGGATGCACTGGGTCGCGGCGGAGGCCACGGCAACGGCCGCGGCGCTCTGGCTGGAGACGGCCGAGCCGGAGTACACCACCTGGTACGAGACGTGGTGGGACCACATCGACACAATGATCCGCGACCACGAGCGGGGCGGATGGCACCACGAGCTCGACCGCGACGGACGGCCCAGCTCGACCGTCTGGTCAGGCAAGCCCGACCTCTACCACGCCGTCCAGGCAACCCTGATGCCGCGGCTGCCGCTGACGCCGACGTTCGCGACCGCACTCGCCCGCGGCCTGTTGCGCGACTGACTCTCCGGGCTGGCCGGCTCTCCGGGCTGGCCGGTTAGCGGGTCACGGTCGCGAAGCCGCCCGGCGCCAGCCGCACCTCGACCTCTGCCCCGGACACCCCCTCCCGCCGACGTTGCGCGTATGTTCGCCCCTCCCGTCAAAGTTGCAGATCTGGATAACCTCGGCGACGTTGGCCGGGACACAAGCGCAACCTCGACGCGAGGAATGGGGACACAAGCGCAACCTCGACGGGAGCGGGGCGGCCGCGGCTGCCGCTGACGCCGACGGCCGCGACCGCACTCGCCCGCGGCCTGCTGCGCGACTGACGCTCCGGACCGGCCGGTCAGCGGGTCACGGTCGCGAAGCCGCCCGGCGCCAGCCGCACCTCGACCTCTGCCTCGGACGCCTCGTCGGCGTACCAGAGCCGGCCGTCGGCGCGGTACGACCGCACGACACTGTCGTCGCCGGGAGCCGACTCGACCATGCGGCGCTGCACCTCTCGTGAGGCGTTGCTCAACAGCGTCGCGCCCGCGTCGGCACCGGACAGGGCGAGCCTGGACACGACCGGCCGCAGCAGCAGGGCATCGAGCCGTGCCGGCGGTCGGCCCTCGCCCACCGCATCGACCTGGAGCACGCCGGCCGATCCGGGCAGCTCCTCGCGCAGCGTCACCGGCAGCAGCGCGCCGGGCGCCTCACTGACCCCCTGTGCGCCGGCCCGCCCGGTGTCGACCGAGCCGAGCTGTCGGCCGGCGCTCGTCCAGCGCAGCTCGGTGGCCCGGCGCGTGTCACGCCGGTCGACGACCGCAGCGACGAGTCGCGGGCCGTCGGCCTCGGGGACGGTCCAGCGGGCCGTCGCACCGGGGTCGAGCTCCAGGGCCGAACCGCTCCAGCCTGACTCCCCGGTCCATCCGGGGTCCGGAGTCACGACGCGGCCGGGCCCGTCGACCTCGCCGGCCTCCGCCTCGACCACGGTCACCCCGTCCTGCCCGTCCTGCGACGTAAGACGCTGCGCCGCGGCGGCGAGGTCGGGTCGCTGGTCGAGGGCGAGCATCGAGAGCTGGCCGTGGATGGTGGACTCGGCTCCCGAGTTGTGGTTGACGACGCCGTCACCGTTCAGGCCGTCGAACGTGCGACCGGTCTCCGGGTCGTACATCTGCTCGCCGGCCGCGTTCGCGCCGAAGTACCACGACGCGGTCAGCGGGACCAGCTGCTCGAACCCCGGTGCGTCGCTCGCGTCGGCCACCGCTAGCAGGGACCGCAGCCGTGAGTCCACGCCGTAGGCGATCTGGGTACGGTCGGCCGGCACCGGCAGCCAGCCGTTGACGGCGCCGGTCGCCGTCAGCAGGTACGGCGTGAACGTGCCGGAGTCGCGCACCGCCGAAGCAAGCAGCTGCGGGCGTTCCAGGACCGACGCGCTGGCCGCCAGCGCGGCCGGCATCTGCGACGCCCAGGCGTGCCACAAGGACCGGGAATGGGTCCACGGCAAGATCGCGCCGTACGGGTAGCTGCGGGAGTTCCCGGCCGACATCGCGGCGACGCCCTCGGCGTACTTGGCGAGGGCTGTCGAGGCTCGCTGCAGCGCCGCCCGGTCGCGGCCGCCGGCCTCGACGTACGCGGCGAGCCCGAGCATCGCCTCCGCGGTGGCATCAGCGCCGTCGACGATGAGCCACGCCGGGACCCGCGCACCGTCGGACACCTCCCAGCTCCCGTACTGCGCCAACGACTGACGCTCGACGGCGCCGAGGGCGAGGTCGAGACGGTCGGCCAGGAAGGTGGCGAACGCGGGGTCGTCCTCGGCGAACGCGGCGTAGCCCTCACCGAGCGCCCAGATGGTGCGCGCCAGCCAGTACGACTCGGCCGAGTCGCTCGGGTCGGGCAGCTCGACCGGCTCGGGGCTGGGGTTGAGCGTCCCGTCGGGCTGCATCCACAAGACCACGTTGCCTGCGTCCGGGCCATCGGCCGTCTGGAGGTACGTGACGGTCCGGAGCAGCTGGTAGGCACGGTCGCGGCTGTGCGCGTCGTCATGCTGCTGCCAGTGCCGCAGGTAGACCACGGAGGCGCGGGTCAGGTCGTCGGCATTGTACGAGCCCTGTCCCCAGGTGTCGGTCGCCGCGTCGTAGGGCCCGCCGCCGATCCGTTCGTAGTGGCCGTCGGCGCGCCGGTCCGCGTAGGTCCAGAGCGCACCGAGGTCCGGCTCTTGCTCGATGCGGTAGGTCGTGTGGCTCGCCGTCGGCGTCGGGCGCACGGTGTCCTGGAGGAAGTCGAGGTGGTCGAGGTTGGCCAGTGGCGCAGCGGCCGGTGCGGCGGTTTGGAGGGTCGCCGCGGCCGGGCTCGGCAGGGGTGCGGAGAGCGCCAGACCCATCGTCAGGCTCGTCAGCGCGACCACCAGTCGGCGGGGGACGGCACGGGTCAGGTGCATGGGTCACTCCGATCAGGGGGTGGGCCATCTGAACCGGTTTAGTTCTGTTAAGTCAAGGCCCTGAATACTCGCGCCGAGGTTGCAGATCTGGACACATCGGCGGCGGCGGCCGGGACATGAGCGCAACCTCGACGCGAAGGATGG
>WHTB01000362.1 GCA_009379735.1 Propionibacteriales bacterium
GAACTCGGTGAAGCCCGCCGTTGCGCCGAGCTTGCTCAGGGAGAGGTCGAGGCCGACCGAGTCGCCGGCCTTCCGCAACGCGTCGCCGGCGGTGAGGTCGAACGCGCCGAGTGTGCTGTTGTCCGGCGTGATCGCGCCGACGACGCTGACCACCCGGTTGTCGCGGTCGAGCACCACCGAAAGCGAGCCGCCCTGGGTGGTCTGCACGCCGCCGAACGTCTGTACGTAGCTCACCACGGTCGCGACCTCGCCGGGCAGCGCGTGGTTGCCGGTCTGCTCGAGGGCGTCCACCATCGACGAGCTCAGGCCGAGCGCGTCGCCATGCTCGGCCAGGAAGGTGCGGGCGGCCTGCCCCGGGGTGCCCGGGTACGACGGCGTGAGCGTCTGGCCCGCGGCCGCTCGGACCGACCGGGGGGTGCCGAAGCGGTGGTCCCAGGTGATCGCGGCATCGGATCCGGCCAGCGACGCCAGCGCGGAGCGCAGCTCGGTGCTCGGCTGGACGAGCGCGCCGGTGCGGCTGTCCACCTGCTCCGGGTCGGTCGAGGTGGACGGGCCGGGCGAGGGCGTCACCGCCGCGGTGGGTGGAACGCCGGCCACGGTCGTCCAGGCCAGCGCAGCTGCGCTGAGACCGGCGGCGACCAGGCGCAACCGACGGGGTCGCGGGCGCCGCGCGTGGCGGGGGAGTCGAGATGTGGCGTGCATGGGCCTACCTCCGGGCCATGGTCGGGATCGCCGACCGTTGGTTTCCCCAAGTCATCCGCTCAACGAGCCAGGTCGGTGCTGGGTCACGCACACGGGTACTCTTGGGCAGGCTCGCGGCCACCACGTCGCCGCGTGGTCCAGCCGAGCACCAGCCAGGCATCACCGAAGGGTCACCCGTGGGTTCTGTCATCAAGAAGCGTCGCAAGCGCATGGCGAAGAAGAAGCACCGCAAGCTGCTCAAGAAGACACGCATCCAGCGTCGCAAGGCAGGCAAGTGACCCAGCTGTTACCGGCCGGTAGACAGCTGGACTAGGCTGGCCCGGTCCGCCCGCCTTCCAGGTCGTAGGGTTCTTCGATGGGTCGCGTCGTACTGGTCACCGGGGTCTCACAGCCCCTCGGTGGGCGTTTCGCGCGCACGCTCGCCAATAATCCTGACGTGGAGCGCGTGATCGGCGTCGACGTCGTCCCGCCGCGGGCCGACCTCGGCGCTGTTCGCTTCGTCCGTGCCGACATCCGCAACCCGGTCATCACCAAGGTGATCGTCGGCGAGGACGTGGACACCGTCGTGCACGCGAGTGTGATCGCCGCGCCCGCGCGGGCGGGCGGGCGGTCGGCAATGAAAGAGCTGAACGTCATCGGCACGATGCAGCTGCTGGCGGCCTGCCAGAAGGCTCCCGGCCTGCGCAAGCTCGTCGTCCGGTCGACCACCGAGGTCTACGGCGCCTCGCCGCGTGACCCGGCGATGTTCACCGAGGACATGGCCCCCAAGCAGCTGCCGCGCGCCGGCTTCGCCAAGGACGCCGTCGAGGTCGAGGGCTACGTACGCGGCCTGTCGCGCCGGCGACCCGACGTGACGGTCACCATCTTGCGGCACGCGAACCTGATCGGCCCGACGCTCGAGTCGAGCATCGGCCGCTACTTCAGCCTGCCGGTCGTGCCGACCACGCTGGGGTACGACGCCCGGCTCCAGCTGTGCCACGAGCGCGACGTCCTCGACTCCCTGCAGCTCGCCGTGTCGGCGGACGTGCCCGGCGCGTTCAACATCGCGGGCGACGGCGTACTCATGCTGTCCCAGGCGGTCCGCCGGGCCGGACGTCCGCTGGCCCCGATCCCGAGCTTCGCGGTGTCCGCCGTCGGCGGGCTGTTCCGCTCGGCCCGGCTGGCGGACTTCTCGCCGGAGCAGGTGGCGTTCCTGACCTACGGACGGGGGGTCGACACCACCCGGATGCGGAAGGTCCTCGGTTTCGAGCCGTCGTTCACCACCGAGCAGGCGTTCGACGACTTCCTGCGGGCCAAGGGACTCGGCCCGCTGGCGCCCGAGCGGGTGCAGTCGGTCGAGCGGGGTCTGCGTGACCTGCTGGTGAGGGAGGGTGATCGTGGCTGACGCCGAAGTGATTCCGTTGGGCACCCGCGGTCGGCCGGGGCGCGGCACCGGTCGTCGGGGGACGCCGTCGTCGGCGGCTCGCTCGCTCGCCCCGAAGGTCCCGCCCGCCCGCAGCGGCCGGCGCGTCGACCCGCCCGTGGTCCCGCACCCGCGAGCTGAGGAGCTGGCCGACGTGCCCAGCTTCGACCCGGACGCGCTGTTCGTCGAGCGGCCGGGCGGCGGCCAGGGGTTCGACGTCGCCGCCGCGATCGCGGCGGCGGCACGCGAGGTGTTCGGCGACGAGTGGGAGCGGCGGTTGGCCGAGCTGCTGGCGTTCGGGCGCCGGCGGCTGACCGGCGACTACACCGTCGACGAGTTCGGCTTCGACCCCGAGCTGACGTCCACCTTCACGATGGCGGCGCTCCGGCCGCTGGCCGAACGCTGGTTCCGAATCGACGTACGCGGCCTCGACAACATCCCCGACACCGGGGGTGCGCTCGTCGTCGCCAACCACTCGGGCACCGTGCCGCTGGACGCCCTGATGACTGGGCTGGTCGTGCACGACCACGCACAGCGGCACTTGCGGATGCTCGGCGCCGACCTGGTGTTCCGGCTCCCGTTCGTCGGCCAGCTGGCCCGCCGCGCGGGCGCGACCCTGGCCTGCACCGAAGACGCCGAGCGGATGCTCGGCCAAGGTGAGCTGGTCGGCGTCTGGCCGGAAGGCTTCAAGGGGATCGGCAAGCCGTTCAAGGAGCGCTACACGCTGCAGCGGTTCGGTCGGGGCGGGTTCGTCTCGGCGGCGCTGCGTACCCGGGTGCCGATCGTGCCGTGCTCGATCGTGGGTGCGGAGGAGATCTACCCGTTGGTCGGCAACCTCCCGACGCTAGCCCGGCTGCTCGGTGCGCCCTACATCCCGGTCACGCCGTTCTTTCCCTGGCTCGGACCGCTCGGCATGATCCCGCTGCCGAGCAAGTGGCTGATCGAGTTCGGCGAGCCGATCCGCACCGACGCGTACGCCGTCGACGCGGCGGACGAGCCGATGACAGTGTTCAACCTGACCGACCAGGTGCGGGAGACGATTCAGCAGACGCTCTACTCATTGCTGATGCAGCGGCGCAACGTCTTCTTCTGAGTCACCCGTTCGGGAGCCGGCGCGGCTGTGAGTACGGCGCGGCGGAAGGTACGAGCGGCTGTCGGCGGGTCAGGACAGCGGAGGCGTCTCGACCAGTTTGGTGACGCTGTCGAGGAGGCCGTCCTCGCCGAGCACGGTGCTGTCGCCAAGCAGGGCGCCGTCTCCGGTCGATCCGTCGTCGGTGGCCGGACCGTCGTCGGGCACGTCGGTCGTCGGCTGCTCCGACGTCGCCGGCGCGCTCGGCTCGCTGGCCATCGCGACGCCCCCGAGCAGACCCTCGACGAGGCTGCTCACGATGCTGCGGGACGGCTCTTCCGACGCTGTCGGCATCCTGCTCGGCTCCCGCGTCGGGTCGCTGAACAGGCCGGCATCGATGCGCGGGAGCGGGAGCAGCCCGGTGAAACGGTCGCGTGACTCGTCGCCGGACGGGAGGTGGGGCAGCGCCCGGGTGGCGAGCGCACCGTCGGGCGATGCGCTGTCGGGCATCGGCAGACCGTCGGTGGCCTGGCGCAGCGACATCAGGTTGAGGTCGAGATCGAGCGGCGGTACGCCGGGC
>WHTB01000169.1 GCA_009379735.1 Propionibacteriales bacterium
ACCGTCGCGAGCGGCGCTCGGTGGGATGCATCGCAAGGCGGAGGAGGAGGCGCGATGCGCAGCATCGTGCGACGACGACAACGCCGCGAGGCGCCCTCCGAGAGTCGCGCAGCAGGTCAGCGGAGTAAGGAGACGCGCCCTGACCGCATCGACCGACGCGTCAGCGCTCGACGAGTCCCGGCCCGGGTGGCATCGGGTCCGTGGTTGGCTCCTCCGGAGTCGGCGTCGGCTCCTCCGGTGTCGGCTCGACCGGCGTCGGCTCCTCGGTCGTCGGGTCGGTCGTCGGCTCCGCCGGGTCCGTCGTCGGCGCGGGCCTCGGTTGCTCCCGAGTCGGAGTCGGCTCCGCCGGACCCGTGGTCGGCGTCTTCGTCGCCTCGTCGGCCGGACGGTCCTGCTCGGCGGTCTCCGCGTCGATGTCAGCCACCCGCTCGCTGGCGGCGGCCGGTTGTGGACCGAGGATGGAGCCGATCGTCGTCCGCGACCCGCTCCGGTCGCCGGCGGTCAGCTCGGAGGCGGTCGACCCGGTCAGCAGCTCGAACCCGGTCACGGCGGCGAGCGCCAGCAGCAACGTGCTGGCGGCGGTCACCCCGATCACCCGCCACTGGATGCGCCGGGCGGGCCGGTCCACCTCCGACCTTCCCGTACGAGCTGCACCGCGGGCACTGACTCGGCTCCCGCGGGTAGCGATGACCTCGGTCCCGCGTTGCACCGAGGACGTGGCCAGGGCGGTCACGATCGTGGCGATGACGCTCACGACCGCGGCTCCGGCAACGGTCCCGTACACACCGAGGGCGGACGCTGCGACGGCGGCCGAGGCCGCGGCCACGGCGCCGCCGAGGATCTGCGGAAAGCTCAACCCCAGCGCCGGTCTGGCCCGCTGCTGATCGTCCCCACCCGTACGGTTCTGCTCGTCCATCTCATCCACTTCGACGCTGGCTTGCACTCCCGCCTCGAAGGTAACGATCGGGTCACGGCAGACGCGACTCAGAACGCCCCGTTGCGGCGTGAGTCTGAACACACCGGCAGGCCGCACCACTGCCCAGTAGTCTGTCCGGGTGGGGGTACGAACAAGGTCCATCTGGCACGACTACTGGTTCGCCATCGTGCTCGCCGTCGGCTTGTCGGCCGCGACGTGGCTGGTGGCTGCCGCCTACCATCTGCCGGTGCGCGACCCGGACGGGTTCGCCGCGCAGACCTACATCCGGTTCCCGGCCATCGTCGTGGGCTGCGTGCTCGCCGACATCCTCCCCCGCTGCATCTACCGGGCCCGGCACCGCCACGACTTCGGGACGCAGTTCCTCGCCGTGGTCCGCGAGCGCTGGACCCTGCGGCATGTCGCGACGGTCGCGATGGGCCTCGGCGCGTGGTACGTCACCTACGTCGCGTTCCGCAACCTCAAGAGCTTCGTGCCGTTCGTCCGCGAGTCCACGCTCGACGGGGTGCTGGCCGACCTCGACCGAGCGATCCTGTTCGGCTACGACCCTGCGGTCGTGCTGCACTCCATGCTCGGCACCGGGCTGGCCGCGCACTTGATGTCGGCGGTCTACATCGCCTGGATCGCCTGGGTGCCGCTGTCGATCGCGGCCGTGCTCGTGTGGACCCGCAACGCGCGCCGTGCGGCCTGGTACATCACGGCCCTCTGCGTCGACTGGGTGCTCGGCGTGGCGCTGTACTTCCTGGTGCCGTCGGTGGGGCCGATCTACCACGAGCCGTCGAACTTCGCCGCGATGGCCGTGACCCAGAACAGCCAGATCCAGGTCAACCTGGTCAGCGACCGGATGGAGGTGCTGGCCGACCCGTTCGCGACGACGGCGGTGCAGAGCATCGCGGCGTTCGCCTCGCTGCACGTCGGCATCTTGGTGACGGCCGCCCTGATCGCCCACAGCCTCGGCATGCGCACCCTGATCCGCAAGGTCTTGTGGGTGTTCCTCTGCCTCACCTGCCTGGCCACCGTCTACCTCGGCTGGCACTACCTGTCAGACGTGTTCGGCGGGTTCGCGCTGGGCGCGGCGGGTGCGTGGCTGGGTGCCGTGGCCACCGGCCACCGGGTGCGCTGGCGCCCCTACCGCCAGGCCCAGGCCGTGCCTTCGCCGGCCGGTGCGCCGACCGAGCTGGCCGACGCCGCCAGCGAACGCTGACAGCGCCGGGCCAGGTCCGTCACACCACGTCGTCGTCGACCCAGTCGAACGTCTTGGTGACCGCCTTCTTCCAGTTGCGGTGGAGGCGCTCCCGCTCCTCCGCGTCGAGCTGCGGTGTCCAGCGGGCACCCTCCGCCCAGTTCTGCCGGAGGTCGTCGAGGTCCGACCAGTACCCCACCGCGAGCCCCGCGGCGTACGCGGCGCCGAGAGCGGTGGTCTCGCTGACCTTCGGCCGGACGACCGGGACGGCGAGCATGTCGGCCTGGAACTGCATCAACGTCTCGTTGACCACCATGCCGCCGTCGACCTTGAGTTCCTTCAGCGCAACCCCGGAGTCGGCGTTCATGGCGTCCAGCACCTCCCGGGTCTGGAACGCCGTCGCCTCGAGCACCGCGCGGGCGATGTGGCCCTTGTTGACGAACCGGGTCAGACCGACCAGGGCACCCCGCGCGTCGGACCGCCAGTACGGCGCGAACAACCCGGAGAACGCCGGCACGAAGTACGCTCCGCCGTTGTCCTCCACGGTGCCCGCCAACTGCTCGATCTCCTCGGCACTGCCGATCAGGCCGAGGCTGTCGCGCAGCCACTGCACCAGCGACCCGGTCACCGCGATCGAGCCCTCGAGCGCGTAGATCGGGGCCTGGTCGCCGATCCGGTAGCAGACGGTGGTGAGCAGGCCGTTCTCGCTCTTGACCTTCTCCTCGCCGGTGTTGAGCAGCATGAAGTTGCCGGTGCCGTACGTGTTCTTCGCCGTGCCGACCTCGTAGCAGACCTGCCCGAACGTCGCGGCCTGCTGGTCACCGAGGATGCCGGCGACCGGCGTGCCCTTCAAGATGCCGGGCTGGCACTCGCCGTACACCTCCGACGACGACTTGATCTCCGGCAGCATGGACAGCGGGATGCCCATCTCGCCGGCGATCTCCTCGTCCCACGCCAGCGAGTCGAGGTCCATCAGCATGGTGCGGCTGCCGTTCGTCACGTCGGTGACATGCACGCCGCCGTGGTCGGCTCCGCCGGTGAGGTTCCACAGCACCCAGGTGTCCATGTTGCCGAACAGCAGGTCGCCCGCCTCGGCCTTCTCCCGAGCACCCTCGACGTTGTCCAGGATCCAGCGCACCTTCGGACCGGAGAAGTACGTCGCGAGCGGCAGGCCGACCTTGTCCTTGTAGCGCTCCGCGCCACCGCCGAGGGCGGCCAGCTCATCGCAGATCTTCTGGGTGCGGGTGTCCTGCCAGACGATCGCGTTGTGGACGGGCTGGCCGGTGGTCTTGTCCCAGACCACCGCCGTCTCACGCTGGTTGGTGATGCCGACCGCGGCGATGTGCGACGCGCTGAGGTTGGCCTTCCCCATCGCGCCGCCGATCACCTTGCGGGTGTTGTTCCAGATCTCGATGGCGTCGTGCTCGACCCAGCCCGCGCGCGGGAAGATCTGCTCGTGCTCCATCTGGTCGACCGCGATCACGGCCCCAGCCTTGTCGAAGATCATGCACCGGCTGCTCGTGGTGCCCTGGTCGATCGATGCGATGTACTCAGCCATGGTCGTCCAGCCTCCCTACAGGATCAGATGGCGCGAGCCAGCAGGCCCGCGATGACTCCGCCGACGATGGGTCCTGCCACGGGCACCCATGAATAGCCCCAGTCGCTGCCGCCCTTGCCCTTGATCGGGAGTACGGCGTGGGCGACACGCGGGCCCAGGTCGCGAGCCGGGTTGATGGCGTAACCGGTCGGGCCGCCGAGCGAGGCGCCGATGGCGAGGACGAGCAGGGCAACCGCCAGCGGGCCGAGGCCCGACGGCGTCTCGGCGAACATCAAGATGACGAACACCAGCACGAACGTGGCGATCACCTCGGTGGTCATGTTCCAGATCGGGTTACGGATCTGCGGCGCGGTGGAGAAGACGGCCAGCTTCGCCGCCGGCTCCGCGTCGGAGTCGTCGAAGTGCTGCTTGTACGACAGCCACGCGGCCGTGGCGCCGAGGAATGCGCCGAGGAACTCGCCGGCCAGGTAGACGAGCGTCGACGCGAATGAGACGTCCACGCCCGGCGCGTACTCGTCGGCGCCGTTGGCCAGCACTCCGAGGGTGTAGGCCGGGTTGATGTGCCCCCCGGACTTGTACGCGACGTAGACACCGGCGAACACGCCGAGGCCCCAGCCGAAGCTGATCAGCAGCCAGCCACCGTCACGGCCCTTGGACTTGCCGAGCAGCACGTTCGCGACGACGCCGCAGCCCAGGAGCAAGAGCATCGCGGTGCCAAGTACCTCACTGACAAACACTTCTCCGAGCGACATCAGCCAGCAACCTCCCGATCGGGTGCATGTTCCCGTGGTGCGACAGGACGGGACGATCTCGTACCGTGCTGGCACAGTAGGGGTAGGTCACGGCCCGGTCAACGGACGACAGTCGAGGAGATGCCATGCCTGGTTCCGCCAGCCTCGGACCGCAGCAGCGAGCGCAGGCCTGGGAGTCGCTCGCGGACAGCGAGTTCGACCTGGTCGTGGTCGGGGGCGGTGTGACCGGCTCCGGGGTTGCCCTCGACGCGGCGACGCGCGGCCTGAAGGTGCTGCTGCTGGAGGCTCGCGACTTCGCCAGCGGCACGTCGTCGCGGTCGTCGAAGCTGTTCCACGGTGGGCTCCGCTACCTCGAGCAGATGAACTTCGGGCTGGTCCGGGAGGCGCTCCGCGAACGCGAGCTGATGCTGAGCCGGATCGCCCCGCACCTGGTCAAACCGGTGTCGTTCCTGTACCCGTTGACGCATCGCTTCTGGGAGCGCCCGTACGTCGGGGCAGGCCTGACGCTGTACGACACCATGGGCGGCGCCCGGTCCGTACCCCATCACAAGCACCTCACCAAGCACGGCGCCCGCAAGCTCTGCCCGGCCCTCAAGAACGACGCCCTGATCGGCGCGGTGTACTACTACGACGCGCAGGCCGACGACGCGCGGCACACCCTGACCGTGGCCCGCACCGCTGCGGCCTACGGCGCCACCGTCCTCAACAGCGCCGAGGTGGTCGGCTTCATGCGCGCCGGCGAACGGGTCGTCGGAGTGCAGGTCCGTGACGTCGAGGGCGGCGCCACCTACTCCGTGCAGGCGCCCGTCGTCGTCAACGCGACCGGCGTGTGGACCGACGAGCTGCAGACCATGGCCGGCGGCCGTGGCCGGTTCAACGTCCGCGCCTCCAAGGGCGTGCACATCGTCGTACCCCGCGACCGGATCAACTCCGAGACCGGCCTCATCCTGCGCACGGAGAAGTCCGTGCTGTTCGTGATCCCGTGGACGACCCACTGGATCGTCGGCACCACCGACACCGACTGGCACCTCGACCTGGCCCATCCGGCGGCCAGCCGGGCCGACATCGACTACCTCCTCGAGCACGTCAACGCGGCGCTGTCGGTGCCGCTGACCCACGACGACATCCAGGGGGTGTACGCCGGGCTCCGACCGTTGCTGTCCGGCGAGGAGGACTCGACCAGCCAGCTGTCCCGCGAGCACGCGGTCGCGCGGCCCCAGCCGGGTCTGGTCTCGATCGCCGGCGGCAAGTACACGACCTACCGGGTGATGGCCGCCGACGCGGTCGACCTGGCCGCCGGAGACATCGGCAAGCACGTCCCACCGAGCACGACGGAGCACATCCCGCTGGTCGGGGCCGAGGGCTACCACGCGCTGGTCAACCAGGCCGCCGCCCTCGGGTCCCGGCACGGGGTGCCGACCTGGCAGGTGGAGCGACTGCTGGACCGCTACGGCTCGCTCACGCCCGATGTGCTGGCGCTGGGGACGGACGACCCTGCCCTGCTCAAGCCGGTCGGCGAGGCCCAGGAGTACCTCGGCGTGGAGTTCCTGTACGGCGCCCAGCACGAGGGTGGCCTGCACCTCGACGACCTGCTGGCCCGGCGTACCCGGGTGTCGATCGAGACACCCGACCGCGGTGTCGGCGCGGCCGAGCAGGTGGCGCGGATCGTGGCGCCGACCCTCGGCTGGGACGACGAACGCGTCGCGACCGAGGTGGCGGCGTACACCGCCCGCGTCGAGGCCGAGCGTGAGTCGCAGGAGCAGGCCGACGACCTGGCCGCGGACGCCAAGCGGGTCGCCGCACCGGACACCCGTGAGCTCGCCGTCGGCCGGGCGCTGGCGTGAGGGTGTGACCTACGCCGCAGGTCGGGCGCAAAATGGGTCCCAGGTGACCCTGCCCAGCCCTAGAGTCTCCTTGCCACCCAGTAGAAGGAGCCCGAATGTCCGGCGAACGCATCCAGGTCGAGCCCGATGACCTGATCGACACGGGCAAGGCCCTGCGTTATGTCGCTACCGAGTTCGACGCGGCGGGCGACATCAGCGAGGAGTACGGCGAGATCGTCGGACACTCCGGGCTGAAGGACAAGCTCGAGGACTTCGCCGACAACTGGGACGACAAGCGGGCCGAGATGCTCGAGGCGATCAATGGGCTCGGCGAGGCCTCCGAAGGCATCGGGAGCGCGTTCGTCGACGCCGACAACCAGCTCTACGACGCACTCATGGGCAAGGGGAAGTAACGGTGGCACGACCGACCGACTGGAGCGTGCTCGGGTACGACAGCGACCCGGTGTCCGGCGACCCGACGCTCGTCGCCGAGCTCGCCCGTCGCTACACGAAGACAGCCGACGCCATCGACAAGGCCGTCGAGGGTCTCAACAAGATCACCTCGGCGACGGACGGGCAGCAGTCCAAGGCCATCACCGAGTTGCGCGCGAAGGCCGAGGAGGCGGGCACCGACATCTCCAAGGCCGAGACGAGGTACCGGGAGGCCGGCTCGGCCCTCACGACGTACCACCCCGAGCTGAGCGAGGCGCAGCGGATCTCCGCCTCCGCACACACCAGGGCGACGAACGCCTCCAACGCGACGCAGATCTCGGCACCCGGCAGCGAGAAGGACTCGTCGGAGCCGGAGCCCGGCTCGGCGGAGGACCCCGAGATGATAGCGGCCCACAAGAGCCTCAACGAGGCGATCGGCATCCGCGACACCGCCGCCGAGGCGGCGGCCCGGGCGATCGAGGACGTGATCGGCACCGACGGTCTCGAGGACGGCTTCTGGGACAACTTCGGCGGCTTCCTGAAGAAGCTCGGCGACATCGCCAGCATGGTCGCGATGGTGGCCGGCATCCTGGCCCTGGTCTTGTGCTGGGTGCCGGTCATCGGCCAGGCACTCGCCGCGATCGCACTGGTGGCGACCGCGATATCTCTGCTCTGCAAGATCGGCACCGGTGCGATCACCGGCAACTGGGACGTGAAGGGCATGGTGTTCGACGTCATCGCGCTGGCGACGTTCGGCGTCGGCCGGGCGTTCACGACCGCGGGCCGGCTGGGCGCGCTGACGGCTCGCAGCCGCGCGCTGCCGGTCGCCCGCACGCTGTCGCGCACGCAGGGTGGCCGCGTCGCGAGCCTGATGGGCGGCCGGGTCACCAACCGGATGGCAAGCGCGATGAGGACACAAGGTCTGCAGACCGGGACCCGGTTCTCGCGCGGGGTGCAGGCCTACACCAGCGCGTTCGGAGAGTCGGCAGCCGCCTGGCGCACGATGCTCACGACGTCGCCGCGCTCCTGGGGCACGGCAAGCAGCCTGAACGGCCTGATGGGCGGCAGCAGCGCGATCGACGACCTGGCCGGTCTCAGCCCGCGCGTCCTGGACGCGTCCGACAACGTCGCCGACCTGGCGTCATCGGCCACCCGCGCCAACAACATCGGCCTCGGGGCGAATACCGCCGGTCCCCTCAACGACCTCCGCGAGCTCGGTGGTCACATCTTCTCGGGCGACAGTGCGGTGGGCACGCCGGACTCGATGGGCAGCGTGCCGCGCTGACGTCATAGGGTCTGCTGCATGACCGACCAGTCGCAACGCGCGACGCTGCGCCCCGCCCAGGCAGCACCAGGAAGCCGCCGCGGCGTACGCCGGTCCCGGCTCGTCCTCACCCCGGGCGCGGTGCACGCGGCCGAGGTGCGAGGCCTGAGCGGCACCGCCGAGGTCGCCGTCACCGCGATCGTCGACAACCCGGTCGACCTGCCCGGCGACGGACCTGAGGCAGCGGCCGGCACCATCGGACTCCGCCGCGCCGACGGCTCCGCGGCGTACTTCCACCTCGCCGACTGGTGGCCGCTCGAGATCGGTGGCAAGCGCGACCGCAAGGGCGTCCTCGACGAGCTGGCCGCCGCCCTCGCCGTATCCGTCGAGCGACCCGACCAGGGCGCTGCGGCGGGCGAGCGCTTGCAGCCCGCCACGTCGTACGCCACCGGGCAGCGCTGGCTGTCGCGGATCGGAGCGGCGGTCCCCGGCCTGCTGCTGCTCGCCGCGCTGCTCGTCATCGCACCCGCGTGGCTCGGTGACCGGCCGCTGGAAACCGACGCGGAAGACCTGGCGCGCACCCTGCTCGTGCTCGCGGCCGGGTCCGCGCTCGTCGTCGCGGTCGCGCTGCAGGGGCTCTGGCTGTGGCGCGTGCAACGCGAGGGGAAGGTGCCGGCCGGTGCCGAGCTCCGACCGATGCCGCTCGGGGAGACGACCGGTCGGTTCCGTCGTCGAGCCCGGCTCCAGTGGGTGGGTGACGAGCTGCGCGTGGTCGGCGATGACGGGCGCGAGCAGTGGCTCGGCGGGCCCGACGACCGGTTCGGCGTGGTCGAGATCGAGGCAGGTCCCGGCTATCGCTACGAGCGGCCGGACGCACCGGCGATGCACCTGCTTGACCGCGACGGCCGAGCGCTGGCCTCGCTCGACCAGCACGACTGGTTCGGCGCCTCGGACGCGATGGACACGCTGCACGGCTGGGCGTCAGGTCAGGGCGTACTCGTCAGCGGGCCGACGCCGACGAAGCGCAAGCGCGGTCTCTTCAACCTGTACGGCGACCGGCGCACGCTGCTGCAGCCCTGGCTCGACGACGCGGGCCTGTCGGGCGCGATGCTGGTCCGCAACATCGCGTTCCCGTTCATGCTGGTGTGGGCGCTGTGGGGCACCGGTGCCCGTGCGACCGTCGCCGTCGCCGTCGCCGCGGTGCTGGTGCTGCTCGTCCCCGCCGTCGTACGGGCCGTGGTAAACCGTCGGCTGGCCCGGGTCGAGGCGGCCCAGTGAGCAACCCCGGGCCGGCGCGGTTCACGATCCTGACGCCGGAGGACTGGTGGCGCATCCCGCTGACCGATCCCGACCTGCGCGCACGCTCGATCGACCGGCTGACCAAGCTACAGTTCCGCGGCGTCGACCACCAGCCGGCGCTGCGCCGTGGGCT
>WHTB01000187.1 GCA_009379735.1 Propionibacteriales bacterium
GCGTCCGCTGAGCCGGCCGAGGCCCAGCAGGAGGCGCCGGCCGAGCAAGAGGCACCGGCGGCCGAGGCACCGGCCGAACCGGCGACCAGTGAGCCGGCCGAGCAAGAGGCCCCCGCCGAGCAGGAGACCACTGAGCCGGCCGAGCCGGAGGCGCCGGCGGCCGAGGCACCGCCGTCCGGCGGTGGCGGCGGCACGCCGGTCACGCTGCCCGCCCTCGGCGAGAGCGTCACCGAGGGCACCGTGACCCGCTGGCTGAAGCAGGTCGGCGACAGCGTGGCAGTCGACGAGCCGCTGCTCGAGGTCTCGACCGACAAGGTCGACACCGAGATCCCGTCCCCGGTGGCGGGCACCCTGCTCGAGATCAAGGTCGCCGAGGACGAGACCGTCGAGGTGGGCGCCGAGCTCGCCGTGGTCGGGGCCGAGGGAGCGGCACCCGCCGAACCCGCACCCGCCGAACCGGCAGCCGCCGAGGCGCCACCCGCAGCCGAACAGCCGAAGCAGGAGGCACCGGCCGCCCCACCGGCGCCAGCGCCAGCCGCAGCTCCGGCACAACCCCCCGCGCCGGCCCAGGCCCCCGCACCTGCTCCGGCCCCCGCACCGGCCCCCGCACCTGCCCTCGCGCCGGCCCAGGAGTCGGCGCCCGCCGGGTCGAAGGCAGGCGGTGGCGAGACGTCGTACGTCACTCCGCTGGTCCGCAAGCTCGCCGCCGAGCACGGCATCGAGCTGTCCTCGCTTGAGGGCACCGGTGTCGGCGGCCGGATCCGCAAGCAAGACGTACTCGCGGCCTCGAAGGCCAAGCAGGAGGCTGCCGCAGCACCGGCGCCGGCCGCGGCGTCGTCGGCTCCGGCCGCCCCGGCCACCCAGCCGAGCCCGCTGCGCGGCAAGACCGAAAAGCTCAGCCGGCTCCGCAAGGTGATCGCCAAGCGGATGGTCGAGTCGCTGCAGGTCGCGGCTCAGCTGACCACCGTGGTCGAGATCGACGTCACCTCGGTCGCCCGGATGCGGAACGAGAAGAAGGGGGAGTTCCAGCAGCGCGAGGGCGTGAAGTTGTCGTTCACACCGTTCTTCGCCAAGGCCGTCGTCGACTCACTCAAGGGGCACCCGTCCCTCAACGCCGCCATCGACGTCGACAAGGGCGAGGTCACCTACTACGACGCCGAGCATCTCGGCATCGCCGTCGACACCGAGCGCGGACTGCTGGTGGCGACCGTCAAGGACGCTGGCGACCTCTCGATCGCCGGACTGGCCCGCAAGATCACCGATGTCGGCGAGCGCACCCGTGACAACAAGGTGTCGCCCGACGAGCTCAGCGGGGCGACGTTCACGCTGACCAACACCGGCAGCCGTGGTGCACTGTTCGACACGCCGATCATCCTGCAGCCGAACGTCGCCATCCTCGGCACCGGCGCGGTCGTGAAGCGGCCCGTGGTGATCGACGACCCGAACCTCGGCGAGACGATCGCGGTGCGCCACATGGTCTACTTCGCGCTGACCTACGACCACCGGCTCGTCGACGGCGCGGACGCCGCGCGGTTCCTCACCGAGGTGAAGCAGCGCCTGGAGGCCGCTCAGTTCGACGTCTGACCGTCCCGAGCCGCCCACTGGGCGGGATTACTCCAGAACCGTTCTGGCACGGGGCGCCCCCGTTCCACTAGGTATGGAACGGGGCGCCCCCGTACCAGAAAAAGACGGGCGGGGTCAGTCGACGCGGTCGAGGTAGGCGGACTGGTTGCCGGCCAGCTCGCGGGCCTCCGACAACGGCAGGAAGCGGCAGCGGAACGTCATCGCGGCGTCCTCGCCGTCCCCGGACACGACGTGGTCCCACGGCTCGCGCGGCGCCCCCACGTACTCCACGTGCACGAACGTGTCCACGCTCGGGAACCCGCCGTCGGCGGCGCCGTTCTCGACCGCCACGCTGCGCACCCAGCGCAGGTCGCCGACCAGCCCGGTCTCCTCGCCGACCTCGCGCAACGCGGCGTCGTCGATCGCCTCACCGATGTCGATGCCGCCCGCCGGCACCTGCGTCCCCGACGCCGCCGGCTCGCCCTCACCTCGATGGTCGAGCACCAGCAGCTCACGCTCCGACCCGGCACCACGGGTCACGTACACGACGACGCGACGACGTACTCCGTAAATGGTCACGGGGAGACGCTAGCCCGAATTGATTCGCCGGTGGCGGCGCCGGGCACGATGGCGGCATGAAGTATCTGATCGCGGGATCGTCCGGATTCCTGGGTACGGGGCTGCGCGCGGCGCTGGCCGACCACGGCGACGAGGTCACCCGACTCGTCCGCCGGCAACCGGTCAGCGCGTACGAGTCGCAGTGGGACCCGTACACGAGACAGGTCGACCAGAGGTTCGTGGACAATGCCGACGTGGTCGTCGCCATCGCGGGGGCGCCGATCGTGCGCCCCTGGACCAGCGGCCGCCGGCGGGCCATCTACGACAGCCGGCTCGCGGCGACCCGCACCCTGGCGAACGCGATCAGCCGGTCCGAGCAACCCCCCGCCTTCCTGGTGCAGAGCGGCGTCGCGGCGTACGGCACCTACCGCGCCGACACTGTGGTCGACGAGGACGACCCCGGTGAGGGCACCGGATTCCTGCGCCGCGTCGTACTCGCCGTCGAGGACGCCGCTGCCGAGGCGACCCCGGCCGGAGCGCGGGTCTGCCTGCTGCGCACCGGAGCCGTCCTGCACAAGAGCGGCGGCGCGCTCAAGCTGATGCTCCCGGCGTTCCGGCTCGGCATCGCCGGTCAGGTCGGCGACGGCCGGCAGTACTTCCCCGCCATCTCTCGCCGCGACTGGGTCGGCGCCGTCATCCACCTGGCCGAGGACAGCGAGGCGTCCGGCCCGTTCATCCTGACGGCGCCGGAGCCGCCCACGAATGCGGAGTTCACCCAGGCGGTCGCTCGCGCCCTCCACCGCCCGGCCCGGCTGCGGGTGCCCGGCGTCGTGTTCGAGAAGACGGCCGGTGAGCTGGCCGGAGAGCTGCTCGGCAGCATGCGCGCCGTACCCCGGCGTCTGATCGAGAGCGGCTACGAGTTCCAGGACCGCACCATCGACGAGGTCGTCGCCGCCGCCCTCGCCTGACCCAGGTCGAGGCGATGAGGTCCCGGTGGAGTGACGACATTCGCGCAACCTCGGCGCGAAGGGGGTCAACATTCGCGCAACCTCGGCGCGAAAGCGTCGACATTCGCGCCGACCCACCACCTCACATCGAGGTTGCACGTATGTCGGGAGCGCGTCGACATTCGCGCAACCTCGGCGCGAAGAATTGGGACAGCTCGCCTATACGTCGACGTGCTCGCGCGGGTCGCCATAGAACACCAGCTGGCCCGACTTGTTGAGCAGCGCGCTGTCGGTGATGCTCCAGGTGTGCGCGAAGCGATCGTGCCCCCGCACACTGACGTAGTTGAACCGATCCGCGGAGTACGTCACCACGCCGGCCGCCGCGGCCCGGTCGAGGAAGTCGGTGTCGACGCGGCGCGGCAGGTCGGAGAACCGCAGCTCACGCACAACGTCAGCACGGGCCAGGATCGACCCGCCCTGCACCAGCCGCGTCGCACGGTGCTCGTCGTTGGCGAACCGGAGGACGACGGCGCCGGTGGACCGCAGCCAGACGTAGTGCGCCCACTTGCCGACGATGTCGGCCTCCGTATAGCCGAACGCCGCGACCAGATCAGTCAGGTAGTGCCGGCCGTAGTAGTTGTCGTCGTCCATCTTGGCGATGAACGCACCGTCGGCGGCGTCGACCCCGAGGTTCATGCAGGCACCGAGGGTCAGGGCAGGATCGGCCGCGATGACGTGCACGTTGCTGACGCCGGCGTCAGCCGCCCGCGCCTCGATCTCCTTCGGCACGAAGTCGAGCCCGTGCGCGACCACGACCAGCTGCACGTCGCGATGTGCCTGTCGCGCGACGTTCGCCAGCACGTTGTCGAGCTCGTGCTCCCGGTTGGTGGGCACGATCGCGGAGACACTCAGGTCGTGGGCGAGCGGCTCGCGCCCGGTCACCGACCCGACCAGGTGGTCCACCCGATGGGCGTACGTGTGGGAGGCGTGCACCGCCCGGCTGAACGCGAGCCCCTCACGGTCACCGAGCTCCGGCTGGAACATCCGGCTGCGCAGCTCGACCCGGAACGTCGCGGCATCGGCGGCCGCCGTCACCAGCGGCGCCAGGTCGTCCGGCAGCGCGGCGACCGCGTCGGGGGTCGCGACCACCGGTGTCGCCGCACTCCCGGCCTCGACGATCGGCCACGACGGGATGCCGTCGGCTCCGGCGACGTCGGCGACGACCCGGCTGACACTGACCGACTCGCCGGTCGCGGCCGGCGGCTGGTGCCGGGCCGACCACCTGCGTGACCGGCCGACCCGCTCCCGGGAGCCCTGCACACCGTCGAGGATCCGGACGTCGACCTCGCGCAGCCTCAGCTCGGCCAGCGCCGGCCACACGACCTCCTCGGCCGCCCCGCCGTTGCCGCCCCCGGTGCTGGGGTCCGGCACCAGGACCAGGCACCGGGCCTGCGCGCGCGACTGGCGGCGGCCGAGGCCGGGGCGGTGGATCGCGGGCTGCGCCGCAGGCGGCAGCACACCGACCTCGACGTCCGGCCGCGCCCGCTTCCAATCATCGAGCCACGCAGCGTTGTCGAGGAAGATCCGCGCCACCAGCTCACCGACGTTGCCCAGCGACGCGGGGTCGCGCGATCCGTCGGTCACCCACAGGGCCACGGGCACGTCGTGGTCGCGGCACCAGGTCAGCAGCGACCGTACGACCTCACCGTCCACGGCGCCCCAACCCGGCACGACGCCGCCGCTCACCTCGAGCAGCGCGATGTCGGCCTGCAGGTCTCGGGTCAGCTCGGCCCAGGTTTCGGGAGCGACCGGCACCTGGTCCCACTCCCACGCCAGGCAGGTGGTCAGCCGCGCACCGGCCGCAACGACGGCACGCACGTCGTCGCGACGCACGGTCGGCACGGGGTCGGCGCCGACCCGCTTGCGGTCGTCGAGACGCCGCCGCGCAGCCTTCGCCGCACGACGTGCGAACGAGGCGGGCCGGGTCGTCATCTGCTGGTTCACTCCCTGTCGTCAGCGGACGCGGGGCATGCTACCCGCCACCGGCCGCACGGTAGTGTCCCGCTCCATGGGATCCGAGCGGGGCGTCGCCAGGCGCGCAGCGAACCGGCTCCGGCGCCTCGTCAAGTCCACTCTCCAGCGCGCCCGCACCGCACGGCAACCGGCCGACGCCCGGGCGGACACCCGCACGCTCCAGACCCTCACCGACGAGCGCAGGTACGACGAGGCGGTCGGCTTCGCCGCCGAGCGGATGGACGCCCGGTCCGGGGACAAGGGGTTCCTGACCGCGGCCGGCACCGCCTTCGCCAAGGCGGGCGCGCTCACCCACCAGGCGCAGGTGGTCGCGGCGCAGCGGCGGCTCGGCGACTCCGCCCGGCTACGACGGCAGGAGCGGCTGCTCCGCGGTCGGCTCCAGGAGACCGAGCCAGGCTGGCTTCCGTACGTCCCCAAGTCCAGCGGCCCGCGTCACGGCGTGGTGCCGGGGCGGGTCCTGCACCTGCTGAAGGCATCCCTGCCGTACCGGCAGAGCGGCTACACGATGCGCAGCCAGTACCTCCTCGACAGTCAGCGCGACACCGGGCTCGACCCGGTTGCCCTTACGGCGTTGGGGTTTCCACGGCAGATCGGCGTCCCCGACGCACCGCCGGAGGACGAGGTGCACGGCACGCGGCACGTCCGTCTCGACGCCGCTCCCGCCGTGCTCGACGGCCCCTTCGACACCTACCTCGACGCGTACGCGATGGCGGCGGCGGCCATCGTCGCCGAGGTCGCACCCGAGCTGTTGCACGTCCACTCCGGCCATCGTGGGTACGAGGCCGCGCTGGTCGGTCTCGCCTTGGCCCGCCGGTTCGACCTGCCCCTCGTCTACGAGGTCCGAGGGTTCTTCGAGTCGCTTTGGAGCCGGGACCTGGACTGGAACGAGCGGGGCGAGGCGTACGAGCGGCGCTTCGCGACCGAGACCCGCTGCCTGGCCGAGGCCGACGCTGTCGTGACGCTGAGCGAGTCGATGCGGGCCGAGATCATCGCCCGCGGGGTGCCGGCCGACCACGTCTTCGTGGTGCCCAACGGCGTCGACACCGACGCCTTCCGCCCCGGTGAGCGCCGCGGCGAGCTGGTCGACCGGCTCGGCCTGGGCGACGCGTTCACGTTCGGCTACGTCAGCAACCTCGACCACTACCGGGAGGGCCACGAGGCGCTGGTCGAGGCCGCGGTCGCGCTGCGCCACCAGGGGGTTCCAGCAGTCGCCCTGATCATCGGCGACGGCTCCCGGCGAGACGAGCTGGAGGCACTGGCCGACCGGCTCGACGCGAAGGACGCCGTCGTGTTCACCGGCAAGGTGCCGCACGACGAGGTGCTCGACTACTACCGGCTGCTCGACGTCTTCGTGGTGCCGCGGGTCGCCGAGCGCGCGGCCCGGCTGGTGACACCGCTCAAGCCGTTCGAGGCGATGGCGGCCGGCCTGCCGGTCGTGGTCTCGGACCTGGAGGCCCTGCTCGAGATCATCGGCGGCGGCGAACGTGGTCGCGCCTTCCGGGCCGGCGACGGCGAGTCGCTCGCGGAGACGCTGGTGGAGATGTACGAGGACCCGGGCCTGCGCGCCGAGCTCGCCGAACGGGGGCGGGCCTGGGTGGTCGCGGAGCGCCAGTGGTCGTCCAACGCCCACGCGTACGCCGGTATCTACGCCACGGTCAAGCGCTCGGCCGCGTCCACCTGACCGCCGATGACCACCCACCAGGAGTTCCTCGAGCGGTTCGCCGCGCGGATCCGCGCCGACCAGGACGTGGACGCGCTGGCCGCGCTGCTGATCCGTACCAAGAGCCGGCCGGGCCGCGACATCCTCGCCGGCGGCGCGACCAGCGGCGCGCTCGACGCTGACCGGCTCGCGGCGCTCGTGTCGCCGTCCGACCTGCCGTCCCGGGCGCTCGTCGGCCGGGCATCGGCGTACGACCCGCAGTGGCTCCTCCAGCTCGCCCGGGTGGTGGCGCTGCAACAGCTGGACGACACCGACCGCGGTCTCGCCATCGGGCTGTTCGGGCTGGTGCGTGCGGCGCACGGGTCGAAGGTGCTCACCGCCGAGGCGGCCGGCCTCTATGCGCAGCTGCTCGCCCAGGACCGGCAGTTCGACCGCCTGCGCAGCGTGCTCCCCCGCCTCGACGTCCCCCGGTCCCAGCGCTGGGCGCTCGAGCTCGACCTGGCCAACCCGTTCACCGGCGCCGCGGACTCACCGGACGCCTGGCTCCGCCGGCTGAACCAGGCCTTCACCCGGCACCGCCTCGAACCGGTCACGCTCGACGGCACCGGGGAGACGCCGTTCGAGCGGCTCACCGCGACCCCGTCCAGCACAGTCGACGACGCCAGCCTGGTGACGGTCGTGATGTCGGCGTTCCACCCAGGCCCGGGGATCTTCTCGGCGGTCCGAGCGGTCCTCGCCCAGAGCTGGCGCAACCTCGAGCTGCTGGTGGTCGACGACGCGTCGCCGCCGGAGTACGCCGACGTGCTCGCCCAGGTCGCGGCCATCGACCCGCGGGTCCGCGTACTCACGACGCCGGAGAACGGCGGCACGTACCGGGTCCGCAACCTGGCGCTGGACCACGCGCGCGGTGAGTACGTCACGTTCCAGGACTCCGACGACTGGTCGCACCCGCGTCGGGTCGAGCGGCAGGTCGCGGCGCTGCGGGCCGACGAGACGCTGCTCGCCACCCGCAGCACCGCCCTGCGGGCCTACCCCGAGCTGACGTTCACCTACCCGGGCTACCCGCCGCGCCGGGTCAACGCGTCGTCGCTGATGCTCCGCCGCGAGCCGGTGCATGAGCTGGTGGGCTACTTCGACCCGGTCCGCCGGTCGGCGGACATGGAGCTCCCCGCCCGGCTTCGGGCGTTGCGGGAGCGCAGTGTGCGGAACCTCTCCGAGCGGGTCCCGCTGGCGATCACCCAGCTGCGGTCGGGGTCGCTGTCGCGGGAGGACACGACCCCGGGGTGGACCCGGTGGTCGCGAATCGCCTACTTCGACGCGTACACGCACTGGCACACCGAGATCCGCGAGTACGGCGCCTCGCCGCGGGTCAGCCCGGACCCGCACGCCCCCCGACCGTTCCCGCCGCCCGACCCGTCGTGGGTGGGCCGTCCCCGTGCCGACACCGCGGCCCGGCACTACGACGTCGTGTTGCTCAACGACTGGCGTGCCGCGCGCGGGCCGCAGCGTCGACTGCTCGGCGATCTCGACGTGCTGCGCTCCCTGGGGCTGCGGGTCGCGGTCGCGCATGCCGAGACGGCACGTCCGCTGGTGGCCCGCCGCGACCCGCTCAGCGCCAGGCTGCAACGGCTGGTCAACGGCCGGGCGGTCGACCTGGTCCACGTCGAGCAGGACGTCAGCACCGACCTGGTGCTCGTGGGCGACCCGGACGTCCTGCAGCTGCTGCCCGGCTGCCCGCGACGGCTGCGCGCCGAGCGCGTCGCCATCCTCGTCGACCAGGCCTCCGCCGGCCGGGTCGGCGTCGACTTCCGGCCGGCCGACTGCGTCGACCACGCCGAGCAGCTGTTCGGCCGCCGGCCGGTGTGGGTGCCGCGTGACCCCGAGACCCGCGGGCGCCTCGCGCGCGGGCTGAACGGCGACGCGCTCGCGACCGCCGACCTGCCGCCCGCCATCGACCCAGCC
>WHTB01000164.1 GCA_009379735.1 Propionibacteriales bacterium
ACCTGACGCATGCCCTGGCCGGACCCCATGCCGCGATGATGCTTGGGGACCTCGGGGCCCGCGTGATCAAGGTCGAGATGCCGGGAGTGGGTGACGACGCCCGGCTGTGGGGCCCGCCCTTCATCGGCGAGGGCGAGTCCCGCGAGTCTACGTATTTCATGTCCTGCAACCGCAACAAGGAGTCCGTGACCGCGGACCTCAAGAGCGAGGAGGGCACGAGCTTCCTCCGCCGCCTGGTGGTTCGCTCAGACGTGCTGATGGAGAACTTCCGCCCCGGGGTGCTGGACCGGCTGGGGTTCTCGGTCGAGCAGCTGCACGAGATCAACCCACGGCTGGTGATCATGTCGATCACTGGGTTCGGTCACGACGGCCCCGAGGGTGGGCGCCCGGGCTACGACCAGATCGCCCAGGGCGAGGCCGGCCTGATGAGTGTGACCGGCCCCGACCCGGACCACCCCACCAAGGTCGGTGTACCCATCGGTGACGTCTTGGCCGGGATGTATGGCGCCTTCGGGGTCGTCGCAGCGTTGAACGAGCGGCACAGCACCGGCCGTGGACGCGTCGTCCGCACCAGCCTGCTGGCAGCGATTGTGGGGGTGTACGCGTTCCAGGGGACGCGCTACACGATCGCGAAGGAGGTGCCGACTGGGATCGGCAACCACCATGCCTCGATCGCGCCCTACGGGCTGTTCCGCACCGCCGACTCGCCGGTTCAGCTCGCCGTGGGCAGCGAGACGTTGTGGCGGAAGTTCGCTCCCGTCGCCGGCATCGACGTGGCCGACCAGCGGTTCCAGAGCAACGAGCTGCGGGTGGCCCACCGCGACGAGCTCATCGCCGAGACGGAGCGTACATTCGCGGCTGACGTTGCCGAGGTCTGGCTCGCCCGGCTCGCCGAGGCCGGGGTGCCCGCCGGCAAGGTGCGCACACTCGATGACGTGTTCGGCTGGGAACAGACCCGGTCGCAGAGCCTGCTGATCGAGGTGGAGCACCAGTCGGCGGGGCCGATCAACCTGCCCGGCCCGCCGTTGCGCTTCGACGACCAAAGCCACGCCGGCGACCGTGAGGACCATCTACCACCCCCCCTCCTGGGTCAGCACGACCACAGTGTCCGCGCCTGGCTCGACGAGCTCGACGCCGCGGAGCAGGCCGACGGCGGTGCGTCGTGAGCCGCGGGCCTGACGCCCGCCAGCTTGTCGACCGCGTCCTCGATGACGGCTCGTTCCGGTCCTGGGACGAGTCCCCGGTCGATCCGCCGATGGCCGAGGCGTACGCCGCGGAGCTGGCCTCGGCGAGGGAACGCACCGGCCTCGACGAGGCGGTGATGACCGGTGAGGGAACCATCCGTGGCCGTGGGGTCGCCGTGATGGCGTGTGAGTTCTCGTTCCTCGCCGGCTCGATCGGTGTGGCCGCCGCCGAGCGCCTGGTCCGCGCGGTCGAACGCGCCACCGCCGAGGGACTCCCGCTTCTCGCCGCTCCTGTCTCAGGAGGGACCCGCATGCAGGAGGGCACCGTGGCCTTCATCCAGATGGTCAAGATCACCGCCGCCATCGCCAAACACAAGGCACGCGCGTTGCCCTACCTGGTGTACGTGCGCCACCCCACCACGGGTGGCGTCTTCGCCTCCTGGGGTTCGCTCGGCCACGTCACGGTCGCCGAGCCCGGCGCCTTGGTCGGGTTCCTGGGTCCTCGAGTCTACGAGGCCCTCTACGGGCGGGCGTTTCCCCCAGGTGTTCAGGTTGCGGAGAACCTGTTCGAGCGGGGCCTCATCGACGCCGTGGTGGAGCCGGCCCAGATCGCCGACGTGCTCGACCGGGCGCTGAATGTAATCTGCGCCGATCGCCACATCCCTCTCGACGCCGGAACTCCGGCCGGGGCCGAGCCGCTGCCGGACGTCCCGGCGTGGGACTCGATCACCCGCTCCCGCCGCCAAGACCGGCCCGGGGTACGTCGGCTGCTGCGGTACGCCGCCACGGACGTCGTACCCCTCAGCGGGACCGGTGAGGGCGAGCACGACCCTGGGCTGCTGATTGCCCTGGCCCGCTTTGGCAGCGCTCCCTGTGTATTCCTCGGCCAGGACCGTCGCGGGCAGACCGAGGACCGGCCCTTGGGGCCTGGCGCGTTGCGCGAGGCCCGTCGTGGAATGCGCCTGGCCGCTGAGCTGGACCTGCCGCTGGTCACCGTGATCGACACACCCGGCGCTGCCCTCTCCGTCGAGGCCGAGGAGGGTGGGCTCGCTGGCGAGATCGCGCGCTGCCTGTCCGACCTCGTGACGCTCGAGGCGCCCACGCTCACCCTCCTGTTCGGGCAGGGCACCGGTGGTGGGGCGCTTGCGCTGCTGCCCGGCGACCGGGTCGTTGCCGCCCAGCACGGGTGGCTCTCGCCGTTGCCGCCCGAGGGCGCCAGCGCGATCGTGCACCGGGACACCGGGCATGCAGCCGAGATGGCGCAAAACCAGGGCGTCCGCTCGGCGGACCTGCTGGCGAACGGCATCGTCGACCGTGTTGTGCCGGAGCGTCCCGACGCCGCCGACGAGCCCGAGGAGTTCTGCCGCCGCGTGGGCCAGGTGCTGCGCGAGGAGCTGGCCGTCCTGCTCCGCCAGGACCCGGAGGACCGGCTGCGGAGCCGGCGCGAGCGCTACCGGCGGCTCGGACTCAGCTGAGGCGCGTCGACCGGACCGGTGGCCCGCCGCCCTCATGCACCCAGAAGGACCACGGCGGCGAGCCGCCATCGCAGGCCAGCCGGAGCAGGCGGGGAGGTAGTCGTGCCGCTCGATGAGCAGGCCCGTGGCGAGTCCATAGCCCAGGCCCCGAAGACGTGCGACGTGTGCAAGATGCCGAGCAGACCGCCGAGCCGGCTGGAGTCGGCCTCAGTCATCGCCCGCTGTACGCCCTGTTCTCCCGGCGCGGGACCAGGCGACGGGGATGAGCTCCTCGAGCAGCGCCATCGCGTCTACCTCGACGGTCGGCCGTGGACCGTCGGGGTCGAGGTGGTGCCCCGGTCGTCGCAGTCGTACGACGGGGATGCCGGCCTCCAGCGAGCCGCGGACGTCACGCGCCGAGGTGGCGATGTGGACCATCGGTCCAAGTGTCTCCTGCGCCCGGTGGTAGATCCGCGGGTCCGGCTTGTAGACACCAAGCCGCTCCGACGTCATCGCGAGGTCCGGGTCGACATAGGTCGCCGCACGCGTGCGCAGGAACAGCGCGTCGTCGACGTTGGATAGGAGGCCGACGCGGTAGCGGCAGGCGAGCATTGGCAGGGTGTCCTCGACGTCGGGCCACAGTGGCCAGTCCGGCAGCGCGCGGAGGACCTCCGTGAGATCGTCGGCTGCGTCCCCGTCGAGGTCGAGCGCTGCATAAGTCTCCGCTAGCGCGTCGCGGGCCAGGACTTCGTAAGGGACCCATGCCTCGCACGCCCGCTGCGCCTCCTTGTTCCGGGTGTCCCAGTCGTCGTACACCTCCGTGCCGGTCGGGTGCCACTGTCTGGTGGCGCCCAATCGGCCGAGGACGACGGAAGCTCCCGTCCGGGAGTCGACCAGTGCGCTGAACAGGTCGAACGTGACCACGTGTTCTTCCACAGCCACAGGCTGGTTCCCCTCCCGGGACGTCAGTACAACAGTTGCGGCAGCCAGGTCACGATGCCGGGGAAGATCGACAGCACCGCGATGCCGACAGCCAGTACACCGACGTAGGGCAAGGTGCCGATCAGGATCTCCTTGAGCGGGACGTCGGGTGCGATGCCCTTGAGCACGTAGAGGTTCAGCCCCACGGGCGGCGTGATCAGGCCCATCTCCATGTTGAGGGTCATGATGATGCCGAACCAGATCGGGTCGAAGCCAAGGCCGATGATCAGCGGGTAGAGCACCGGCGTCACCATCACGATGATCGACACCGGAGGCAGGAACAGGCCCAAGATCAGCAAGAAGATGTTGATCACCACCATGATCACCCACCGGTTGATCTCCAGCTCGGTAACCATCAGTGCGAGGTCCTGCGGGACGCTGAGGAAGCTCAGCACGGTGGCGATCACCGCCGAGAAGGCCGTGATGGTGAGGATCATTGTGCTCTGGTTGGTGGTCTCCAGGAGCACGTGGAGGAACTCTCGCGGCTTCAGTCCACGGTAGGCAACGCCCACCAGCAGCAGGACCAGCACCACGCCAACCGCCGCCGCCTCGCTCGGCGTCGCGATGCCGGCGTAGAGCACGCCGAGGATGCAGACGATCAGCACGATGAACGGCAGCACCTTGAGCAGCGCGGTGAACCGCTGGGCCCAGGTGTACTCGGGGATGACGTAGCGAGCCACAGCCGAGTCGCCACGTTCCGGTGGAGACGCGGCCCCGACCCCGCCCGCCGCCGTCGCCATCGCCGGGGCGCGTGCCGTTTGCCGCTGCTCCAGCGTGACCGCAACGAAGATCCAGGCGCAGAAGAGCCCCGTGACCAGGATGCCGGGGATGATGCCGGCAGCGAACAGCTGGCCGATCGACACCTCGGCCGCGATTCCATACAGGATCAGCGTGACGCTGGGCGGGATCAGGATCCCCAATGTTCCGCCAGCTGCGATCGCCCCCGTCGCGACCCGCGAGGAGTAGCCGCGCGCGAGCATCTCCGGGACGGCGATCCGCCCGATCGCGGCCGACGTGGCGGGACTCGATCCAGTCAGTGCGGCGAAGATCGAGCAGGCCAGGACGCTACTCATCCCCAGACCGCCTCGGACCTTGCTGAGCCAGGCTTCCCCCGCCCCGAACAGCTGTCTGCTCGCGACGGACCCCCCGAAAAGGTTGCCCATCAACACGAACAGCGGGATCGCGAGCAGGCCGAAGTCGTTCACGGAGTCGTAGAGGAACTTGCCGAAGAGCTCGAACTCGGAAGGCTCGAGGAAGAGCAGGATCGAGATCAGTGCGGTCATGCCGAGCGCGAACGCGATCGGCATGCCGGTCATGAAGAGAACGATTCCCATCACCGCGATGAGGGAACCCATCGTCAGAGAGCTCACGAGCGGCGGCGCATTCCTTCAGTGCCCGTCGCCTCGGGCGATGATGCCTCGGTGCTCGGCTCGCCGGCGGAGGACGGAATGACCGTTGGCTCCTCGACCGCGGCAGTCAGTTCCGCGTTCCCTTGCCCGAGTAGAGCTGCCTTCTCGGCGGCTCCCTCACCGGTGGGGAGACTCTGGATCCCCTCGATGACGAAGGCGATGTACTGGAAGGCCACCAACAGCATCCCGAGCGGCAGGATCCCATAGGCCACCGAGAGCGGCGCTCGGAGCGCGGTCGGCGAGCGGAAATCACCCGCGACGGCCTCCCACCACGTGCCGTAGGCGGTCCAGATCACCACCGCGACCACGACCAGGGATAGCCCGGCCGTCACCAGGCGCACGACCAACTGTGCGCGCGCCGGGAGTCGTTCGACGAGGAGGTCGACGCCCACGTGCGCGTGGTGCTTGAGACCGTACGCGGCACCCACGAACGTCACGAAGACGAGGAGATAGATGCTCACCTCGGTCTGCCACACCGTTGGGCGGCCGAGCAGGTACCGCGAGAGCACGCCGTGCACCATGACGAGCGTGGCAATGACCAGCGCCGCAGCACAGAGGTAGCCGGCAATCTCCGACAGGGTGTTGGCCCAACGAAACGTCAGCACGTACTTGAGCAGACGCATGGCGCCCTCCGCAGGTGGTCGAATCGCAGCAGTGGCCAGTCACCTAGAGCAGTGGGTGGGCCCTTTGCACGGAGGACCCACCCACCACTTTCACTCGCCGGATGACTCTTTGGCCAGGTCCATGAGCTCTTGGCCGTCCGGTGCGGACTGGGCGAACGCGTCCCACTGCTTCTCGGCCAGCTTCTGCCACTCCGCAAACGCGGCGTCATCCATCGTGGTGACCTCCACCCCGGCGTCGGCGAAGATCTTCTCGACGCGGGTGTCGTCCTCCTCGGAAGCGGTGTAGGCGAACTCCTGCAGCTCCGCACCCACCGACTCCAGGGCCTCCTGCTGGTCCGCGCACAGCTTGTCGAAGGCCTCGTTGCTGATGATCAGCGGCTCGAACATGAACCAGAAGGTGTGCTCCGTGGGAGAGGTGAAGGACTTGACCTGCTCCTGGAGGTTGAACGAAGCGAAGGACCCCGTGGAAGTCACGGCCGCATCGAGGACACCTGTCTGCATCGCGGTGTAGATCTCGTTGGACGGTAGGCTCGAGATACCGGCGCCCGCGTCCTTGAGCATGTTCTCGACATAGCTGCCGGCCGCTCGCATGGTCATCCCAGGCTTGACGTCTGCGGGCGTCACCACCGGGTCGCCCTTCGTGCCGATGGCACCGGCGTTCCACACCCAGGTCAGGATCTTGATGCCGTTCTCGTCCAAGACCTCCACGAGGCGCTTGCCGATCTCGGCGTCCTGCCACGCCTGCGCCTGCTCGTGGTTGCGGACGAGTCCGGGCATCAGCGTGACACTGAAGTTGGGGACACGACCCGACGCGTAGTCCAGCGGGAAGACGGAAAGGTCCACTGCCCCCTCCATCATCGCGTCGTACTGCTCGGTGGACTCCACCAACGAGCTGCCCGGGAAGATCTGCACCTTAACCTGGTCGTCGGTCTCCTCGGCCACCTTGTCGGCGAACTGCTGCGCCAGCTCGGACCGGAAGTCACTGTCCTCCCCACCGCTCGCGGCGGGCCACTGGTGCGACAGGCGAAGCGACACGCTGCCGCACTCGTCGTCCCCGCTGGCGGCGCTGCCGGAGTCGCCACCTCCGCAAGCAACCAGCGTCATCACAGGGACGAGCGTGGCGGCGACGAGCGAACCGCGTCGAATGCTCATGGCTTGTCTCCTTCGGCGGAGCCGGCCGGGGCTCCCTTCGATCATTTGGGACCACACATTAGAAAGTGGCATAGTGGCTGAACCACTGGATGGAGTGTTACCCACGTCTCACCCGACGTCAAGCACCAAGATGTCATAGGCAGCCCGTCCCATGGGCAGGGATCGGAGCCGGGACACCTGGCGAAGCAGACAGGGGAACATGATGACCGAGTACCGCATCGGCATGATCGTGCCGAGCTCGAACACAACGATGGAGACGGAGCTGCCCCGCATGCTGCACGCGCGCGAGGACGTGACGCCCGAGGACCGGTTCACGTTCCACGCGAGCCGGATGCGGATGAAGCACGTGACTCCCGAGGAGCTCACGCGGATGAACGCCCAGACCGAACGAGCGACCATTGAGCTCGCGGACGCCCGGCCCGACGTCGTCACCTCGGCCTGTCTGGTGGCGATCATGGCCCAAGGCGCCGGCTACCACTGCCACGCCGAGGCGCAGATCACCGGCGTCCTCGACGCCGAGGGACTCGACGTCCCGGTCGTGTCCAGCGCCGGCGCCCTGCTGCGTGGCCTTGATGCGCTCGGGGCCCGTCGCATCGCCTTGGTCACCCCGTACACGAAGCCACTGACCAAGCTCGTCGCCGACTACATCGAGGATGCGGGCATCGAGGTCCTGGACGCGCTGAGCCTCGAGGTCTCCGACAACCGTGAGGTGGCACAGCTCGACCCGGAGGCGCTTCGGGAGCATTGGCGCAGGGTCAACACGCGGGGTGCGCACGCCCTGGTGCTTTCGGCATGCGTCCAGATGCGCTCCCTGCCGGCGATCCAGCCGGTCGAGGACGAGGCCGGACTGCCGGTCCTCTCCGCGGCGACGGCCACGGTGTTCACGATCCTGACCGAGCTCGGGCTGCGCCCGCAGGTCCCCGGCGCCGGACACCTCCTCAGCGGCGAGGTGTCCATGGAGCCGGCCCCTCGCCGGACACCCGAGCCCTTGCCCAAGAGCGCCGCGGCGCCGCCGGACGGTCTCGACGGCCAGCCTGCGATGGCCCAGTGACAGCGGCGAAACCGGACGCCCAGCAGCCCGAGGTTAGCGAGTGCTGCTCGAACAAGCACCCGCCCGCATCTCCTCGGTGCTGGGCGACGTCCACGTCGCGGTAACCCGTCAGCGCAGCCTGCAGGTTCTGCCTCCCCCCGCTTGGGGGAGGCGAGGGGCACCATCGCAAAGCAGAACGGCGACCTCGTCACCTGCGATCCACCTCTTGAGGGATAAGGCTTGGGAGCAAAGCCGATTCCGGCGCCCCGACTTGCCCGAGCGGCGTCGAACTGCGGTCGGAGCTGGGGGATCCAGCTGAGGAGTCTCATCGACTCCGCCGGCGTCAGCTCCAGCACAGAGGCCCACCAGCGAGCCTCCAAGCGCTCGCTGACCTGGTGCTCCATCTCGGGTGTGACGTGCTCATAGACGCGCTGCAATGCCGGGCATCTTGTGACCCATGCGGGCCCGGCGCGCGATCTCCGGCACTCCGTCCTGCGCAAGCCATGTGCTGTGCGTGTGCCGGCCCTCGTGGAAGCGGAACCCGGTCAACTGAGGGGGAACATGCTTCAGCGACTCCGGGTCCGCTGGATCGACGCCATCCCAGGCGGGTCGCCGGAATCGCTGCCGGAAGTTCGAGCGGAACCCACGGGCTGCCCTGTGGCGATACGAGTTCGACCCAGGTCGAGAGTCCAGCAACGCCTCGTACGACAGGACCATGCTCGGAGACAACCGAACCCAACGGATGCCCGCCGGCGTCTTCGTCCGAGACCCCCGCTTCGCGCGGCCAGGACGTCGGACGGATGACGCGTCGTGCGGCGGCGGGTGCCTGCGGTGACCCCGACGCCACCCTTGTAGTGCTTGCCGCCGACCTCCTTCAGTGGCTCCAGGATGCCGATCGCGTTCGTCGAGGTCGTGATCGCTCGCTGAGCGCTCGTGCCGCTCAAGGGCACGGAGGACCTCCCCGGTCTGCCACACGACAGCCGGGTCGGGCCTGCGAAGGTCGGCCACCCCGACGCGAGCCCGAGCCAGCTGTGTCAGGGCATGGGCACGAGCTTCCAGCGCCGTGGCTAGGGAGTTGGCGTCATCCGCGGCATCCCGCTCGGCTCCACTTGCCAGGCGCCGAGCAGCGCTGGCGAGTGCGTGGGAGATGCGCGCCTGACCGACGAGTACGAGTCCGAGCGAGCGCGCTGGAAGGCCTCCCTGGCGACGGCGCAACATCTCGGCCAGGCGCTGCTGGCCCTCGGCCGCATCGCCGAGACGGACGACCGCGCGGGGCCGCACTGTCGTCGGCTCGGGACGCGACAACCGCGGGAGTGTGGCGCTCAACGGTCCGGTGCTGGCGACCTGCTGGACCAGGGCGGCAGCCAGGCCGAGCCCGCTCCGGTTCGTCCGGCACAGTCGTCCTGCGAGGTCTGGGTCGATCGACAGAACCATCCTGGCCAGGTCGTCGTCCAAGACGCTCAGACACGCCGCCGCGGCCGCAGCATCGGCGACGACCGCCCACTCGACATCAGGTTTAGTCCGCCACACTCGGGTGCTGTCGAGCACGTCGGTTGCCAGCAGACTTGCTCGGGCTGCCTGCCGCCACGACTCCACGAGCGTTTCGCCGGAGCGGCCGATGAGTACGTCAGTTGGGGCCCGATCGGGTCCAGCGTTCGGAATCGTGCCAGGATCTTCCGCAGCGGCCTGACTGGCTCCGCCGCCAGCACGGACAGGTTCAGCTGTGGCAGGTCTCCGACAGTGGTCGCGAGCTCGAGCTGACGCCTCAGACTGTGCAGGAGGCTGTCGCGGCAAGCGAGGACTCGGTCAAGGCTGGCCCGGGGGAGTGTCTGGTCCGGCGGACGGGTGCTTCGATGACTGA
>WHTB01000234.1 GCA_009379735.1 Propionibacteriales bacterium
GCCACCGGGCTGGCCGGCATCTTCGACTTCGAGCCGTTGATCGTGGTCGCGCTGGCGCTGCTCGCCGTGGCCAGCAGCGTGACGGTGGTGCAGCGGATGATGATCGTGCACAAGCAGGCGGTCGCGGGCACCGACGCCTCGCATGAATGACTGGCTGTTCGGGGCCGGCTGGGCGCTGTCCAAACGGGTGCCCGAACCGGTCGCCAGGGCGGCGTTCGCGGCGGTCGGCGACCAGATCTGGCGGCGCCGCGGCGCCGGCGTCCAGCGGCTCGAGGCCAACCTGCGGCGGGCCAGCCCCGCGCACGACGATGCGCAGCTGCGCGCGCTGTCCCGGCGAGCGCTGCGGTCGTACCTGCGCTACTGGTGCGAGACGTTCCGACTGCCCACCTGGTCGGTCGATCGGGTTGTGTCGAGCGTGGTGACCGACGACGAGCACTACCTCCGGGACGCGTACGCCGCCGGCGACGGTGTCGTGATCGCGCTCCCGCACACCGCCAACTGGGACCACGCCGGGGCCTGGGTAGCGCTGTCCGGTATGCCGTTCACGACGGTCGCGGAACGGCTCCGGCCGGAGCGGCTCTACCAGCGGTTCGTGGCCTACCGGGAGAGCCTCGGGATGGAGGTGCTGCCGCTGACCGGGGGCGACGGCGCGACGTTCCACACGCTGGTCGAGCGGGCCCGGGCCGGCCGGCTGATCTGCCTGGTCGCCGACCGGGACCTGTCGTCGAGCGGGGTCGAGGTCGACCTGCTCGGCGAGGCCGCCCGGCTGCCGGCCGGCCCGGCGGTGCTATCCCGCTCGACCCGCGCGGTCCTGCTGCCGGCCACGCTGTCGTACCAGGGGGCGCTGCTGCGGATCCGGTTTCACCGGCCGGTGCCGCGGGTCGCCGGCGCCGACGGCGCGCGGATCATGACGCAGCAGGTCGCGGACGCGTTCTCGGCCGGTATCCGGGCCCACCCGGAGGACTGGCACATGCTGCAGCGGGTGTTCGCGGCGGACCTGTAAGGATCAGGTCGTGAGGATCGGCATGGTCTGCCCGTACTCCCTGGACGTTCCGGGCGGCGTGCAGAACCACGTCCGCGACCTGACCGAGCAGCTCACCTCGCTCGGCCACCAGGTGTCCGTGCTCGCGCCGGGGGAGGAGGGCCGCGGCCTTCCTGGGTACGTTGTGCCGGCCGGGCGAGCGGTCCCGGTGCCGTACAACGGCTCGGTCGCCCGGCTCACCTTCGGCCCGCTGGCGGCGAAGCGGACCCGGCGCTGGCTGCGTGAGGGGCGGTTCGACCTGCTGCACATCCACGAGCCGTCGGTGCCGTCGGTGTCCGTGCTGGCCTTGTGGGCGGCGCGCGGCCCGATCGTCGGGACGTTCCACACGTCCAACACGCGCAGCCGGGCGATGTCGTCGGCGGCGGCGATGCTGCGGCCGTCGATGGAGAAGATCGGCGGCCGGATCGCTGTGTCGGAGCATGCGCGGCGCACGCTGGTGCAGCACTTCGGCGGCGAGCCGGTGATCATCCCGAACGGCGTCTTCGTCGACCGTTTCGCCGTGTCGCCGGCGGCCCGCTGGTCGGCGCCTGGTGGCACCGTCAGCTTCCTCGGCCGGCTCGACGAGCCGCGCAAGGGTCTGGCGACCCTGCTCCGGGCCGTGCCGCTGCTGGTGCGTGCGCGTCCGCGCGTGCACGTGTACGTCGCGGGCCGAGGCGACGTCGACGCGGCCCGCCGCCTGCTGCCCGCCGAGCACCGCGACGACGTGACCTTCCTCGGCCAGGTCGACGACGCCACCCGGTCCGAGCTGCTCGCGTCGTCCGACCTGTTCGTGGCACCGCAGACCGGTGGGGAGAGCTTTGGGATCGTGCTGGTCGAGGCGATGGCGGCGGGTGCGCCGGTGCTCGCCAGCGACCTCCCGGCGTTCCGTGCCGTGCTGGACAACGGGCGGCTCGGGTCGACGTACCCGGTAGGCGACGCCGACGCGCTGGCCCGCTGCGCGGCGAACCTGCTCGCGGACGACGGCCGCCGGCTCGGCCTCCGGGACGCGGCGACCGAGGCGGCGCGACGGTATGACTGGCCGCTGCTCACCCGCGACATCGTCCGGGTGTACGAGACGGTGCGCCGGACCGCCGCCGGCCGGGTCGGGGAGGATGCCTGATGGAGTGGCTGCTGCCGTTCGTCGGGCCGGCGCTGGTGCTCGGCGCCCTGGTGCTGAGCTGGATGGCCGGCCGGCTCGACCGGCTGCACCACCGGGTCGAGAAAGCCAGCGCCGTGCTCGATGCCGCGCTGTTCCACCGTTCCGGGACGGTGGTCGAGATCGCGTCGGCCAAGATCTTGGACCCGGCGGCGTCACTGCTCCTGCTCGACGCCGCGCATCGGGCCCGGGCGAGCACCGACGAGGAGCGCGAACCCGCCGAGTCCGACCTCAGCCGGGCCCTGCTGGCGGCGCTCGCCGACGCCGACCAGGTACGCCGGCTGCGGGCCGACCCGAGCCACGGGGTGCTGATCGAGGAGCTGAGCGACGCCTGCCGCACCGTCGAGCTGTCGCGCCGGTTCCACAACGACGTGGCCGCGGCGGCGCGGGAGCTGCACGGCCGGGTGCTGGTCCGCTGGTTCCGGTTGAGCGGACACGCGGCACCGCCGCGGATGGTCGAGCTCGACGACTCCTGGCCGCCGGCGCTGAGCTGATCTTCGCGCCGTGGCCGAGTCGGGGCGGGTCCCCGCCGGGCCGTACGATGGGGGTGTCCCGCGAATCCAGCCGCACCGAACTTTTGCAGAGGTTGAACGTGTCCGCTCCCGAACCCACTCCCCACACCGGCACCGGCCGCGTCAAGCGCGGCATGGCCGAGATGCTCAAGGGTGGCGTCATCATGGACGTCGTCACCGCCGAGCAGGCCAAGATCGCCGAGGACGCCGGGGCGGTCGCCGTGATGGCGCTGGAGCGTGTCCCGGCCGACATCCGGTCGCAGGGCGGTGTGGCCCGGATGAGCGACCCCGACCTGATCGACGGCATTATCTCTGCGGTCTCGGTCCCGGTGATGGCCAAGGCCCGGATCGGGCACTTCGTCGAGGCCCAGCTGCTGCAGTCGCTCGGCGTCGACTACATCGACGAGTCGTAGGTGCTGACGCCGGCCGACTACGCGAACCACATCGACAAGTGGCAGTTCACCGTGCCGTTCGTGTGCGGCGCCACCAACCTGGGTGAGGCGCTCCGCCGGATCACCGAGGGCGCCGCGATGATCCGCTCCAAGGGCGAGGCCGGCACCGGCGACGTCTCCAACGCCACTAAGCACATGCGCAAGATCGGTGGCGAGATCCGCCGGCTGCAGTCGATCAGCGAGGACGAGCTGTTCGTCGCCGCCAAGGAGCTGCAGGCGCCGTACGAGCTGGTGGCTGAGGTGGCCGCCGCCGGCAAGCTGCCGGTGGTGCTGTTCACGGCGGGCGGCATCGCGACCCCCGCCGACGCGGCGATGATGATGCAGCTCGGCGCCGAAGGCGTGTTCGTCGGCTCGGGCATCTTCAAGTCCGGCGACCCGGCCAAACGGGCCGCCGCCATCGTCAAGGCCACGACGTTCCACGACGACCCGGATGTGATCGCGAAGGTCTCCCGCGGCCTCGGCGACGCCATGGTCGGCATCAACGTCGACGACATCCCCGAGCCACACCGGCTGGCCGAGCGCGGCTGGTGAGGCGGGTGCGGCTGAGCAGGTCGAGCGACGCGGTCGACCCCGCCGAACGAGTACGTGACTTCGCCCGGGCCCAGGTGCGGGCCGGGCTGCTCGAGGAGCAGGCGGTGCTCGACGAGGTGACCCGGGCCGCGGCGGACGAGCTGGCCGACGAGGACGCGACCGGCTTCGCCACCGAGGCGGTGCGCGCGGCACGCACCGAGCTGGCTGCCGACGAGGCCGACTGGCCGGAGGCCACCGACTACGACCGGCTGCAGGCCGTGTTCGCGGAGCTCGAGAGTCGTGACGTCGCCGTACTCCAGGGTGTCGACGACCACTGGACCGCCAAGGGTGAGCTGGAGCGGCGAGACGACGCGGGGGAGCAGCTGACCGGCATCGCGTGGTTCACGGCGCCCGACGTCTGGCACGCCATCGACCACGGCATGCTCGAGGTCAACCTGTGGCACGGCGACACCGCCAACGTCGCACCCGGCGACGAGCTGCTGGACACCACTTTGGAGCGGTTCGAGGCGCACGGGCTCAGTGCGCATTTCGACGAGGGACGCATCGAGGTCACCGCTCATTGGTTACGCCGAGTAACTACCGTCTGACCTTGAGGTCTCAACGGGCTCGTCTTTTCGGCCAGACTGTCCGCCTGAGCGGGCCATAAGCGCGCAGAACCGCAGATTTCGCTCGGAGCCGCAACCACATACGGTTACCGTCTTCTCTGTCAACGAAACTGTTGGACGGAGCATTGATGCGTCGGGCGACATGGTCGCCTACCGGCCCGGCGCGGAGCAGAGGCGAAACCGTCCCTTCCACCTCGGAAAGGACCACGGTCCCTATGCGTAACTCTGTCCGTCGTACCTCTGTCATCACCGCCGGAGTGCTCGGCCTCGCCGTCACCGGCGTCGACTTCGCCGCCTGGACCTCCACCGGCAGCGGCACGGGTTCTGCTACTGCAGGCCACAACCAGGACCTCGTCGTCAGCGCCGGTGACCCGGCCGGCCTGTTCCCGAACGGGACGGTCACCGTGCCCGTCACCGTGAAGAACGTGAACCCGTACAAGGTCGCCCTCGACCCGCTCGCGTTCGACACCGCGTCGACCGGCGTCGCGGGCTGTGACGCCTCGGTCGTCGCCGCGGACGACAAGTCTGGGCTGACCGACGTGCTCGATGCCGACGGCGGCGAGGCGACCCTCGACTTCGTGGTCTCCATGACCAACGACGCGGCCGACGCGTGCCAGGACGCGACGTTCACGCTGACGTTCACCGCGAGCGGTCACAGCACCAGCTGACCCACTGTCTCCGTCGGTGGGGTGGTCACCCCGGACCGCCCCACCGACGGATCTCCACTCGGCAGACTCTTCGACCCTCGCGAGGACACGATGACCCCCGCCCGCCACCGCCTGATGGTGACGCTCGTCGCCATCGTGCTGCTCGCGCTCGCCTTCCTGGTCAGCTGTGAACGCAGCCGAACCGTGGCCCCGCGCTCGACCGTCACTGGCGAGGGCAGCATGACGCTCGGCCGGAACGCCCCGCCGGCGACCGGCCGCACCAGCACGGGCACCGACCAGGGGGACGGCAGCGGCAGCGGCAACGGCAAGGGTCACGGCAAGGGTGATGGCAAGGTCGAGGAGTTCGACGTGTACGTCAACTCGTTGGACGGGCTCTTCCCGGGTGCGGACACGCCCGTACGCGTGCGCTTCTCCAACCCGTTCAGCTTCGACATCCGGGTGACTCGGGTCGAGGTGACGAGCGTCGGGTCGACTGGCTGCCCGCCGACGTACCTCAAGCTCGGCACCTACGACCTCGCCCGGCCGGTCGTGCTCGAGAAGCGTGGCGCAGCGTCAACCGAGGTGCCGTTCGGAATGCAGCCATCGGCGCCGGACTCCTGCCAAGGGCTGACCTTCCCGCTGGTCGTGACCGCGCAGGCGGTGAAGCGATGAAGCGGCTCGCACTCCTTCCCCTCGTGCTGGCGGCGGTACTCGTGCTGCAGCCGGTCGTTGCGTTCGCGGCCTGGTTGGCTGGTGGCGTCGGCACGGCGACCGTCTCGGCCACCAGGGTCAGCCAGATGGCCGCCCCGCAGGTGGTCCGGGTGAACGGTCTGCAGGCGCAGGTGAGCTGGGAGGCAGTGACGCTGGGGACCGGCGACCCGGTCACCAGCTACGTCGTACGCCGCTACGTCGGCGCCGAGTGGACCGTCGTCTGCCAGACGGCGTCAGCCCTCTCCTGCGTGGACACCGACCCGGTGATGGGCGAGCAGACCTACCGGGTGGCTGCCGTGCACGGACCCTGGACGGGGGCGTTCGGCCCGGGTACGACGTTCTCGCCCGACACCACGGCGCCGGTCACGACCGCGTCGGCCAACCGGGCACCGAACGCCTCCGGCTGGATCACCCAGACCCCGGTGACCGTCACTTTGGACGCGAGCGACGGGTCCGGCTCCGGCGTCTCGACCATCACGTACCGCGTCGACTCCGACGGGTGGACGACTGTCAACGGCCCGACCGCGACTGTCCCGGTCACTGGCCAGGGCATCCAGACCGTGCACTTCAGGGCCACTGACCTGGCTGGCAACGTCGAGACGGTGCTCAGCACGGTGCTGATGATCGACTCGGTCAGCCCCGACGCAGCAGGCGGCCTAACCCTCGGCATCGACACCGGGTCGTCGAGCACCGACGGCATCACCAACGCGGCTGCGAACCATGTGCTGGGCACCGGCGAGCCGGGCAGCGCCGTGCGGATCACCCACGGCACGCAGGTGGTCGGCGCCGGGACGGTCGGGTCGGACGGGAGGTTCAGCATCGAGGTCGCGCTGGTGGACGACGCCAACCCGCTCCGGGTGCAGCTGACCGACGCCGCCGGCAACGAGTCGGCCACGACCGCCCTCGACGCGACGCTCGACACGGTGGCGGCAACCGCGGCCGTGACGTACCCCGGTGCCGGCATCGTGTCCAACGGCGACTGGAACAGCAACGCGAGGGGCTGCAAGATCATGGACCCGAGCTTCGGCGCGGGGATCTGTGGCACGACCTCCGAGCCGGGTGCGGTGAGCTACGAGGTGCGTGCGACGAACGGCACCGACCGATGCTGGAACGGCACGACCTTCTCCGACACCGCGTGCGGCACGTACCGCGCCGCGGCCGGAGCCGGCCCCTGGCTGATCGCGCTCCCGTCCGTCAGCCTGCCCGCCGACGACACCATCGAGGTGCGCATCCGCGTCACCGACCTCGCCGGCAACGAGAGTCCCACCAGCACGGCGATGCAGACCTTCCACACCGGCCGCGGCTGACCTCGCTGTGTCATGGCGGCCGCCCGGGCCGTGAACGAGGCGTAACCGCGCGTTCCATGTACGGCCCGAGCCCTGCAAGGCGCGGGGTGTACGAACATCAGGTGGGGCGGGCCCCGGAAACTGTCCGGAGCAGCCGAGAATATTTGCGCGGGGCGTCGATGGGTCAGTGCGGGCGGCTGTGACGGCTGTTCCTACGATGGACAGGTGACGACTTCCCCCACGATCGGCGTACTCGCGCTGCAAGGTGACGTGCGTGAGCACATCGCCATGCTGCACGCCGCGGGCGCCGAGGCCGTACCCGTGCGCCGCGAGCGCGAGCTGGCCGCGGTGGACGGGATCGTCGTGCCTGGCGGGGAGTCCACGACCATGCACAAGCTGGCGGTCGCGTTCGAGATCTTCGA
>WHTB01000402.1 GCA_009379735.1 Propionibacteriales bacterium
AGGAGACCCACGAGGTCCTCAAGCGCGCCCGCAAGCACATCGACGACAACTACCCCGATCGGGTGCTGCTCGCGGAGGCGAACCAGTGGCCCGCCGACGTGGTCGACTACTTCGGCGACGCGGCGACCGGCGGCGACGAGTGCCACATGTGCTTCCACTTCCCGGTGATGCCGCGCATCTTCATGGCCGTACGCCGGGAGTCGCGCTACCCCATCTCGGAGATCCTCGAGCAGACCCCACAGATCCCCGAGGGCTGCCAGTGGGGCATCTTCTTGCGCAACCACGACGAGCTCACCCTCGAGATGGTGACCGACGAGGACCGCGACTACATGTGGGGCGAGTACGCCAAGGACCCCCGGATGAAGGCCAACATCGGCATCCGCCGGCGCCTCGCCCCGCTGCTCGACAACGACGTCGACACGATGGAGCTGTTCACGGCGATGCTGCTGTCGCTGCCCGGCTCCCCCGTCCTGTACTACGGCGACGAGATCGGCATGGGCGACAACATCTGGCTCGGCGACCGCGACGGCGTGCGCACGCCGATGCAGTGGACGCCCGACCGCAACGCCAGCTTCTCGACCGCCACCCCCGGTCGGCTGCACCTGCCGGTGATCATGGACCCGGTCTTCGGCTACCAGCGGGTCAACGTCGAGACCGAGCTGGAGAACAGCTCGTCGCTGCTGCACTGGACCCGCCGGCTGGTGCATGCGCGCAAGCAGCACCCGGCGTTCGGGATGGGCAACTTCATCGACCTCGGCGGGAGCAACCCGAGCATCTTCAACTACGTCCGCGAGTTCGGCGACGACATCGTGCTCTGCGTCAACAACCTGTCGCGCTTCCCGCAGCCGGTCGAGCTCGACCTGCGTCGCTACGAGGGGTACGAGCCGGTCGAGCTGATGGGGGGCACCCACTTCCCGCGGATCGGTGAGCTGCCGTACCTGCTGACCCTCGGCAGCCACGGCTTCTACTGGTTCCGGCTGCCCCGGCCGGCCGACGAGTCCGCCGCACCGCCGGCCACCAGCCAGCGGCCGGAGAGACGGCGGGCGACCAGACGGCGGGAGACCGGCGCGGCGGGCGGGTAGGTTCGAGGGCGATGAGCACACCAGGGACGACGGCAGCTTCGACCGCGACCGCACACCTGCACGCCTACCTGACCGGGCAGCGCTGGTTCGCCGGCAAGGGGCGGGAGTTCCGGGTGCGGTCCTGGACCTGGCCGTTCCCGTGGCTGTCGGCCGAGGGCACGGAGCCGTCGATGCGGATCGAGCTGGTCGAGGTCGAGTACGACGACGGGACGACCGAGACCTACCAGCTGCCGATGGCCTACTACGCCGAGCCGCAGGAGCACCTGGCGCATGCGCTGCTCGGCGAATGGGAGGAGCCACCGCGTCCTCCGGTCTGGGCCTATGACGCGCTGCACGACCGCGAGGCCACCCGCTACCTGCTGCGGGGCGTCCTCGACGAGCGCACCGTCGACGGCCTGTCGTTCCACTGCCTCGACGGCGTCGACCGCAGTATCTCCACACCCTCGCTGTTGTTGACCGGCGAGCAGAGCAACTCCTCGCTCGCCTTCGGCGAGGACGCCATCCTCAAGGTGTTCCGCCGGATCGCACCCGGCCGCAACCCCGACATCGAGATCCACCGCGCGCTGACCGATGCGAAGGTCGAGCACATCGCCGAGCTGTACGGCTGGATCGAGGGCGACTGGGGCGAGGGGCAGACCGCCGACCTCGCGATGCTGCAGCAGTTCCTCCGCACCGCCACCGACGGCTGGACGCTGGCCCTGACGAGCGTCCGCGACCTCTACGCCGAGGCCGACCTGCATGCCGACGAGGTGGGCGGCGACTTCGCCGGCGAGTCCCAACGGCTCGGCGCGGCGGTCGCCGACGTACACCTCCATCTGGCCGACCTCCTCGACACGGCGGAGTGGGGAGCCGACGACTTGCGCGCCACCGCCGGCGCGATGCAGCAGCGGCTCGACGCCGCCGTCGACGCCGTGCCCGACATCGAGCAGTACGCCGACGGCCTGCGGCGCGCCTTCGACGACCTCGTCGACCTCGACCATCCGCTGCAGGTCCAGCGGGTGCATGGCGACCTGCATCTCGGCCAGGCGCTGCGCACCGTACTCGGCTGGAAGCTGATCGACTTCGAGGGCGAGCCCGCCAAGTCGCTCGGCGAGCGGATGTCGCTCGACCCGCCGCTTCGCGACGTCGCGGGCATGCTCCGCTCGTTCGACTACGCCGCCGCCAACCTGCTCACCGACCATCCACATGACGCCCAGATCGCCTACCGGGCAAGGGAATGGGCGCAGCGCAACCGCAGCGCCTTCTGCGACGGCTACGCCGAGGTGTCCGAGTCCGACCCGCGTGAGGAGTCGGTCGTGATGCGCGCCTACGAGACCGACAAGGCGATCTACGAGGTCGTCTACGAGGCGCGCAACCGACCCAGCTGGCTGCCGATCCCGATGGCTGCCGTGCGCCGGCTCGCCGGTGCCGACGAGCACGAGGTCACGGCATGACCAGCGACCGGACTGCCGACCTGCAACGACTGGTCGACGGCTCGCTTCACGACCCGCACTCCGTGCTCGGCCCGCACCTGGTCGGCAAGCACGTCGAGGTGCGCGTGCTGCGGCCGCTGGCCACGTCGGTGACCGTGGTGACGGCCGACGAGCGGGTCGCGCTCCGCCATGAGCACGGCGGTGTGTGGCACGGCATGCTGGCCGCGACCGCCGTGCCCGACTACCGGCTCGAGGTCGACTACGACGGCAGCACGGTCAAGACCGACGACCCGTACCGCTTCCTGCCGACGCTCGGCGAGATCGACCTGCACCTGATCAGTGAGGGCCGACACGAGCAGCTGTGGCAGGTGCTCGGCGCCCACGAGCGCCGGTACGACACCCCGCAGGGCCTGGTCGAC
>WHTB01000456.1 GCA_009379735.1 Propionibacteriales bacterium
CGCCGCCTCGGCTACGGCCGCGGCGCCCGGATGAAGTTCGAGCAGGACCAGATCGAGATCATCGGCGGCATCCGCCACGGCAGCACGCTGGGCAGCCCGGTCGCCATCCGGATCGGCAACACCGAGTGGCCCAAGTGGGAGCAGGTGATGTCGGCCGACCCCGTCGACGAGAAGATCCTCGAGGGTCTGGCCCGCAACGCCAAGCTCACCCGCCCGCGTCCCGGGCACGCCGACCTGGTCGGCATGCAGAAGTACGACTTCGACGAGGCGCGGCCCGTCCTCGAGCGGGCGTCGGCGCGGGAGACCGCGGCCCGCGTCGCGCTCGGCTGCGTGGCGGCCGCGTTCCTGCACCAGGCCGTCGGCGTACGCGTGCTGAGCCATGTCGTCGGAATCGGCCAGGCGAGTGCGCCGGCCGGCTCCGTGCCGCGCTTCGTCGACGTCGACCGGCTCGACGCCGACCCGGTGCGGTGCCTCGACCCCGAGGCCAGCGCCGCGATGGTCAAGGAGATCGAGGCGGCGCACGCCGACGGCGACACGCTCGGCGGGGTGGTCGAGGTGGTCGTGCACGGGCTGCCGCCCGGGCTCGGCAGCCACGTGCACTGGGACCGCCGGCTCGACGCCCGGCTGTCGGCCGCGCTGATGGGCATCCAGGCGATCAAGGGCGTCGGGGTCGGTGACGGGTTCGAGCTGGCGCGCACGCGCGGGTCCGAGGCACACGACGAGATCGAGCTGGTGGACGGCCACGTCCGGCGTACGTCGGGACGCGCCGGCGGCACCGAGGGCGGCATGAGCACTGGGGCGACGTTGCGGGTGCGGGCGGCGATGAAGCCGATCGCCACCGTGCCCCGTCCGCTGCGCACGATCGACATGAGTACGGGTGAGGCCGCCGTCGCGCACCACCAGCGGTCCGACGTGTGCGCGGTCCCGGCCGCCGGCGTCGTCGCCGAGGCGATGGTGGCGCTGGTGGTGGCCGAGGCCGTGCTGGAGAAGTTCGGCGGTGACTCCGTGGGGGAGACGCGCCGCAACCACGAGGGTTACCTGTCCTCGTTGAGGTTCCAGTGACCGGGGCCGCGGCTGCTGTCCGGCCGATGGTGGTGCTGGTGGGCCCGCCAGGCTCGGGCAAGACGACCGTCGGCACGGCGCTCGCGGCGCGCCTGCGCGTACCCCTGCGTGACACCGACCACGACATCGAGAAGTCCACCGGGAGCCCGATCCCGGAGATCTTCGTCGAGCACGGCGAGGCGCACTTCCGGCAGCTGGAGCGGTCCGCGGTGCGGTCGGCGCTCAGCGAGCACGACGGCGTCCTGGCGCTGGGTGGCGGGGCGGTGACCGACGAGGAGACCCGGCGGCTGCTCGCCGACCACACCGTGGTGTTCCTCGAGGTGAGCCTGGCCGAGGCGGTCCGACGAGTCGGGCTCGGCGCCGCCCGGCCACTGCTGCTGGGCAACATCCGCGGCCGGCTGAAGCAGCTGATGGATGCGCGGCGGCCGCTCTACACCGAGGTGGCGTCGCTGACCGTCGACACCGATGGACGCACGCCCGACGACGTGGTGGCGGAGATCCTGCCGGTGGTGCAGCGGTGACGGCGTCGTCGATCCGGGTCGAGACGGCCCAGCCGTACGACGTGGTCATCGGCACCGGCCTGCTCGGCGAGCTGCCGAAGCTGCTCGGCGACGGGGTGCAGCGGGTCGCGGTCATCCACCCGGCGGCGTTGCGCACGACCGGTGAGGCGATCCGTGCCGATCTGCTCGCCGAGGGGTACGAGGCGTACGTCATCGAGGTGCCCGACGCGGAGGAGGCCAAGCTGGCGCCGGTCGCGTCGTACTGCTGGTCGGTGCTGGGGCAGTGCGGGTTCACCCGGTCCGACGCGGTGGTGGGTGTCGGCGGGGGTTCGA
>WHTB01000292.1 GCA_009379735.1 Propionibacteriales bacterium
GCTGGTGATGTACGTCGTCGCCGTGCTGGGCGGCACCGAGTTCGACCTGGCCCGGCTGGCCCGCACGGCTGCCGTGCTGCTCGCCGGCGCGCTCGCGTTCGCGCCGCTGGGCTTCGCGCTGGCGTACTGGACCCGGCCCCGAGCGGCGTCGGCGATCGCGAACCTGGTCTTCCTGCCGCTCTCGTTCGCCTCGGGCTTCTTCTTCACCCTCAACGGCCTGCCCGCGATCCTCCAGAACACGGCTCCCTACCTGCCGACGTACCACTTCGGGCAGCTGGTGTGGAGCTCGATGGCGACCTCGGCCGACGTCCAGGACTTCGGCAGCCCGGCGCCGGACGACCCGCTGGTGCACATGACCTGGGTGGTCGCCTGCTTCGTGGTGTTCGGCGCGCTCGCCGTGTGGGGCTACCGCCGTGACCTGCGGCGGACCATCAACCGCTGACGCCACAGTTTGTCAGACGATATCGACCACATGCAGTCGATATCGTCTGACAACCTCAGAGGAGTACGCCGAGACGGGCGTCGACCAGGTCGCGGACGAGGCGGCCCGCCTGCGGGTGGTGACCGGCCGGGGACCCCGCCTCGGTGATCGCCCCCTCGGCCCAGTTGTCGACAGCCAGCAGCGCCTGCGGCGCGTCGAGATCACGGGCCAGCGCGCTGCGCAGGTCGATCAGCAGGTTGCCGACGTCCGGCCCGGCGCCGAGCGCGACCGCCTCCCGCCAGCGGCTCAACCGCCGCTCGGCCTCAGCGAGGTCGCCGTCGGTCCACTCCCAGTCGTCGCGGTAGTGGTGGGCCAGCAACGCAAGTCGGATCGCCATCGGGTCGGTGCCTGCGCGGCGCACCGTGGACACGAGCACCAGGTTGCCCTTGGACTTGCTCATCTTCTCGCCGTCGAGCCCGACCATTCCGGCGTGGACGTACGTCTGGGCGAACGGACGCTCGCCGGTCACCGCGTGTGCCTCGGACGCGCACATCTCGTGGTGCGGGAACGTCAGGTCGCTGCCGCCGCCGTTGACGTCGAACGCCATCCCGAGGTACTCGAGCGCGATCGCCGTGCACTCCAGGTGCCAGCCGGGCCGCCCCGTGCCAAGGGACGACTCCCAGCCGGGGTCGTCCCCGCGCTGCTGCTGCCAGACCAGGCAGTCCAGGGGATCCTTCTTGCCCTGGCGGTCGGGGTCACCACCGCGCTCGCGGAACAAGGCGACCATCGTCTCCCGGTCCAAGCCCGACAGTGAGCCGAACGTCGGGTCGGCCGACACCGGGAAGTACAGGTCGCCGTCCACCTCGTACAGCGCGCCGCGCGCCCGCAGCTCCTCGATCTGCCGGACGACCAGCGGGATCGACTCGACCGCGCCGATGTAGTGGTCCGGCGGGATCACCCGGAGCTCGGCCATGTCCTCGCGGAACAGCTCGGTCTCCCGCTCGGCGAGCTTCTCCCAGTCCACCCCCGACTCGCGGGCGCGCTCGATCAGCGGGTCGTCGACATCGGTGACGTTCTGTACGTACACGACGTCGTGCCCGCCGTCGCGCCAGGCACGCACCAACAGGTCGAACGCGAGGTAGGTCGCGGCGTGCCCTAGATGCGTCGCGTCGTACGGGGTGATGCCGCAGACATAGAGCCGCGCGGCGTCCACGGGCTGCGTCGCGACGTAGCCCCCGGTAGCGGTGTCGTGCACGACCACGGTCGGCGCGAAGCCGAAGGAGTCGGTGAGCGACGGGACGTCAGGGGACTGCCAGGCACGCATGCACAGAACTCTAGCGAGCCACTCTAGAACGCTGGCCACGGAATCGCGGGCCACTCCTGGGACGGCATCGGGAAGCGCGCGGTCCGAGTCAGCCGTCGCACCCGCGCGGTCAGGGCGTCCTGCTCGACCGGCGACAGCAGCGGCCGTAGCGCCTCGCCGAGGTCAGCCGTCAGCGCGGCCGCCACGAGGCTGACGCCGTCGCGGCACGCGTCCGGCAGGGGTTCCCCGGCCCATCCCCACAGCACCGTGCGCAGCTTCCCTTCCTGGTGGAACGTCACCCCGTGGTCACACCCGTACACCCGGCCGTCGTCGCCGCACAGCACGTGCCCGCCTTTGCGGTCCGCGTTGTTGATCATCGCGTCGAGGGTCGCCAACTGCTGGAGGACCAGGCTGTCTCGGTGGATCAGGCTGACCGCCTGCCGTCGGTCGTCCTCGGCGTCCAGCACCCGCAGCCAGCCTGCCGGAACTTCTCCGAGGGGTACGACGTCCACCAGCGCCACCGCGTCGTCGTCGGCCTCGGAGGCGTCGATCCAGAGCTGCACCATGCCGGCGCCGAAGGGGCCGTCGCGGAGCACCGTCGGCGGGACGAGGCCCCACCCGGTGGCCTCCGAGACCAGGTACGCCGCGCGCTCACGGTTGGCCAGCGTGCCGTCGGGGAAGTCCCACAGCGGTCGCTCACCGCGGACCGGCTTGTAGACGCACTCGGCGGTGGCTCCGTCCAGGCTCAGCGTGCCCACGAACGTCGCATTCGAGGCGGTGAGCAGTCGCCCTTCGAGCTCGAGCGCCCCGTCGGTGAGCAGGACCGGCTCGGTCATTCGCTGACGCGGCGGAACCCGTTGGCGCGGGGACAGATGTGGCCATCCTCGCTCAGCGGGTTGCCGCAGAACGGGCAGGGCGGGCGGCCCGCCGACACGACCGACTGAGCCCGCTTCGCGAAGGCGCGGGCCAGGGCCGGCGACAGGTGCACCTCGAGCACCTCGTCGGGCTCCGACTCCTCCTCGGGCTCCGGGGCGTCCTCGACCGCGGTCGGCTCGATCGAGAAGATCTCCAGCACGACCTGCTCGGACTCGCCATCCCAGGCAAGAGTCATCGTGCCGACCCGGAACTCCTCGGCGATCGGCTGGTCGAGCGGCCCGCTGTCGTCGAGCTCCTGCGGCGCTACCGCGGGCACCCGGGCGTCGCCACCGGTGACTCGCAGCAGCTCGTCGAGCAGGTCGTCGACGCGCTCGGCGAGCACCGCGACCTGCTCCTTCTCCAGCGCGACGCTGGTGACCCGGGCGCCCGCCCGGGCCTGCAGGAAGAAGGTCCGCTGACCGGGCTCACCGACGGTGCCGGCCACGAACCGCTCAGGCTGCTCGAATAGGTGCACAACTGGCATGACAACCGACCCTATTCCGTCGTCTCGCCGTGATGGCGAGGAGCCCCGGCGCCGCCACCGACGGCGGCGTCGCTGCCGGCCCGCTTGCGCCGCTTCTTCGGCGGCTTCAGGGTCGCGAGGTCGGTGCCGTGGTCGTTGGCGTGCAGGACGAACGGCCGCAGCGGCGTGAACCGCACCACCGACAGCGAGGCCGGGTCGACCACGATCCGCTGGAACGCGTCGAGGTGCATGCCGAGCGCGTCGGCGAGGATGGCCTTGATCACGTCGGCATGGCTGACCGCGACCCACACGGCGTCGGGTCCGGCCTCCCCCTCGACGTCCGCGTCGATCGTGCGTACGGCGTTGACGGCCCGTGCCTGCATGTCTCGCATCGACTCGCCGTCCGGAAAGGTGACCGCGGACGGGTGCGCCTGCACCGTCTTCCACAGCGGGTCCTTGGCCAGCTTCGTGAGCTCCTCGCCGGTCCAGGCGCCGTACCCACACTCCGTGAGCCGGCGGTCGGTGCGTACCCGCACCGCGGACGTCTGCCTCCGGGCGATCGCGGTCGCCGTCTGACGGCAGCGCTCGAGCGGGCTGCTCACGACCCGGCGCAGCGGGAGCACCGCGAGCCGGCCGGCGAGGTCGTCCGCCTGTTGCTCGCCCATCTCGTCGAGGCGCACGCCCGGCGTACGGCCGGCGAGCACGCCGGCAGTGTTCGCTGTCGAACGTCCGTGCCGGACGAGGATCACCGTTGCCACGCCGACGAGCCTATCCACGGCACAATGACCGAGTGATCGTCGACTGCGCGGTGTACCGCGAAGGAGCCCGGCTCGGCCTCGACTGCCGTGACGACATGCAGGCTGCCGTCGAGGCGGCGCAGCAGGCACGCGACTTCGTCTGGATCGGGTTGCACGACCCGGAGGAGGGCGAGCTGGCCACGGTCGCGGAGACGTTCGGCCTGCACCCGCTCGCCGTCGAGGACGCCCTGCATGCCCACCAGCGCCCCAAGGTCGAGCGCTACGGTGACGGGCTGTTCCTCGTCCTCAAGACACTCTGGTACGTCCACGAGACCGACGAGGTGGAGACCGGCGAGATCAACCTCTTCGTCGGCGAGCGGTACGTCGTGACCGTGCGGCACGGCTCCGGGGTCGACCTGGCCGGTGCCCGCCGCGACCTCGAGGAACGGGCCGCCGTGCTCGGTCACGGCCCCGGCTCGGTCGTCTACGCCGTCTGCGACCGGGTCGTCGACGAGTACGAGTCGGTCGCCGCCGAGCTGGAGATCGACGTCGACGAGATCGAGCAGTCGGTGTTCAGCACGGAGCGGACCAACGACGCCGAGCGGATCTACCTGCTGAAGCGGGAGGTCCTGGAGTTCCGCCGGGCGGCCGGTCCGCTGCGCGACCCGATGGCGCGGTTCGCGAACGGCTCGGTGGCGGGCGTGCAGGCCGACGCAGCGCCGTTCTTCCGGGATGTGCACGACCACGTGGTCCGCGTGTTCGAGCAGGTCGGTGCGCTCGACGACCTGCTCGGCAACGCCCTGACCGCCAACCTGGCGACGCTGTCGCTGCAGCAGAACGACGACATGCGGCGGATCTCGGCCTGGGTGGCGATCGCCGCGGCGAACACCCTGATCGCCGGTGTCTACGGGATGAACTTCGACCACATGCCCGAGCTCGGCTGGCAGTACGGCTACCCGCTCGTGCTCGTGCTGATGGCCGTCGTCGGCGTCGGCATGTACCGCCTGTTCCGGCGCGCCGGCTGGCTTTAGGCCCCGTCAGGTGCCGAGGCCGGACGACTCCAGCGCCTCCGCCATCGTCCGCAACGTCGCGATCCGGCCCTCGGTCGAGTCGTCGAAGCAGGACACGTTGAGCGTCGTGACGCCTGACTCGGCGTACGCGTGCAGCCTCTCGACGATCCGCTCGGGCGGTCCGATCAGCGACGTCTGGTCGATCAGCTCCAGCGGCACGGCGGCCATCGCCTCGCGGTGCTTCTTCTGCAGGAACAGGTCCTGCACCTCGGCGGCGGCGTCCTCGAAGCCCATCCGGCGGGCCAGCTGGTTGTAGAAGTTCTTCTCCCGGCTCCCCATCCCGCCGACGTACAGGGCGGTGTAGCCCCGGAGCGGCTCCGCGCACGCCTCGACGTCGTCGCCGAC
>WHTB01000356.1 GCA_009379735.1 Propionibacteriales bacterium
CACCGGCGCGGCCGTCGCCCAGGTGGACGAGGTCGTCCGCCGGGTCGAGGCGGTGGCCGCCCGCTACCCCGAGGCCGCGGCGTACTCCCCAGCCCCCATCCTCTGACCCCTCCCGCTGAGTGTGACGACTTCGACAGACACGCCGGCGTGTCGCGTCGAAGTCGTCACACTCACCGGTTAGGCGGGCTCGCGCTCCAGGGCTACGTGGGGCAGCCGGCGGTCCAGCCAACGCGGCAGCCGCCACGCCCGGGAGCCGAACAGCCGCATCACGGCCGGCACGATCAGGCAGCGGATCACCAGCGCGTCCAGCAGCACCGCCACCGCCAGCCCGAGGCCGAACTGCTGCAGCATCCGGTCGGGTGACAGCAGGAACGCCCCGAACACCACGATCATGATCGCGCCGGCCGCCGTGATCACGCCGCCGGTCGTGGCGAGGCCCTCGCGGACGGCTCGGACGGCATCACCGCTGCGCCGCCACTCCTCGTGCATCCGGGACACCAGGAACACCTCGTAGTCCATCGACAGCCCGAACACGATCGCGAAGATCATCACCGGCACGAAGGCCTCGATCGGCCCCGGCTGGATGCCGAACATGCCCTCCCGGAAGACCAGCGTGACCACGCCCATCGAGGCCCCGATGCTCAGCAGGTTGAGCACGGCGGCCTTCAGCGGAACCAGGATCGACCGGAACACCAGCATCAGCAGCAGCGCCGACAGCCCGACCACGGCCGCGACGAAGATCGGCAGCCGGTCGCTGACCGCGACGGCGAAGTCGTCGGCGGCGGCGGTCGGCCCGCCGACGAGGTACGTCGCCCCGGTCTGCTGCTCGATCGGCGGGAGTACGTTCTCACGCAGCTCGGCCACCAGGTCGCTGGTCTGCGCCGCCTGCGGTCCGGTCTCCGGGAAGGCCAGCACGGTCGAGACCTCGCCGTCCGGCGTCGAGTGGGCGGGGGTCGCCCCGGCGATGCCCGGTGTCGACGCCAGCGCCTCCTGCAGGGCCAGGTCGGCGGGTTCGCCGACCCATTCGTACGCCACCACCAACGGGCCGTTGAAGCCCGGGCCGAAGCCCTCCGCCAACAGGTCGTAGGCCTGCCGGCTGGTCGTGGCGGGGTCGTCGTTGCTCGCGTCGGCAAAGCCGAGCCGCAGGTCCAGCGCCGGCAGCATCAACGCCACCAACGCGGCGACCGCGACCAGCAGCGGCGGCCAGGGGCTGCGCTGCACCAGCGTCGCCCAGCGCCGCCACCGGTCGCCGTGCGGGCGCCGCGCTCGCGCCGCGTGCTTGCGCACACTGCGCTCGATCCGGCCACCGAAGATGTGCAGCAGCGACGGCAGCAGGCTGATCGCCGCCAGCATCGTCATCAGCACGGTCAGCGTGACGCCCAGCGCGACACCTTGCAGCGAGCCGAGTCCCAGGACCAGCAGGCCGAGCAGGGCGATGATCACCGTGCCGCCGGCGAACAGCACCGACCGACCGGCGGTGTCGAGTGCTGTGCGCGCGGCGCGCTCACGTTCGGCGCCGCCCAGCAGCTCGCTTCGGTAGCGCGAGAAGATCAACAGGGCGTAGTCGATGCCGACGCCCAACCCGACCAGCATCATCACCGGCGCGGTGTAGTCCGGCACCGTGAAGATGTGGGACGCGAGCACCACCAGGCCGAGCGTGCTGCCGACCGCGAAGAGGGCGGTGATCAGCGGCAGGCTGGCCGCGACCAGCGAGCCGAACATGAACACGAGGATCACCAGCGCCGCCAGCATCCCGGCGCCCTCGGCCGCGCCGCCCGCGGACTCCTGGGCGCCGCGGACCGCGTCTCCGCCAAGCGCCACGGTGAGCCCGTCACCCTCGGCGTCGAGTGCGGTGTCGATGATCGTGCGTATGTCGTCGACCGGCACTTCGCCGGCCTGGCCGGAAAGGGTCACGGTGCCGTACCCGATCGTGCCGTCGGCCGAGACCGAGCCCTGCTCGGCGACCGGCGGTGCGACGCCGGCGACATGCGGCAGCCCGTCGACGTCGTCGAAGATGGAGGCGACCCGGCCCGGCTCGGAGGCGAGGCCGTCGTCGTGCTGGACGACGATCTGCACGGTGTCACCCGACTGGTCGGGCGCGTGCTCCTCGAAGGTCTGGACGACCTGCTGCGACTCAGTGCCGGGCAGCGCGAAGTCGTTGCGGTAGTCGTCGCCGATCGCGCTGGATGCTGCGGTGATGCCGGCCACCACCGCCACCCAGAGCACGAGGGCGAGCCAGTGGTGGCGCTGCGACCAACCCGCGACCCGCTCCATCCGGCTGGTTCGGTGCTCGGGTGAGCCGCCCGTTCGGGTCGTCGTCGTGCTGGACATCCGTGGTCTCCTCCGACTGCCTACATGTAGACGTTCTACAGGTAGGTAGACGACGTTATCTCATGACGAGTAGGCTGTCTACATGAAGGCAGACGCACTGCGAGGACACCTCGATGCCCTGATCCTGGCCGTGGTCGAGCACGAGCCGCTGCACGGCTACGCGATCATGGAGGCGCTTCAGGTGCGCAGTGGCGGAGAGCTGGACCTGCCGACGGGCACGCTCTATCCGGCCCTGCGCAGACTGGAGCGAGCCGGCTACCTCAAGAGCGACTGGAGTACGGTCGGCGGGCGGAAGCGGCGTACGTACAAGCTGTCCAGCGCAGGCCGGAAGGCGCTGGCGGTCGAGCGGTCCGAGTGGCGCAGCTTCGCGTCGGTCGTCGAGGGTGTGCTCCGGCCCGGTTCGGCGCCGGCCTGATCAGGTCGCGGCGAGACAGCGCCGGGCCGAGCGGGCGACCACGGCCATCGGCAGCACCAGCAGCGCGGTGGCCCAGAGCAGGGCGGCGCCGAGCGACGGCCCTCCGACGTTCGGCTGCGTACTCAGGAGCAGTGCGAGTACGGGCAGTGCACCGCAGACGACCAGGGTGGCTACTGCGGTGACGCGCGCCACCTGACGCCGGAACCCGACGTAGCGAGTGCCGACTCCGCAGGCCAGTGCACACACGGCCGCGACTGCGATCGAGATCGCACCGCCGGACTCCACCAGCGCGTCGAGCACGTCGTAGAACTTGCTGGCGGTGGCGGCCTCGCCGCTCGCCCAGGGCAGGCCGCCCTGCCACAGGAACGGCTGGATCAGGAGCACGACGAACATCAGGCCGGCGGTATGGCGACCCTGGACGAGGCCGAGCTCGGTCTGGTAGTCCGGCGCGATCTCGTCCACCGTGCCGAAGTCGCTGAGCGCCCGCTGCTCGGCCGCCTCCGGGTCGAGCCCGGCGTGAAGGTACGCCTCGGCGGCATCGCTGAGATGGTCGCTGACCTCGGCCAGCAGGTCGCGTCTCGCGCGGCGCGGGCCGACCAGGGTGCGGTCCAGCGCCGCGACATAGCTCTCGACGGAAGTCACCGAGCCAGTATGGGCAAGTCGTTCGCGCCCTGTCGTCGGGATAATCCCTGACCCGACCCTGGCAAAGCGCCGACCTCGGCGGCCGGGCGGTTAGCGCCTGATCCCACCGCGTCAAAGATTGCTCAATTGGGTTCATAGACTCGCGGGCGCGGCGCCGTCCGGTCTCCGGGTCACGTCGACCCGCTGGCTAACTGCCGGGGGGCGACGTCCGAAGAACAGAGCCTTGGAGGGCTCCAGGCTTCGGACGTCGTGCGGCGCGCGGGGCACGGCAACTGCGCCAGTCAACGAGTGGTCGCAGGTCAGCTCGACACGGGAAGGCCGATGTGCATCCATCCACCGAGTGGCGGCAAATGGCACACTGCGTCCGACACGGCCGCACCCGACCCTTCATCGCCCTCGCCCAGCTCAGCCTCGACGGCCACCGACCCACCCTCCCTGGACGGACTGA
>WHTB01000116.1 GCA_009379735.1 Propionibacteriales bacterium
AACGCCCATGGCCCGCAGGCACGCGGCGAACGCACCGACCTGGTCGTGCAGCTCGGCCCAGGACGTCTCGCGCTCGGCGCCGTCCTCGCCGACCGCGACCAGGGCGGGGGTGTCGCCGCGCCCGTACCGCAGCGCGTGCTCGGCCCAGTTCAGTCGCGCACCGGGGAACCAGCGCGCCCCGGGCATGTCGCGGGACTCCAGGACCGATGTCCACGGCTGGCTCGACCAGATGTCGAAGTACTCCCAGATCGAGGACCAGAAGCCCTCGAGGTCGTCCACCGACCAGTCCCACAGCGCGTCGTGGTCGGCCAGCTCCACGCTCCGGTGCTCAGCCAGCCAGCGCAGGTAGGACGTGATCGTGGCCCGCCCGAGCCGCTGCTCCGACGGCCGCCAGAGGACCTCTCCCGCCTCGACCATCGCTCAGACGCGCTCGGTGGGCTGCGAACGCGGTTTGGTCTCGGCCGGTGTGACGGGTACGGGACCCGCGCGGCGGCTGTTGACCAGGTAGGCCACCGAGCCCCAGATGCCGCGCCGGAACAGCAGCACGGTGAGGACGAAGATGCTGCCGGTCACGATGCCGATCGCGTCGATGCCGGCGGTGGCGAGGTAGTCCTCGAGCAGCACGATGATGCCGGCTCCGAGCAGCGGACCCCACAGCGTGCCCATGCCACCGAGGATGTTCATCACGACCACCTTGCCCGAGGTGGTCCAGTAGACCTCCTGCAGCGACGCGAAGCCATGGCCGACGGCGTAGACACCGCCCGCCACCCCGGCCAGGAACGCCGAGATGACGAACACCTGCACCTTGTAGCGGTCGACCGGGTAGCCGAGCGCCCGGGCCCGGGCGGGATTCTCCCGGATCGCCACCAGCACCCGGCCGAACGGAGACCGGACGACTCGCCAGGCGACGAACAGCCCGAGCAGGATCAGCGGCAGCGCCGCGTAGTAGAAGTAGAACGAGTCCGACAGGTCGAGGCCGAAGAGGTTGCGCGGGATGCCCTGCAGCCCGTTCTCCCCGCCGGTGACGTCGCGCCACTGGTTGGCGATGAAGAAGATCAGCTGCGCGAACGCCAGCGTGACCATGGCGAAGTAGATGCCGGTGCGCCGCACCGACAGCAGCGCGATCGGCAACGCGAGCAGCGCCGCGACGAGCGACCCGCCCAGCACTGCGACGTAGAACGGCAGGCCGGTCTCGATCGCGATGATGCCGGTCGCGTACGCCGAGCTCCCCCAGAAGGCGGCATGCCCGAAGGACAGCAGGCCGGTGTAGCCCAGCAGCAGGTCGAGCGCGACCGCGAACAGCGCCCAGGCGGCGATGTCCATCGCCACCGGCGGGTAGATGTACCAGGGCAGCCCCAGCGCCAGGAGGACTCCGACCACAAGCAGCGCTATTCGCAGCACGACCGACATCTCGCCGCGGGCGCCCAGGAGCTTCGCGGTGATCACGCGTGCACCCCTTCCTCACGACCGAACAGACCAGCCGGCCGCAGCAGCAGCACCAGCGCCATCAAGATGAAGACCAGACTCTGCGACAGCGCCGGAAGGTAGAAGTTCCCGACCGCGGTGAGCATGCCCACGACGTACCCGGCCGTCACGGACCCGAAGACCGACCCGAGCCCACCGATCACGACCACCGCGAAGATGACGATGATCAGGTCGCCGCCCATCGACGAGTTCACCGCACGCATCGGGGCCGCCAGGACGCCGGCCAAGCCGGCCAGCGCGATGCCGAAGCCAAAGACCGGGGTCACCCAGCGACCGACGTTGATGCCGAGCGCCTGGCTCAGGTCGGCGCGCTCGGTGGCCGCGCGTACGACCATGCCGACCCGGGTCCGGGTCAGGACCAGCCACACCAGGCCCGAAATGACGATCGAGAACAGCAGCACGAAGACCTGGTACTTGGGATAGCTGAACAGGCCGAGGTTCAACGAGCCGTCGAGCAGCTCGGGTCGACTGAACGGCTGGGACTGCACGCCGTACCTCAGTCGCATCAGGTCCTGCAGGATCAGCGCGATGCCGAACGTCAGCAGGAAGTTGTAGAGCGGGTCGAGAGCGACCAGCCGGTGCACCAGGGTGCGCTCCAGCACCATGCCGACGATGCCGAGGACAGCCGGGACGACGAACAGCGCCAGCCACCAGCTCAGCCCGAAGCTGTCCAGCAGGATGAAGGCACCGAAGGCGCCCAGCATGTAGAACGCGCCATGCGCGAAGTTGACCACGCCGAGCATGCCGAAGATCACCGACAGACCGAGCGCCAGCAGGGCGTAGAAGCTGCCGCTCACCAGCCCGTTGAAGATCTGCTGCAGCAGTCCGTCCATGCGTGCCTTCCTGTCGTACGTGCGAACGACGACTGCTCAGCCAGGTCCGGGGCGGCGGACCTCGCCGCCCCGGACGCCGACCGTCAGCCCATCTCGCAGGCGCTCTCCTCGACCGACATGAACGCCTCGTCGGCCGGGATCGTCTCGAGCAGCTTGGTGAAGTCGAAGTCCTCCTCGACCTCGGCCTCCTCCTTCACCTGCACGAGGTAGGCGTCGTGCACGACCTGGTGGTCCTCCGCACGGATCTTGGCGTTGCGGGCGAAGAAGTCCTCGAACTCGTAGCCGTCGAGCTCTTTGGTGACGTCCTCGGCCTTGTCGGTCTCCGCGCGCTGGATCGCCTCGAGGTACTGCGTGGCGGCCGAGTAGTTCGCGGCCTGGTCGAAGGTGGGACGGACGCCGGTCTTCTCCTTGAACCGGTCGGCCCACTCACGGCTCTCGTCGTCCAGGTTCCAGAACCAGGCCGTGGTGAACTGCGTGCCCGCCAGCGGCTTCACGCCGATCGACGCGATGTCGGTGTCGAACATCAGGCCGACGGCCAGGTCGACGCCCTTCTCCCGCAGACCGAACTCGTTGTACTGCTTCACCACGTTGACCAGGTCACCACCGGCCTGCATGGTGCCTAGGACATCGGGCTTCGGGTTCAGCGTCGGCGCCTTCGTCATGAACGTGGAGAAGTTGTCGTTGGGGAACGGCGTCGGGTCGGCCTTCACGATCGTGCCACCGGCCTCCTCGACCGCGGCGGTGAAGCTCTTGTTCATGTCCTGGCCGAACGCGTAGTCGGGGTAGATGATGTACCAGCTCTTGCCGCCCTTCTCGGTCACCGTCTTGCCGGTGCCGTTGGCCAGCATGTACGTGTCGTACGCGTAGTGGTACGTGTAGGGGTTGCACTGCGCGCCGGACAGCTCCGTCGTCGCCGCACCGACGTTGAAGTAGAGCTTCTTGTTCTGGTTGGCGACGGTGGCGACGGCCAGCGCGGCCGACGACGTGGGTACGTCGAAGATGGCGTCGACGCCGTCTCGGTCGTACATCTCGCGGGCGGCTGTGTTGGCGATCTCCGGCTTGTTCTGGTGGTCGGCCTTGGTCACCTCGATCTTGTCGGTGATCGCATCCTCGCCGTGCTCCTTCTTGAAGTCCTCGACGGCCATCTCCACGGCAGCGACGGCGTTCTCGCCGGCGAGCTCCGAGTAGACGCCGGACAGGTCGGTGATGACGCCCAGCGCGATCTTGTCGTCGCTGATGCTGCCACCACCGCCGCTCGGGCCACCGGCTCCCCCGCAGGCGGCGAGCGTGCCGCACAACGCCAGCGTCGTGACGGCTACACCTGCTGCTTTGAGCCTCGTTGTCATCGGAAGTTCCTCCTGTGTGTGGGTCGTCTCAGATGCCGAGGTACTCGAGCAGCTCATGTTCGCGCTCTTTGACCTCGGCGTTGTCGAGGGACTCGACCAAGCGGCCTTGGGCGATCAGGTGGTGACGGTCGGCCACCGTGCTGGCGAAGTGCACGTTCTGCTCGATCAGCAGAACCGTGACGCCGTGCGCCTTGACGTTACGAAGGATGTCGCCGATCTGCTGGACCAGCAAGGGAGAAAGGCCCTCGGTCGGCTCGTCGCAGAGCAGCAACCGCGAGCCCATCCGCAGCACCCGGGCGATCGACAGCATCTGCTGCTCACCGCCGGACAGGTGCGTGCCGGCCTGCCGACGGCGGTCGGCGAGCACCGGGAACGCCTCGTACACCTGCTCCAGCGACCAGGCGTCGGGACCGACGGTGGGCGGCAGCGTGAGGTTCTCCTCGACGTTCAGGCTGGCGTAGATGCCGCGGTCGTCGGGCACGTAGCCCAGCCCGGCCCGGCAGCGCTGGTGCGGCGAGAGTCGGGTGATGTCGCGGTCGTCGAGCTCGATCGTGCCTTCCATCGACCGGTGCAGCCCCATCAGGCAGCGCAACAGGGTCGTCTTCCCGGCGCCGTTGCGCCCGACCAGGGTGACGACCTGGCCGCTCTCGACATCGAGAGACACGTCCTGCAGGACCCGGGCCTCGCCGTACGTCGCGGTCAGCCCTCGGACCCTAAGCAACGGACTCTCCCAGGTAGGCGGTGATCACGCGCGGGTCGTTGCGCACCTGCTCGTACGGACCCTCGGCGAGGATCTGGCCGAACTGCAGCACCGTCACCCGGTCGGTCAGGTCGCCGACGACCTTCATGTTGTGCTCGACGAGTACGACGGTGCGGTCCTCCCGAACCTGCTGGACCAGGTCGACGGTCCGGGCGATGTCCTCGACGCTCATGCCGGCGGTCGGCTCGTCGAGCAGCAGCAGCGTGGGTTTGAGGGCGAGTGCCAGCGCGAGCTCGAGGGCGCGCTTGCGACCGTAGGCCAGGCTGCCCGCCGGGACGTCCGCGTAGCCGGCCAGCCCGACCTGCTCGAGCAGGTGGTCGGCCTCGGCCCGGAATCGTCGGAGCGTCTTGTCCGAGCGCCAGAAGTGGTAGCCCTGGCCGGTGCGGCCCTGCAGCGCCAGCTCGACGTGCTCGAGCAGGGACAGGTGCTCGAAGAGGCTGGTGATCTGGAATGACCGGGCCACCCCCTGGCGGGCGATCTGCTCCGGACGCAGGCCGGTCACTTCCTTGCCGTCCATCAGGATCTGGCCGGCGCTCGGCTTGATGAACCCGGTGAGCAGGTTGAACAGCGTGGTCTTGCCGGCGCCGTTGGGACCCACCAGCGCGTGGATGGTGCCCCGCTCGACCGTGAGGTCGACGTCATCCACGGCGCGGAAGCCGCGGAAGTCCTTCGAGAGCCCCCGGGTCTCGAGCATCGGAGTGCTTGACGTCACACCATGACCCTAGGGAATCGGCTTCCCGCGCCGACATGGCGACGACACCCACAATCCCCCCGCACCATGTAGCCCATCCCTACACCATCTATGCACATCCGTGCGCCGGGCGGTGCTCAGGTCGGGGCGCTGGCACCCCACCTCCTGCACGTACACCCCACCGCTTGCAAGGCGCGGGGCGTACGTGGAACACGCGGTTACGCCTCGTCCTGGTGGCGGCGGGGGTGGGCGTCGGTGAGCGGTCACTGCGCGGAGAGCCGGTGCAGGCGCAGGGCGAGCCGCAGCTCCAGCACGCGGTCGGGGTCCTGCCAGTCGTCGCCGAGCAGGCTGGCCACCCGTTCGAGCCGCTGGGCGACCGTGTTGACGTGCACATGCAGCGCCTCGTGCGTACGGGCCAGGTTGCTGCCGGCGCTGAAGTACGCCTCCAGCGTCCCGACCAGGTCGGTGGTCCGTCGCGCGTCGTACTCGAGCACCGGGCCCAGCGTCGCCGCGACGAACCCGGGTACGTCGGGCTGCCCGCTCAGCACCAGTCCGACAAAGCCGAGCTCCTCCGCATCGGCCCCGCGGCCCTCCCGGCCGAGTGTCTTCAGCGCCTCCCCGCAGCGCATCGCCTCGTGATACGTCGCCGCCACCTGCTCGGCGCCCGACGCCGGTCCGGCTCCGCCGACCGTCACCGGAACTCCCAACGTCCCGCCGAGGTCCTGCGCGATCTCCCGGGCGCCGACACCCGGCTTGTCGCCGGGCAGCAACAGCACGACATGGCCGTCGAAGGTGCCGGCCAACCCGTCACGGGTCCGCGCCAGGTGGTTGGCGGCGAGGAAGGCCCGTTGCCGGTCGGCGGTCCCGATGTCCGCGACGTACACGGAGAAGCTGCGGTTGAGGTCGGCGCCGACGCGGCGGGCGCGCTCGGCCAGCATCTGCGGGTCGGTGCTGGAGTTGCGCAGCAGGTCGTCGAGCAGCTGTCCGCGTACCCGGCTCTCGGCCTCGATGCCGGACCGGCGGGCCAGCAGCAGCAGCGACGTCACGACGGCGGCCCGCTCGAGGATGCGCTGGTCGGCGTCGTCCAGGTCGGCGCGGCCGTCGAGAACCAGGGCCCCGAGGTGCTGTGACCCGGCGGCGACGGCGGCGACCCAGCGGCCCGTTCGCCGCACCGCGCGACCGCTGGTCCGTGAGGCGGCGACTGCTCGCTCGAGGATCTCGGGGTCGACGCCGGGCACGTCCCCGACCTGCGCCGCCTCGCCAACTCGCGCCAGCACGTTGTGCTGCTCGTCCAGGACCAGCAGCGTCCCGCCGATGACCTCGGCCAGGCTGGCCGCCACCTCCTCGACCCCGCCACCGTGCAGCACCAGCTGGGCCATCCGGTCATGAGCCGCCGCGGCGCGCTCGATCGCGCTCGTGTTGGCCTGCAGCAAGACGTTGGCGGCGTTCAGCTCGGCCATCGCCTTGCGGGTCTCGTCGAGGAGCCGCGTCGTGTCGATCGCCACCGCGGCGTGCGCCGCCAGTGAGCCGAGCAGCGCCACCTCCTCGCGAGCGAACGGCCGCTCGCTGCGGTTGGCGGCGTACAGCACCCCGATCACCCGCGCGCCGATCTGCAGCGGGACGCCGAGGATCGCGACCAGTCCCTCGTCCTCGACCGCCGAGTCGATGCCCGTCGTGTGGTTGAACCGCGAGTCCTGGTGGTAGCTGGACGTTGCGTACGGTCGACCGGTCTGCGCGACCAGGCCGCCGAGCCCCTCGCCCATGCCCAGACGGACGAGCTGGAACTGGGCCGACGTCGAGCCGTTCGTGACCCGCATGTAAGTGTCGCCGCGGTCCGGGTCGTTCATGGTCAGGTAGGCAAGGTCGGCGCCGAGCAGCTGCCGGGCCCGCCGGACGATCGCCTCGAGCACCGAGTCGAGGTCGGAGAGCCGAGCCAGGTCGCCCGCTGTCTCGAACAGCGCCGTGAGCTGGCCCTCCCGCCGCAGCCTTGCCGCCAGCGTCTCCCGCACCTGCAGCGCGAGCCGCTTGCCCTGCTCGAGCTCCTCGATGACCGCAGGGTCCTCGTCCCGGGCCCGCGCCGCGAGCAGGGGTGCCTCGAACTCGACGGCCGGCGCGTCGCGGGCGAGCAGGCGAAGGAAGTCGTTCCAGAACATGCCCCCGATTGTTGCGCCCCGACCGGAGGCCGTGTCATCCGGCCAGCGTGTCAATGTGCGGTCCAGCCCCCATCCATCACGAGCGAGGCCCCGGTGACCGAGGCTGCGAGCGGTGAGCAGAGGTAGGCCGCGAGCTCGGCGACCTCGTCGGGCTCGATCAGCCGCTTGATCGCCGCCCGCTCGAGCATGACCTGCTCGATGACGTCCTGCTCGGCCATGTTGCGCACCCTCGCCTGGTCGGCGATCTGGTTCTCGACCAGCGGCGTCCGCACGTACGCAGGGTTGATGCAGTTGGACGTGACCCCGCGGCCGGCACCCTCGAGCGCGATCACTTTGGAGAGTCCCTCCAGCCCGTGTTTGGCCGACACGTACGCCGCCTTGTACGGGGAGGCGACCAGTCCGTGCACCGAGGAGATGTTGACGATCCGGCCCCACCCCTGCGCGTACATGTGCGGCAGGGCTCCGCGGACGATGCGGTACGGCGCTTCGAGCATCACCCGCAAGATCAGCGAGAACGTGTCGGACGGGAAGTCCTCCACCGGCGCGACGTGTTGCAGGCCGGCGTTGTTGACGACGATGTCGACGGCAAGGTCGAGCCGCTCGACGGCGTCGAGGTCGGACAGATCGACGGTCAGGGCCTCGCCGTCGACCTCCTTCGCGACCTCGCCGACCGCGTCGCGGTCCCGGTCGAGCGCGATCACCTGAGCCCCCGCCTGCGCCAGCCGAACGGCACAGGCCCGACCGATACCGCTCGCGGCGCCCGTGACGAGAGCTCGCCGACCAGTCAGCTCGACGCCTGTCGTCGCGGGAGTCATGAGACGGAAACTACGAGCCCGCGGCGATCATCCCAACGGGCGGTTCACCCACAGTGCGACCCGAAGGGGTAGTGAGTTCCCACATGGTTGTCGGCCACCACGGGTCAGCGGACCCAGCGGACCTCGCCGTCCTCGACCGTCTCGGTGGGTGCCAGTCCGAGATGCGTCGCCACGTTGATGGAGGCCACATGGTCTGGATGGACGTAGGCGACGAGTCCGTCGACTCCGCTACGAAGCAACCACTCCGCCATCGCCGCGGCGGCACCCCTGGCGTACCCATGCCCTTGGTGCGGTGTCGCGATGACCCACGCGATGGCGGCGGTCATCCGGCGGTCCTGGTTCACCAGGGTCGCCTGGACCGTGCCCACGGCGGCCCCGCTCTCGCGGAGCCGGACGACCCAGTTGAGCCATCCCTGCGCCCCGTCCGCCGAGTGGCCGACGACCTGCCGGACGTATCTCGCCCGCAGCTCCTTCTCCGTCGCCGGTCGACCGCCGATGAAGGCGTGAAGACTCGTGTCGTCGAGGACGCGAGCCATCTCCGTCGCATGGTCGACACGCAGGGGTTCCAGGACCAGCCGCTCGGTCTTTATCACCTCGGCACCCGGCCAGCTTGCGTTCTGAGTCTCCACGACACCGTAGACACAGAGACGTCGGCCTCCCCATCACACTCCGGTATCAAAGCGATACCATAACGTTCATGGCGATGACGCTACGCACCGACGACGAGTTGGACGCTGCCCTGGCCGCACTGGCCGCTGCCGAAGGCGCGTCGCGGCAGGAGATCATCCGGCGAGCCGTTCTTGAGCGCTACGAACGCCGCGGCCACCTTTCGCGGGTCGAGGCAAGTTCGAGCCGCTTGCAGGACCGATGGGCCGATGTGCTCGAGCGCCTGGGATCGGTGTGAACGAGGTCGAGTTTCTCGATCTCGACGACCTCTTGGGACTTGTGCGAGTCCTCGGCATCGGGCCGGTGCGCGACGTGGGTCTTCTCGACGCGGCAGCGGCACGGCCCCGGTCGAGCGTCTTCGGCGAGGATGCCTACCCCACGCTCGCGCTCAAGGCCGCCGCGTTGCTGCACTCCATCGCGGGCAACCATGCCCTGGTCGATGGGAACAAGCGCCTTGCCTGGCTCGCCACTGTCGTCTTCCTCGACCTGAACTCATGTGGCCCTGACCTGACAGACGACGCCGCCTTCGACCTTGTCATGCGGGTCGCCGACGGATCTCGCGACGTCACCGAGATTGCCGAACAGCTGCGCGTGTCCGACTGACGCCCTGGCTCAGCCGCAGATGGCGCCTTCGGCGGCGGAGTGCACGAGCTTGGCGTACTTGGCGAGTACGCCCTTGGTGTACTTCGAGGGTCGCGGCCGCCAGCCGTCGCGGCGGGCGGCGAGCTCGGTCTCGTCGACGAGTACGTCGAGCCTGCGCTGGTCCATGTCGAGCCTGATCCGGTCGCCGTCACGGACGAACGCGATCGGGCCGGCGTCGACCGCCTCGGGCGCAACGTGGCCGACGCACAGCCCGGTCGTACCCCCGGAGAAGCGGCCGTCGGTCAGCAGCAGCACGTCCTTGCCCAGGCCCGCCCCCTTGATCGCACCCGTGATCGCCAGCATCTCGCGCATCCCTGGGCCGCCCTTCGGGCCTTCGTAGCGGATCACCACCGCGTCGCCGGCCACCACGGTGCCGTCGGCCAACGCGTCCATCGCAGCCTGCTCGCCGTCGAAGACTCGGGCAGTGGCCTCGAACACCGCCGTGTCGAAGCCGGCGCTCTTCACCACGGCGCCATCGGGCGCCAGCGAGCCGCGCAGGATGGTGAGTCCGCCGGTCTTGTGGATCGGGTTGCTCAGCTCGCGGATGATGGTGCCGTCGACGTCGGGCGGCGCGATGTCGGCGAGGTTCTCGGCCATCGTCTTGCCGGTCACCGTCAGGCAGTCGCCGTCGAGCAGGCCGGCATCGAGCAGCGCCCGCATCACGACCGGGATGCCGCCGACCTGGTCGACGTCGTTCATCACGTACCCGCCGAACGGCTTCAGGTCGCCGAGGTGCGGCACCGTGTCGCCGATCCGGTTGAAGTCGTCGAGCGTCAGATCGACCTCGGCCTCCCGGGCGATGGCGAGCAGGTGGAGTACGGCGTTGGTGGAGCCACCGAGCGCCATCACCACGGCGATGCCGTTCTCGAACGCCGGCTTGGTCATCACCTGTCGGGCCGTGATGCCTTGGCGCAGCATCTCCACCACCGCGGCTCCCGACCGATGGGCGAAACCGTCGCGCCGACGGTCCACCGCCGGCGGTGCCGCCGAGCCCGGCAGCGACATCCCGATCGCCTCGGCGACCGACGCCATCGTGTTCGCGGTGTACATCCCTCCGCACGCACCCTCGCCCGGACAGATGGCCCGCTCGATCTCGTCGACCTCCTCCCGGGTGATCAGCCCGCGCAGGCACGCGCCGACCGCCTCGAACGCGTCGATGATCGTGACGTCGCGGTCACCCACCCGGCCCGGCATGATCGAGCCGGCGTAGAGGAACACGCTGGCCAGGTCGAGCCGCGCCGCCGCCATCAGCATCCCCGGCAGGCTCTTGTCGCACCCGGCCAGCAACACCGAGCCGTCCAGCCGCTCGGCCATCATCACGGTCTCGACCGAGTCCGCGATCACTTCCCGCGAGACCAGCGAGAAGTGCATCCCCTCGTGGCCCATCGCGATGCCGTCGGACACCGAGATCGTGCCGAACTCCAGCGGGTACCCACCCGCCGCATGCACGCCCTGCTTGACCGCTTCGGCCAACCGGTCCAGGGAGAGGTTGCACGGGGTGATCTCGTTCCAGCTCGATGCCACCCCGATCTGCGGCTTCGCGAAGTCCTCGTCCCCCATGCCGACGGCACGGAGCATCCCGCGCGCCGCGGCTCGCTCGAGCCCGTCGGTGACGTCGCGGGACCGGGGCTTGATGTCAGGTGTCGACTCGACCATGTCCGGAGCCTACGACTACCGCCCGCGATGCGGGATCCCGCGCTCAGGGATCGGACCGAACGCCGCGGGTTGCGACCCCGGCAACCCGCCGAGACTGCGACTCGCCGCCGCGGTCAGCTGACCAGTGCGGCACGCACGCAGAGTACGTCGGGGAGGTGGTGCGCGATCTGCTTCCAGGACTCGCCCTCGTCGTTGCTGGCGTACACACAGCCGTCCCGACTGCCGACGTAGAGTCCTGCGGGATCGACGCCGTCGGTGCACATCGCGTCACGCATGACCGCGGAGTAGAAGGTGTCGGGCAGACCCTTGCCGAGCTCGTCCCAGCTGTCGCCGGCGTCCCGCGAGCGCCACACCCGCGCCTTTGCGCCGGGTGGGATCCGCTCGCCGCCGTCGACGATCGGGAAGACGAAGATCGTCTCTGCGTCACGAGGATGCACGACCATCGCGAACCCGAAGTCGGTCGGCAGGCCTTCGGCGATCGAGGTCCAGCTGTCGCCGCCGTCGTCGGACCGGTAGACGCCGTTGTGGTTCTGGGCGAACAGCCGGTCGGGGTGGTCGGGATGGCGGTCGACCTTGTGCACGCACTGACCGAACTCGGGGAACTGGTCGGGTGCGAAGACCACCTGGATCCCGTTGTTGGCCGGCGCCCACGACGCACCGCCGTCGAAGGTGCGGTAGACCCCGCCGGTCGACATCGCCACCGTCACCTGGTCGGCGGCGGTGGGGTGAGGCAGCACCGTGTGGATCGCCTGGCCTCCGAAGCCGGCACCCCATTCGGTGCGGTGCGGGTGGTCCCAGAGCGCACGGACCATCTCGAACGTCTCCCCGCCGTCGGCGGACTTGAACAGTGCGGACGGTTGCGTCCCCGCGTAGACCACCCCGGGTTGGTCGGCCGGGGCCGGGCGTAGCTGCCAGACCTGCTCAAGGGCCGAGCCGGTGTCCTCGGGGAACCGGATCGCGCCGTTCGGTGTCTCTTGCCAGCTCGCCCCGAGGTCGTCCGACCAGGACACCCCAGGCCCCCAGTGGTTGCTCATCGCTCCGACGAGCAACCGGGTGCGATCGCCTCGGGTGTCGACCGCGCAGGCCGCGATCTCGTTCATCAGGAAGTGCGGCCCGTCGAAGGTCCAGGTCTCGCGCGTCTCGTCGGACTTGCCGATCCAGAGCCCCTTGCGGGTGCCGACCAGCACGATCGCGTCAGCCATCCGAC
>WHTB01000365.1 GCA_009379735.1 Propionibacteriales bacterium
CGGGGAGCCGAACCCGACCCGCAGCCAGTAGTAGACGAAGTAGCCACCGGCGACCGTCAGAAGCACGCCAGTCATCGGCTGCAGGTACGGCAGCAGCCGGCGAGCCCGTTGCTCGAGGCCGCCGTGGGCGAGCACCGCCCCAATTGACAGCGCCACGAGGACGCTGGCCGTGCCGGCTCCAAAGGATGCGTAGACAACCAGTGTTGCGATGAGACCATTGGCGCTCATGGCTGCGCCCAGCAGGGTGAGGAAGACTGGGAGCGTGCACCCGAGCGATGCGACGCCGTACCCGACTCCGAAGCCCAGCCGGGCAGTCTTGCGGCTCCACCACCGACCGCGAGAAAGGAAGGGCGAAGCAACGGCAACCGCCGACACCGGGAGCTTTCCGACGATCGCGCCCAGCCCCACCACGAACAGCACCGCCGCGAATGCCAGACCAAGCCAGGGAACCATCGTCGAGACCGCGGCCACGCCGAAGCTCATGGGCATGGCCAGCGCGGTGAACACCCCGAGGAAGCCGACGGTGACCAGCATGCCGGTCACCAGCCCGTGCGCCACCTGACTCCGCAGAGACTCCGGCTGTGCCGGGCCACCCCGCAGCGTGTGAGCAAGGAACGCCGACAGCACGGGAAACCCGCACGGGTTGAGCGTGACGAGCCCGCCGGCCAGGAACGCGACGGAGGCCGGGACGCCGCTAATGAGATCCGCCACCGCCCGCCCCTCCGTCGCTCATATCTACCCGATCGTGGTCCTCATCAGACGCCCGGAGGTTCATGCGCTCCGTCCCAGCTGCCCCGCGAACCGCTCTGCGTCTATCCACCAGCCGTCTCGTTGTTTGCTGTGCGGCCGCGGTGCCGCCACGGCTGGCGGGCCTCCCACGCGTCGAGCCAGTGCAGGCCGACGAGGCAGAAGGGGACGTCGGTGGCGCCGGGCTCACGCCGAACGCGCCGCACCACGTCTCGGAACACGCCGACCTCGCACCCCGGAGTGCCGACGACCACCGCCACCAGCAAGGCGGCGGCGATGACGAGGACGACCCCGAAGTCCAGCCCCCACACCACCTGTGACAGCGGGCTCGCCCACACCGTGCCCTCCGAGGCGACGGCGATGACCGCCGAGCCGACGAGGGTGACCGTCGTGGCGACCGACGCCGGCCAGGCCAGGCCGACCAGTCCGGCGGTGTGGTAGACGGCGTAGACGGACAAGCCGGTGAGGATCAGCAGCCCCGGGTCGGCCTCGTCGAAGATGAAGGTGCGGTCGACCCACAGGTCGTACACGACCCACCCCAGGGTCACGGCGAGCAGCAGCCGCGCCAGCCGGCCCACGGGCCCGGTGCGCGGCGGTTGCTTGGCCTGCGTGACATCCACCTGTTCCTGGTCGGCATCCATCTGTCCTCCTCAGCTGGTTTCCCACCGAGGGTGCCCGCCGGGCCTTCGCCGACACATCGGCCTGCGCACCGATCTTGGGCCACCAGGCGGTGGATCCGCTGGCCCACCGTCTGGTGGATGCCGATGCGCCCGGTGCGGTCTATCGTCGAGAGTGACCATCGACCCCGGCGGCCGGCGGGCCAGGAGGGAGTGAGCACGGGTGCAGCGCCGATCGGCCGAACAACGGCGGCCGCTGTGGCAGTACGCCTTCTTCTACTCGTGGCTGGTGCTCGCAAGCGTGGGGCCGCTGGCCGACGAGCTCCGGTCCGGGCGGCCGCTGTGGCTGCCGCTGGTCCTGATAGTGGCACTGGCGGTGTGGTACGCGTTGTGGCAGGTGGTCCGGAATCCCCCGACTACCCGGATTCCGGCGGTGTACCTGGCCGGGGCCGGACTGCTGTGGCTGGGCCTCGTCGCGGTCGAGACCTCGTTCGTCCTGGTCGGGCTGGTCGTGTTCGCGCCGTACTGCCTGCAGACGCTGCGGGTCGGCGTGATGGTCGTGGTCGTGGCCGCCGGCGGCTGGCTGCTGCAGCGTGCCGCGGCCACCGGTTCGGTGTCGTGGACCGACGTCGTCATCTGCGCCCTGATCGCCGCCAGCGGTACCGCGGTCGTCGGGTACGTCAGTTCGCTCGCCCGGGTCGGTGCGGAGCGCAAGCGCCTGCTCGACGAGCTGGAGGCGTCGCAGGCCGCACGCGCCGCGGCTGAGCGGCAGGCCGGAGTCGCGGCCGAGCGGCAGCGCCTGGCCCGCGACATCCACGACACGTTGGCTCAGGGCTTCACCAGCATCGTGATGCTCCTCGAGGCCGCCGAGGCGTCGCTGCCGGCCGGCGACCCCGCCCGCCGGCACGTCGCCCAGGCGTTGCGATCCGCCCGCGACAACCTGGCGGAAAGCCGCCGTGTCGTACTCGCGCTGCGACCCTCACAGCTCGGCGAGGGTGAGCTGCTCGACGCCCTGCAGCGGCTCGCGGTCCGGCTGCGCGAGGAGACCGGACTACACACCGATGCCGTCGTCACCGGCACGCCACGCCGGCTCGACCCGCCGGTGCAGACCGCGATCCTGCGGGTGGCGCAGGAGGCGTTGTCGAACGTGCGACGGCACGCGGCGGCCCGCCACGTCAGCCTCACTCTGTCCTACATCGACGACATGGTCGTACTCGACGTCCAGGACGACGGGTGCGGGTTCGACCCCCGCCTGGTTGGCGCGGCGGCCGAGCAGGCGCGCGGGATCGGCCAGAGCGGCATGCGCGAACGGCTCGAGGAGCTCGGCGGCACGCTCGCCGTGGAGAGCGTCCCGGGCGAAGGCACCACGGTCGCGGCCACGCTACCGACGCACCCGGCGGCCACCGAACCCGCGGCACCGGCACCCGAGGAGCCGGCGATCGGCACAACAGCGAGGCGGCCATGAGCACCCCGATCCGGTTGCTGATCGCCGACGACCACCCCGTGGTCCGCGACGGCATCCGGGCCGTCCTGGGCACCCAGCCCGACCTGGTGGTCGTCGCCGAGGCCAGCACCGGAGCCGAAGCCGTCGAGCTCGCCCGCACGCATCGGCCCGACGTGATCCTGATGGACCTGCAGATGCCCCAGATGGACGGGACGACCGCGATCGCCCAGATCCGCGCCCACGACCCCGCGGCCAAGGTGCTCGTCCTCACCACCTACGACACCGACGGCGACATCACGAAGGCCGTCCAGGCTGGCGCCACCGGCTACCTGCTCAAGGACACCCACCGCGACCAGCTGTTCGACGCCATCCGGTCGGCCGCCCGCGGACAGACCGTGCTGTCCCCCGCCGTCGCGACCCGCCTCCTGGCACGGATGCGAACCTCGACGGCCGAGACACTCAGCAGCCGCGAGATCGACGTCCTCACCGCCGTCGCCCGCGGCCTCACCAACAAGGGCATCGCTCGGCAGCTGCACATCAGCGAGGCCACCGTCAAGACCCACCTCCTCCACGTTTGCAACAAGCTCGACGTCGACAACCGGACCGCAGCCGTTACCGCCGCCATCGAGCAAGGGATCATCCGCCTGGATCGCTGACCATCCGCAGCCCCACAGCTCCGCAGATTCTGGACGCCCCGGCCCGGTGCCTACGCGCGGTCGAACCGGTAGGCCTTCGCGGCGACGGCGAACGCCAGCACAAGCCAGCCGATGTCGATGAGCACCTCGGTGCCGTAGGCGGTGATGCCGGTTCCTTCGAGTGCGATGCCGCGGATGGCCTTGTTGGGCGAGGTGAACGGGATGCCCAGCGCGGTGAGCCCGACCATGCCGACCAGGGCGACCGCGCAGGCAGGTTGGCGGTGAC
>WHTB01000437.1 GCA_009379735.1 Propionibacteriales bacterium
CCGGCCGAGGTCGCGGTCGTCTCCTGTGCCTCGGAGGCGGCCTACCAGGTGGCGTCCAGCCGGCGGTGGGACGGCCGGCCGAGGATCGTCACGACCGACATGGAGTTCCCGTCGATCGCGCACGTCTGGCTGGCCCAGCGGGCGCGCGGTGCCGAGGTGGTGCACCTGCGTGACCGTGACGGAGTGGTCCCTGCGGAGGACTACGTCGAGGCGATCGACGAGCGGACCGGCCTGGTCTCCGTGCCGCTGGCCTCGTACCGGAACGGCGCGCGGACGCCGGTCGCCGACGTGACGGCGGCTGCTCGCTCCGCCGGGGCCAAGGTCTTCGTCGACGGCTACCAGGCGTGCGGCGTCCTGCCGGTCGACGTACGCGAGATCGACTGCGACTACCTCGTCAGCGGGGCGTTGAAGTACCTGCTCGGCCTGCCCGGCCTGGCGTTCCTGTACGTGCGCGGCGGGGTCACCGACGACGTCGAGCCGCAGCTGACCGGATGGTTCGGCCAGGCCAACCCGTACTCCTTCGACCCCCGTGCGCTGGACTTCGCCCGGGACGCCCGCCGGTTCCAGACCGGCACGCCCGCCATCCCGTCGGCCTACGCCGCCACCGCCGGGCTGAAGGCCCTGGGCTCGATCGCCCCGCAGCTGGTGCGGCAGCGCGTCGAGCAGCTCGTCGGGCAGGCGCACGAGACGCTGGCGGCCGACGGCGAACGGCTCTGGTCGCCCACCGACCCGGCGCTGCGAGGACCGATGGTCGCGGTCGTCGACGACGATCCCAACCGGCTGGCCGGCTTCCTCGCGGAGCGCCGGATCAGCACCAGCCCTCGCGGTCATGTCCTCCGGCTGTCGTTCCACGCGTACAACGACGCGGCCGACGTCGAGACCGCCTGCGAGGCGATCCGCAGCTACCGCAAGTCGTGAGCGAGGACGTCCCGTAGGACGCGGGCGAAGTTGCCGCCCAGGACCCCGGCCACCTGGGACTCGTCCAGGCCACGCCGCAGCAGCACGCTCGTCAGGGTCGCGAGCTTGTCGATCTCCTCGAACCCGGCGAGCTGCTCGTGCTTGCGCGGGAACCGCTGTTCGCGGGCGGGCCGCGGGCCGTCACTCGTCGGAAAGTCGGCGCCCAGCCCGACATGCTCGATCCCGACCAGGCCGGCGATGTGCTCGACATGGTCGACCAGACGGTCGACCGTCGGGACGTCCGGGTCGACGTAGGCGGGCAGGCAGTGGACACCGATGACGCCGCCGACCTGCGCGACTGCCGACAGCTGGGCGTCGGTGAGGTTGCGCGGATGGTCCAGGACGGCCCGGGCGTTCGCGTGGCTCACCACGAGCGGCGCCTGCGCCACCTCCAGGGTCTGCCAGAAGCCCGCCTCCGCGATGTGGGCGAGGTCGACGAGCATGTGCAGCCGGTTCATCTCCCGCACCACCTCGACGCCGAACCTGCTGAGCCCTCCGCCGGTCCGCCGCTCCATCACGCCGTCGGCGAGCTCGTTGCGGACGTTCCAGGTCAGCTGCGCCGAGCGGAGGCCGAGGCGGTGGAGGGTACGCAACGACGACAGGTCGCCCTCCAGGGGCTTGCAGCCCTCGAGATGGAGTACGAACCGGGTCCGGCCGTCCGGTTCCAGGGGCAGCCCCGACCCGTCGGTGAGGACCTCGGCCTCGACGTCGGGACCATCGACGGCACGGACCAGCGCGTCGATGTTCTGGATCGTCGCCGCCAGCGGCCGGTCGGTGCCGTTGGAATGGGCGATGGTGTCACCACCGATCGCATAGATGACGACGTCCACGCCACCCGCGCGCAATCGCGGGATCAGCCGGTCCCGGACCGGGTTCTCCTCGCCCTGGTTGAGCCGGTAGATCTGCTCGTAGCAGTCCCGATGACCCTCGACCACGATCGAGTCGCGCTGGAGCTGCTCCGCCGTGGTTCGGTCGGTCGGTGTCATCACACCCGCTCCTCCTCGATGGGCGACTCGGCATCCACCTCGGCGGGGAACACGGAGGCGTGGCGGTCGTCGATGTCAACGGAGACGCGGTCGCCGCGATCCAGCTCGACGTCGCTGGCGGTCTGCACCCGGAGCGTCGTGCCGGCGAGGTCCAGCACGTAGTAGCACAGGTGGCCCAGCATGGTCGTGTGGGTGACGTCGGCGACCAGTGCTTCCGCTGCGTCGGCGGACCGGCGAACCGTCACGTTCTCCGGCCGGATGGCGACGGTGACCTGATCACCGACGAACACCGTGGTCCCGTCGGTGAGGCCCAGCCGCAGTCGAGTGCCGAATGCCAGCACGACTTCGACCGCTGCCGCGGGACGGTCGACGGACACCACCCG
>WHTB01000457.1 GCA_009379735.1 Propionibacteriales bacterium
CCGCCGGCGAGCAGGTGTACGCGTTGCTCGGAGTGGGGTTCTGCGGCGGCCTGTCGACGTACTCGACGTTCGCCTGGGAGACGCACTCGCTGGCCACCGTCAACCGGGTGCACGCCCTGACGTACCAGCTGACCACGATCGTGGCGGGGATCGGCGCCGCCGCCCTCGGTTGGACGCTCGCCGGCTGACTACCAACCGGCGCCGAAGCAGACGAACGGCACCGGAGCCGCCGAGTCCTGCTTGGCCATGGCCTGCGCCAGCGCCGCCGCCGGGAGCAGGCCGGACGCGAGCCCGTGGTGCACCTCGGCGAGTACGTCGCAGGCGGCCGCGTCGTTCACATCGGCGACGGCGGAGATCACCGAGTCGGTCCCCGCGTGCAGCCAGGCCGCGGTCATGCCCAGCGTCTCGTCGCCCCACCGGACGGTCGACATGCCGAGCTCGCAGGCCGAGAGGATCACGTTTCGCGGCAGCCGTCCGAGCGCGGCCACGTCATGACCGAACCACGGACCGTCGACCAGCTCGAGACTCGAGAACAGTGGGTTGTCGGTCTCGTGCCTGCCATGCGCCGCGACGTGCAGCAGGTCGACCCGTTGCACCAGGTCGGCCGTGTGGCCGGTGGTCGCGTCAGCACCGACCAGCGCGGTGGCCGACGACCAGGCCGACTTCGCCCGCGCCACCTCCTCGCCCGCCCGCGGCACCCGCGGACCCGCGACGAGCCCGACCCGTTCGACCGCGGCGACCGGTGCACCTGCGCGCGAGGCGAACCACGAACCCACCGAACGGGCGACGCTGACCGGGCGGCCGGCCAACCCGTCGAGCATCGTCCACGGCAGGGCGGCGAAGCCTCCGGCCGGCACCAGGAGCACCGGTCCGGTGCCGGTCTTGGCGGCGATCGGATCCCACAGCTGCGCCGCGAGATCGTCGAGTGACTGCCGCAGCGACGCCTGGAAGACCGGGACCAGTGCCACCGGCGCGAGGTCGGACGCGGCGGCGTCGAGGTCGGCCCGCACCCGATGCAGCAGGTCCGCCGCCTTGGCGGACTTGCACAACGGCAGCAGATAGGTCTCGGACGGCGTCACCACCAGGGCGTGCATGGTGCCGTGCGCGACGAGGTGGGCGACCAGGCAGCCGTCGTGGGCGGCGAGCTCGGCCTGCATCTGGTCGAGCGTCACCTCGCCGGTCACCACACCCGGGCCGAGGTTGTGCCACGACTGTTGCCGGATCTGCTCCTCGAGCTGCCGCCGGCGGGTCACCAGCGCCTTGCCAACGTCGGACTGGAGCGCGACCCTGACCTGCCGCAGCTCTTCGAGCGCGTCGCGGGCCTGCGCGTCGTCGGGCGGGGTCACCGGTGGCAGCCGCGACACCAGCGCCCGCGCGCGCTGCACCCAGGTGAAGACGACGTCGGGGCGGCGCGAGCGTACGGCCAGGGAGAGCCCCCGCTTGGCCAGGTCACGCCCGTGTCCGGACAACCCGGTCTGCAGGTCGAGCCCGCCGAACGACGCCTGCCACTCCTGCAGCTCCTGGAGCCCACGCCGAGCCGCGTCGAAGGCCGCTCGGCGGTCGTCCATCGCCTCCGCAATCTCGGCGCGCACCGTGTGCGCGAGCAGGCGGGTCGTGATCGAGGCGGTTCTCGGCAACGGGCGACGAGCGAGTACGCGTGCCTCGGCCGGACGCTTGGCGGCAACCAGCGCACGGGCGGCGACCAGCCAGGCGGTGCGCTCCTCCTCGGTCAGCCCCCGCGACCGGAACTCAGCGGCCAGCCGCATCGACTCGACCTGACAAGCGGCCGGGGACTTGCCTGCTGCCACCCGCGCCGCCAGCCGCACCAGGTCGGCCTGTAGCGCCCACGATTCGCTGCCCCTGCGCAGAAACCGCAGCTGCGCCTGCCG
>WHTB01000123.1 GCA_009379735.1 Propionibacteriales bacterium
GACCAGGGCGGCACGATCGCGGCCAAGGAGCTGTACGACGCCAACGCGGCGACGTTCAGCGCCGAGGTCGGCAAGATCGCGGCGACCAAGCCCGACGCGCTGGTGCTCATCTCGTTCAACGAGACCACGAAGATCGTCCCCGAGCTGATCAAGAACAACATCGGCCCGAAGGACATCCAGATCTACTTCGTGGACGGCAACTGCGCCGACTACGCGGCCGACTTCCAGGAGGGCGTCCTCGACGGCGTCAAGTGCACCTTCCCCGGTGCCGAGCTGACCGAGGACTTCCGCGCGCGGCTGTTGACGACCGACCCGGCGCTCAAGGACTTCACCTATGGTCCTGAGTCGTACGACGCGACGATCATCGCGGCCCTGGCCGCAACCGCCGCCGATGACGACGCCGGCCTGTCGATCTCCAAGGAGTTGGCAGAGGTCACCAAGGGCGGCACGAAGTGCACGACCTACGCCGACTGCCTGGAGTTGCTCGAGAACGACGAAGACATCGACTACGACGGTGTCTCCGGCCCGATCGAGCTGAACGACACCGGCAGCCCGTCCGCCGCCACGATCGGCATCTTCCAGTACGACACCACCAACACGCATAAGCCGCTCGACTACGTGACCGGCGAGATCTGAGCCGACTCACCCAAGCCTCGTACTGCGAGAGCCCCCGACCGGTCCGCCGGTCGGGGGCTTGGCTTTGACCGTTGAATTCTGATGTTGGTGGTGCCCTCGGCGCGTCTGAGTTGCAGGGAGGCGGTGGCTCACCACAAGGATCCGGCTGCGGCAGGTGGTCGCTCTCCAATGAGTGGGTGTAGCCATCGCGTGGGGACGGTGAGGGTTTGCACTTCGGGCAGCATGGGGTGCCGGTAAGGACGCTGTCACCAGCCGCAAACAAGGCAGTCCGGAGCTGCGGTCCAGGTTGAGCGCCCGCAGCGAGGCGAAGACCACCGGGACGACGGCGAGAACGTCGGCACAGTTGGATCTGTCTGCTGCACTTTTCAGATGCAGCATCGTCACCATCGTGGCACGCTGTGCCGCGTGGAAGACCCGCTGCTGGCCGACGTTGGTGACTCCCGGTACACGATGCGCCTGCGGCTTGAACCGATCGGCCCCGCCAACGCTTCTGACCTGTGGCTTGTCCATAACGACGACGAGGTGTCGCGTTGGTACGACAACGCGAAGCCGAGCTTCGAGGAGGCGGAGCAGCGGGCGAAGTTCATGGGCGACTCGTGGCGCTTCCACGGCGTCCACAAGTGGATCGCGTACGACCGCGTGAGCGGCGAGGTTGTCGGTCGCGGCGGATTGTCGCGCACGCCGGTCGACGACGACTGGGGTCAGATCTACGCACTACTTCCGGCAGAGCCGTGGGTGCGCGTCGCGCATGAGATTCGCCGCCCATCTATCGCGCACGCGAACTGGCTCGAGATCGGGTGGGCGCTACGGCGCGAGTTCTGGGGGCACGGGTACGCGTCTGAGATCGGACGCGCCGGGCTGGCGTTTGCGTTCGACGTCCTCGGGGTGCAAGCCGTGGTGTCGTGCACGGTCTGTCACAACGTGCGTTCGCGGGCCGTGATGGAGCGCATTGGCATGCGGTACGCGGGCGAAATCCGGAGCCGCGGCATGATCGAAGGTGTTGAAGAAGAGCAGGACGACGCGCCGTTCGCGGTGTGTGTGCTGCTGCGGAGAGACTGGGACCGGTCCTCCGCGGGGCTTGGCTTTGGTCAGGCCTTGGCGAGCGTGCCGAGGTAGAGCTCGATCACCTTCGGGTCGTCCAGCAGCTGCTGACCGGTCGCCGTGTACGCGTTGCGGCCCTGGTCGAGGACGTACCCGCGATCGCAGATCTGCAGGCAGCGGCGGGCGTTCTGCTCGACCATGACCACGGAGACACCGGCCCGGTTGATCCGCCGCGTCTGCACGAACACCTCGTCCTGCATGGCCGGGGAGAGGCCGGCGGACGGCTCGTCCAGCAGCAGGACGGACGGCTCCATCATCAGCGCGCGTCCCATCGCCACCATCTGCCGCTCGCCCCCCGACAGTGAACCGGCGCGTTGCTTGCGGCGGTCGGACAGGGCCGGGAACAGCCCGCAGACGAACTCGAAGCGCTTCGCGAACGTCTTCGGCGCCTGGAACACGCCCATCTCGAGGTTCTCCTCGATGGTCAGGCTCGGGAACACGTTGTTGGTCTGGGGGACGAAGCCGATCCCCTGGCTGACCAGCTTGTCGGCCCGCTCGTTGGTGATCTCGACACCCTTCAGCTGGACGGTGCCGCTGCTGACCCTGACCAGGCCGAACAGAGCCTTGAGCAGGGTCGACTTGCCGGCGCCGTTGGGGCCGATGATCGCGACCAGCTCGCCGGGCTGGCAGTACAGGTCGCAGCCGTTGAGGATGTCGACCCCAGGCAGGTAGCCGGCGGTCAGGTCGTCGGCCCGCAGCACCGCGCCTTCGGCCTTGCCGAGGTGCTCGTTGCGTTCCTGCTGTGCCGATGAGTCCGTCACGACGAGGTCTCCTCACTGGTGGTCCCGGGCTCGCCCAGCTCGGCCTCGATCGCCTCGGCGACCTCGGCGAGCTGCCGCTCCTCTTCCTCCTGGGTCATCGGCGCGTCGTGGTGGGCGCCGAGGTAGGCGTCGATGACGCGCTGGTCGCCCATGATCGCCGTGGGCGGACCCTCCGCGATGATGCGTCCCTGCGCCATCACGACGACCCAGTCGGAGATGTCGCGGACCATGTCCATGTCGTGCTCCACGAACAGCACCGTCTTGCCGTCTCCGCGCAGTGACTTGACGTGGCCGAGCAGCGACTGCTTCAGCGCCGGGTTGACCCCCGCCATCGGCTCGTCCAGCATCACCAGCTCGGGGTCGACCATCAGCGCGCGCGCCATCTCCAGCAGCTTGCGCTGGCCGCCGGACAGCGAGCCGGCGAAGTCTTCGCGCTTGGCGTCCAGCTTGAACCGCTCGAGCAGGGCGTCGGCGCGCTCGGTGTTGGCCTTCTCCTGGGTCCTCCAGAGGCCGGGGATCATGCAGCTGACCAGCTGCTCGCCACGCTGCTCGGTGGCGCCGAGCCGCATGTTCTCGATCACCGTCAGCCTCGACAGCACCTTGGTGAGCTGGAACGTACGCACCATGCCGCGGCGGGCGACCTTGTACGCCGGCACGCCTGAGACGCTCTTGTCGTTGAAGTGCCAGGATCCCGTGTCAGGGCGGTCGAAACCCGTGAGCAGGTTGAAGAACGTCGTCTTGCCGGCACCGTTGGGCCCGATCAGAGCGGTGATCGCGCCACGCTGAACCTCGACGTGGTCGACGTCGACCGCGGTCAGACCGCCGAACCTGCGGACCACGTTGTCGGCGACCAGGATCGGGTCGGGCTTCTTGGCACCTGGCTCGTGCTCGACGTCGGACAGCGCCTGCTTGATCTCGGCGTGCCGGTCGAAGTCCGCGATGGGGGTGTCAGCGGGCATCGAGAGCCAGCTCCTTCCGGTCTCCGAGAATGCCTTGCGGCCGATAGATCATCAGCAGCATCAGGGCCAGGCCCATGATGATGAAGCGGACCAGGCTGGCCTGGTTCGAGGTCATCAGCCAGGTCGGCATCAGCGGGTCGTCTCCGCGGGTGGCCCAGGTGAAGAACCCGCCCAGCAGGTTGATCAGGAACCAGAACAGGATCGAGCCTACGACGGGTCCGAGCACCCGTGCCGCTCCACCGAGTATCAGCACGGTGTAAGCGAAGAAGGTGACCTCGGTGAAGTAGTCGTCGGGGTTGGTGGCGGCCTGGCGGAGGGCCGTCATGAAGCCGGCCAGGGAGCCGATCAGGCCGCCGATGATGAGCGACTGCATCTTGTAGCCGTACACGTTCTTGCCGAGCGAGCGGACGGCGTCCTCGTCCTCGCGGATCGACTTGAGCACGCGGCCCCACGGGCTGCGCATCAGTGCCCACACGATCAGGCAGCGCAGGACCACCAGACCCCAGCCGACCAGGATGACCCAGGCGTCGTACGCGCGGTAGGTGAGCCAGCCGAAGCCGGTCCGCTCGCTGAACGGGTTCAGGTCGCGGAACGTCCCGGTGAAGGCCTGCAGACCGTCGCGGCCGCCGAACCAGTCCTTCAGCGTCACCGACCCGACGGTCAGCCGGACGATCTCGGCGGCCGCGATCGTGACGATGGCCAGATAGTCGGCGCGTAGCCGCAATGTCGGCACACCGAGCAGCAGCGCGAAGACGACGGTGGCACCAAGTCCGACCAGGATGCCGACGAAGAACGGCAGGCCGAAGGTCGACACGGTCGCCGCCAGGCCGTAGCCCGCCATCGCCATGAAGCCGGCCTGGCCGAAGTTCAGCAGGCCGGTGTAGCCGAAGTGCACGTTCAGGCCGATCGCCGCCAGCGCGAAGATGATGGCGTCGGCGCCGAGCCCTTGCCGCAGTGCAGATTCGATGACGTCCATGATTCAGCAGCTCCTCTCGGTCATCCGACGCGCTGGGCGCGACCCAGAATGCCTTGTGGGCGGAACAGGAGGACGGCGATCAAGACGACCAGCGCACCCACGTACTTGAGCTCCGCCGGGATGAACAGCGTCGACATCTCGATCAGGATGCCGACGATCACGCTGCCGAGCATCGCGCCCCAGATGGTGCCGAGCCCGCCAAGGACGACGGCCGCGAAGACCAGCAGCAGGATCTTGAAGCCCATCTGGAACTCCACCTGCTGGGACAGCCCGAGCAACACACCGGCCAGGCCAGCGAGCCCGGTCCCGACGATCCACACGACCGAGATGACGCGGTCGACGTCGATCCCGGTCGACGCCGAGAGTGCCGTGTTGTCGGACACCGCCCGGGTGGCCTTCCCGATCCGGGTCTTCGCGAGGGCCAGCGACACCAGCACCAGCACCACGACCGCGATCGCGGCGCTGACCAGGTCCTTGGGGAAGACCGAGATCGGGCCGATGGTCAGCGAGCTCTGCGTGACGTACGACGAGTAGGTGTGCGTGTCGCCGCCGAAGATGTACTGGTACAGGTAGCGCAGGAAGATCGACATCCCGATGGTCACGATCATCATCGCGATGACACCCGTGCCACGGTTGCGCAGCGGCCGCCAGAAGCCGGTGTCCTGGAGCCAGCCGAAGAGCGCCGACAGCAGCACCGCGAGGAGCGCAGCCAGCACCAGCGGCAGGCCGCCGTTGACATTCATCGCGTACGCGGCCAGCGCGCCGAACGTGACCAGCTCGCCGTGCGCGAAGTTGGTGAGCCCGGTCGTGCCGAAGATCAGCGACAGGCCGAGTGACGCCAGGGCCAGGATCAGGCCGAACAGGAGACCGCTGGTGAACAGCTCGACGGCCCGCTCGGCCGTCGACGTCGTATCCCGGTTGTCCGGGCCGATCTGGAACTGGACGGTCGAGCTGAAGCCGAGCACGTTCACTTCCTTGTTGACGTCCTCGGTGTTGCGAAGGAACGTGCCGTCAGGCAGCGTGTCGGTGTCGATCTCGACGACGTACTTGCCGTTGCCGGGGACGGGGACGGAGAACACGCCCTCGGCGTCGGAGGTGGCCGTTCCGACCTCGTTGTCGTCAGAGTCGGTCACGGTCACAGTCACCCCCTCGACCGGCTCGGGGTTGTCCCGGTCGGTGGTGTCGATCAGCGTGCCGCGGATTGCGAGCTCGTCCGGGGCCGAGGCCATCGAGGTGGCCTGGCTCGGGGCGGCGGCCGACGCGGGGAGCGCGGTGCCGGCGACGAAGAGAACGCCCATCAGCAGCGCGAGAAATGCGGATATACGCACTCGCACGGAGGACTCCTGTCGGTGTCACGGGGCCGGAGGGACGGGCGGAGCATAGCGAGAACTGGCTCACTAGGTGGACACAAGGGGTGGTCCTTGGCCCATCCGTTATCGCGGGTCAGGACCAACAATGAGCCTCGGTCCTGTCGATGGACGGGGTGGTGGCGCTCAGCGCACGATGACGACGAGTTCGGTGAGCAGGGGTGCGACGAGCAGGGCCGGGAGCAGGTCGCCGACCGGCAGCGGCTTGATCCGCAACAGCCGGAGCGCGACGCCCACCAGCAGCAGCCCTCCGGTGGCTGTCAACGCGGCCAGGTGCGCCTCGGGGACGACCTGGCCGAGGGCAGCGCCGACGCCGGTCAGCGAGCCCTGCACGACGAGCACGGCGAGGCCGGCTGCTGCGACGCCCCAGCCGAGGGAGGCCGCGAACGCGATCGAGGCGAAGCCGTCGAGGGCAGCCTTGAGGAACAGCTGGTCGGCGCCCTTGCCCAGCCCGTCGTTCAGCGAGCCGAGCACGGTGAGCGGGCCGACGCAGAACACCAGCGACGCGGTGACGAAGCCCTCCACGAAGCGGCGGCGGGCCTCCGAGGCAGCACCGGAAGTGCGGGCCGCCCGGGAGCTGAGCCTGCGCTGCAGGAAGGAGCCGAACTGCTCGAGCCGCCGCTCGATGTGCAGCAGCGAGCGGCGATGCCACCGAGCAGCAGGGCGCCCAGCACGATCAGCACCGGTGCGCTGTCACCGACCGCGTCGGACAAGACGACGTCGGTGACGCTCATCGCGGAGAGCGCGGCGATGAGCAGCGTGACGAGGCCCAGCGCGTCGGTGACGACGTCGCGGGTGCGTTGCGGCAGGCGGTGCCCGACCAGCACCCCGATCGCCGAGCCGAGCAGCACAGTGGCCACATTGACGACGGTGCCGATCCCCGGAATCATCCCCGCATCCTCGCATCTTCGACAAGTTGCATCTGCAACCAGAAATCGGGAGGATCTATCGCGCCCAGGCCTGGGCGTCGTAGGCTCGGCCGAGGCATCTTCCACCATGTCCCTCGGGGATCACGGGATTCAGAAAGAGGTCGCTCGTGGGCCGCACGTCGGTGCAGATCCGAGAAGCCGTCCCCAGGGACGCCGAAGAGTTGCTGACGCTCTGGGTCGACTACGCCGAGCGCAAGGCCGCTCGGTTGCTCCCGCCCACGACGTCCGAGGCGTACCGGGCGATCATCCGCAGCGCGGACAACCCGTTCGAGTCCCTCCAGGTCGCCGAGCTGGACGGCCGGCTGGTCGGCGTCGCCCACCTGCGCCGTTCGCCGCTGTCACCGTTGCACGACGAGGAGGCGGTGCACGTCAGCCACCTTTATGTCGACCCCGACACGCGTCGGCGCGGCATCGGGCGGGCGCTGCTCGCGCACGCCGCGTCGTGGGCCGAAGAGCAGGGCTCCGCACACCTGCTTGCCTCGGTCTCCGCCGGCTCCCGGGACGCCAACCGGTTTCTCGCGTGCCTCGGCCTGGCCCAGGTGGCGACCGTGCGCTGCGTGCCGGTGGCGGTCCTTCGGCAGCGGCTCAACCACACCGAGCCGGAGGCCGACACGCCCGCGCTGCAGGCGCGTCGCCGTACCCTGCTGCGTCGACAGATCAGCTCGCGTACCGGTCGCGGGGTATCAGCGCACATGTGAGACGCACCGTGCACACGCGCTTGTCACGGTCGTCGGTGAGGACAATCTCGTACGACGTCATCGTCCGACCGAGGTGAATCGGTGTCGCCACTGCGGTGACCAACCCGTCCCGGGCGCCGCGATGATGGGTCGCGTTGAGGTCGACCCCGACCGCGAGCCGGTCGGGTGCCGCGTGCATCGCCGAGCCGATCGAGGCCAGGCTCTCCGCCAGCACGCACGACGCCCCACCGTGCAGCAGACCGTACGGCTGGGTGTTGCCCTCCACCGGCATGGTGCCGACGACCCGTTCGGGCGAGGCCTCGAGGATCTCGATTCCCATCCGGTCATGGATCGCGGCCTGGGGGAGGCCGTCGGGGAGCATCGCGTCGGGGGTCTCGTCTGCCATCACTGTCCTTCGTTCTCGCATGGAGTCGAGGCTTCAGACTAGGGTTCTGACCCTGACCGTCGCTCGGGAAGGGTTGTGGATCACATGCGCTCCAGACGTGCGGTGTCCGTCCGTTTCGCTGTCTTTGCCGTCGCCGCCGCGGTGGGGGTGGCCGGCACGGTCAGCTCCCTGGGGGTGGCGCCGGCGCAGGCGGATCCGGCACCTCTGGGGCCGGACGATGCCGTCGCCCTGCAGCGCACCCTCGCGCCGGACGCAGAGTTCGCCGGGGTCTACCTCGACGACGCGCAGCGGCTCACCGTCGCCACCACCGGGTCCCGGCTCGCCGCGGAGGCACGCGAGGACGGCGCCCGCGTCGTGCGGGTCGGCCACTCGCTGGCCGACCTCGAGTCAGCGCAGCGCCGGCTCGAGTCGTCGCTGGGCGACCAGGCGAGCGCCGTGGTCGACATCTCGGAGAACAACCTGCATGTGTACGCGCCCGCCGCCGGCCTGGACGCCGCGGGGCGCGTCGCGGTGGTGGCCCGGCGGGCGGCCGGCGTCGAGGTCGTGGTGCACGAGGTCGACCTCAAGCCCGCCGTCTGGAAGCCGATCCTGCGCGGTGCGACGCCCATCGTCGACCGCACCAACGGCGTGCTCTGCACCAGCGCGTTCAACGGCGTCACGCCTGGTGGCCGTCTGTTCGCGCTGACCGCCGGGCACTGCGGGCCGACCGACAGCCGCTGGCGGCACGAGGACACGGCACGTCACATCGGCATCATCGGCCGTAAGCGGTTCCGGGGCATCGAGGACGACGACTGGGCGATGATCAAGACCTACACCGTGCACCGGCTCGTGCCGCAGATCCTCGACGCGGGAGTGGCCAAGGACGTCGCTGGTGTCGGGTCGATCATCGAGGGGCACTGGGTCTGCCGCAACGGCCGCACCTCCGGCACCCAGTGTGGCCGGATCACGCAGTACGCCAGGGACCGGGCCATCTACACCACGGCCTGTGCGCTGGCCGGCGACAGCGGCGGGCCCGGCTACGCGCGCATCTCCGGCACCAAGCGGGTCCAAGCGCTCGGCATCGTGTCGGCGTCCACGCTCACCTGCGGGGAGCCTGGCGACATCTCGGTCTGGCAGCCCATGCCCGAGGTGCTGCGCGAGCTCGACGCACGCCTGCTGACCGTCCCTCGCTGACCCGAGCCCGGGGAGAGCCAGGCGTCGTCGTTGTCGGTGTCGCCCACTAGAGTCAGGCGGGTGTCCACCACAGATACCACCCCGCCCTCACCTGGGCCCCCCACCGGTTCGGCCACGACGCCGCGGCTGCTGCTGCTGCTCGACGGGCATTCGTTGGCGTACCGGGCCTTCTTCGCACTCCCGGTCGAGAACTTCTCCACCACGACGGGCCAGCCGACCAACGCCGTGTACGGCTTCACGTCGATGCTGATCAACGTGCTGCGCGACGAGCAGCCGACCCATGTAGCGGTTGCCTTCGACGTGTCCCGCGAGACGTTCCGGCTGGCCGAGTACTCCGAGTACAAGGCCAACCGGTCGAAGTCGCCGACGGAGTTCAAGGGCCAGGTGTCGTTGGTCAAGGAGGTGCTCGACGCGCTGCGCGTGACCACGGTCGAGGCCGAGGGGTACGAAGCCGACGACGTGATCGCGACGCTGGCGACCCAGGCGCAAGGCGCCGGGTTCGAGGTGCTGATCTGCACCGGCGACCGCGACGCGTTCCAGCTGGTGAGCGACCAGGTGACCGTGCTCTACCCGCGCCGAGGGGTCTCCGACCTGACCCGGATGACACCAGGAGCCGTCGAGGAGAAGTACGGCGTCACGCCCGGCCACTATCCCGATCTGGCCGCCCTCGTCGGCGAGTCCAGCGACAACCTTCCCGGCGTACCCGGCGTCGGTCCTAAGACGGCGGCGAAGTGGATCAACCAGTACAGCAGCCTCGACGCGGTCGTCGACCGGGCCGACGAGATCAAGGGCAAGGCTGGCGAGTCGTTGCGTGAGCACCTGGCCGATGTGATCCGCAACCGCCGGATCAACGAGCTGGTCCGTGACCTGACGCTGCCGGTCCAGCCGGCCGACCTGGCCGCCCAGCCGTGGGACCGCGAGCAGGTGCACCAGATCTTCGACGGGCTCGAGTTCCGGGTGCTTCGTGACCGGCTCTTCCAGACCCTGACCGCCGATGAGCCGATCAGCGACGAGGGCTTCGAGATCAGCGGCGAGCGGCTGGCACCCGGGTCGGTCGGGTCCTGGCTCGACAAGCACACTAGCCAGTCCCAGCGCACCGGGGTGCACGTGCAGGGTTCCTGGGGCGGTGGCACCGGCGACGTGATCGCGCTGGCGCTGGCGACCCAGGACGGCGCGGCGGCCTGGATCGACGCGGCCGAGCTGTCCCCGGACGACGACGAGGCGCTCGGCGCCTGGCTGGCCGACGAGGCGCGGCCGAAGGCCCTGCACGACTCGAAAGGTCCGACCCTGGCGCTGGCGGCACGAGGCTGGCGGCTGGCCGGCGTCAGCAGCGACACCGCGTTGTCGGCCTACCTGGCCCGCCCCGACCAGCGCTCGTACGACCTGGCCGACCTCACCTTGCGCTACCTCAAGCGGGAGCTGCGCAGCGATGACAGCGAGTCGGGCCAGCTCAGCTTCGACACCGCGGACGCCGACACCTCCGCCGACGTGGCGATGGTGCACGCCCGGGCGGTCGTCGACCTGGCCGCTGCGGTGGAGACCGAGCTCGAGGAGCGCGGCGGCAGCCGGTTGCTCGGCGAGGTCGAGCTGCCGCTGGTGCGGGTGCTCGCCGACATGGAGACGGCCGGGATCGCCGTCGACGTCGACTACCTCGAGTCGCTCGAGTCCGAGTTCGCCGATGGTGTCCGCGACGCAGCCGCCGACGCGTACGAGGTGATCGGCAAGGAGATCAACCTCGGCTCGCCCAAGCAGCTGCAGGTGGTGCTGTTCGACGAGCTCGGGATGCCGAAGACCAAGCGCACCAAGACCGGCTACACCACCGATGCCGAGGCGCTGCAGGGGTTGTTCGTCAAGACCGAGCACCCGTTCCTGCAGCACCTGCTCCGGCATCGCGACGTGTCCCGGCTGCGGCAGACCGTCGAGGGCCTGCTCAAGACCGTGCAGGGCGCGCGGATCCACACGACGTTCAACCAGATGATCGCGGCGACCGGGCGGCTGTCGTCCACCGAGCCCAACCTGCAGAACATCCCGATCCGCACCGACGAGGGGCGCCGCATCCGGGCCGGTTTCGTGGTGGGCGACGGCAACGACTGCCTGCTGACCGCTGACTACAGCCAGATCGAGATGCGGATCATGGCGCACCTGTCCGAGGACTCGCTGTTGATCGAGGCGTTCAAGTCCGGCGAGGACTTCCACTCGGTGACCGCGTCGCGGGTGTTCGAGGTCGAGGCGGCCGAGGTCACGCCGGCGCAGCGCAGCAAGATCAAGGCGATGAACTACGGCCTCGCCTACGGCCTGTCGGCGTACGGCCTGTCCATGCAGCTCGGCATTGAGCCGGCCGAGGCCCGCGGGCTGATGGACGAGTACTTCGAGCGTTTCGGCGGCGTACGTGACTACCTGCAGGGCGTCGTCGCCGAGGCCCGGCAGAGCGGCTTCACCGAGACCATCATGGGCCGTCGCCGCTATCTGCCCGACCTCACCAGCGACAACCGGCAGCGCCGTGAGATGGCCGAGCGGATGGCGCTGAACGCACCGATCCAGGGTTCCGCCGCCGACATCATCAAGGTCGCGATGCTCGGCGTCGACCGGGCCCTGCGTGAGTCGTCGCTGGGCTCACGGATGCTGCTGCAGGTGCACGACGAGCTGGTGCTCGAGGTGGCGGCGGGGGAGCGCGAGCAGCTGGAGGCGCTGGTCCGCGAGCAGATGGGCGCAGCCGCCGAGCTCGCCATACCACTGGATGTCTCGGTCGGCGTCGGCGCCTCCTGGCACGAAGCCGGCCACTGACCCCAGCTCCTCGCGTCGAGGTTGCGCTTATGTCCCCA
>WHTB01000017.1 GCA_009379735.1 Propionibacteriales bacterium
CTGAGTGTGACGTTTTCGACGCGACACGCTGGCGTGTCTGTCGAAAACGTCACGGTCACCGGAGGGAGCGGCCGGGCCCGCCGGCGGGACGGGGTCAGGGGCGGGTGGCGCGGTGCAGGGCGACGATGCCGCCGGACAGGTTGCGCCAGGCCACCGCCGACCAGCCCGCCTCACGGACCCAGCCGGCCAGCGCGGCCTGGTCGGGCCAGGCCCGGATCGACTCGGCCAGGTAGACGTACGCCTCGGGGTTGGACGACACGAACCGGGCGATCGGCGGCAGCGCCCGCATCAGGTACTCGACGTAGACCGTGCGGAACGGCGCCCAGGTCGGATGGCTGAACTCGCACACCACCAGCCGGCCACCCGGCCGGGTGACGCGCAGCATCTCGGCCAGCGCCAGCCGTGACTCGACCACGTTGCGCAGGCCGAACGAGATCGTGACGGCGTCGAAGGTCGCGTCCGCGAACGGCAGCCGGGTCGCGTCGCCGGCCGTGAACCCGAGCCCCGGCCGGAGCCGCTTGCCGACCCGCAGCATGCCCTGCGAGAAGTCGCACGGCACGACCTCGGCACCCGCCCGGGCGAACGGCAGGCTCGACGTACCCGTACCCGCGGCGAGGTCGAGGACCCGGTCGCCGGGCCCGGCGTCGACCGCCGTCAGGACCTCGGTGCGCCAGCGCCGGTCCTGGCCGAGCGACAGCACGTCGTTGGTGAGGTCGTAGCGCTCGGCGACCTGGTCGAACATCGCCGCGACCTCCCGGGGCTGCTTGTCGAGGTCGGCGCGGCTCACCCGCCCACCCTCGCACGCCGATGCGCGCCCAGCGGTTACCGGGTCGTACGCTATCGGACCGTGACCACTGTCGCCGCAGGCCGCCCCCAGCCGACACCGCTCGTCGCACGCACGGTGGCGATCCCCGACCCCGGACCGCTCGTACGGCTACTGCCGCAGCAGGACCCGGTCGCCTGGGTACGCCGCGGCGCGGGGCTCGTCGGCTGGGGCCAGGCCGCCCGGATCGAGACCACCGGTGCGTCCCGGTTCACCGCCGCCGACGACTGGTGGTGCTCGCTCGCGGCGACTGCCGTCGTGCGGGACGAGGTCGACCTGCCCGGCTCCGGGCTGGTGGCGTTCGGGTCGTTCGCGTTCGCCGACGAGCCGGGGACGTCGAGCCTCGTTGTACCCGAGGTCGTTGTCGGCCGGCGGGTCGAGAGCGGCGGCGAGCACTGGTGGGTCACGACCATCGGCCCGTCGCTGTCCGCCCCTCCGGCGCTGCGCACCACCGAGCCGCCCGCCGCGCCCGAGGTCGTGTTCAGCGACGGCGCGCTGACCGGCACCGAGTGGGAGACGGTCGTCGCCGACGCCGTCCGCCGGATCGAGTCCGGCAGCATCGACAAGGTGGTGCTGGCCCGTGACCTGGTGGCGCAGTGCGCGGCCGACGTGGACATCCGGTGGCCGCTGCGGCGCCTGATCGAGCAGTACCCGACCTGCTGGACGTTCCACGTGGCCGGGATGCTCGGCGCGACACCCGAGATGCTGGTGCGGCGCGAGCGCGGCCTGGTGACGTCCCGGGTGCTGGCCGGCACGATCCGCCGCACCGGCGACGACGAGCACGATCTCGCCCTGGCCGGCTCGCTGGCCCGCTCCAGCAAGGACCTCGAGGAGCACGAGTACGCCGTCCGGTCGGTGGCCGAGGTGCTGGGCCAGCACTGCACCGGGATGAATGTGCCCGAGTCGCCGTTCGTGCTGCACCTGCCGAACGTCATGCATCTGGCGACCGACGTGACCGGGGTGGTCGGCGCCGGGGACTCGACCACGTCGCTCGGGCTGGCCGCGGCCCTGCACCCGACCGCGGCGGTCGGCGGCACGCCCACGGCGTCGGCGGTCGACCTGATCGCGGAGATCGAGGGGATGGACCGTGGACGGTACGCCGGCCCGGTCGGCTGGATCGACGCCGCCGGCGACGGCGAGTGGGGCATCGCGCTGCGCTCGGCGGACGTACGCGGGGACCGGGTGCGGCTGTTCGCCGGCTGCGGCATCGTCGCCGGTTCGGATCCCGAGGCCGAGCTCGCCGAGTCACAGGCCAAGTTCGTCCCGGTCCGCGACGCCCTCGGCCGCTGACCTTGTCAGACGGTTTCGACCGTACGTAGTCGAATCTGTCTGACAACCCGGGCTCAGTCGGCGCGGAGCCGGGCGTCGAGGTCGCGGCGGCCGGTGCGGTCGACCGGCACCTCAAGCACCTCGATCCCCTCGGCGGGACGGGCCAGCGACGCGAGCAGCGTCTCCGGGTCGTCGATCAGCTGGTACGGCGTGCCGGTGGCTGTGCAGAGGCCGGCCAGGTCGACCTGGTGCGGGGTGCCGAACACCCGCTCGAACACCGCGGCGTGCTCCGGAGCACCCTGCTCGAGCAGCCCGAAGATGCTGCCGCCGCCGTCGTTGGCCACGACGATGGTGAGGTCGGGACGGGGCTCGTCCGGCCCGACCACCAGCCCGCCCACGTCGTGCAGGAAGGTCAGGTCGCCGAGGTAGGCGATCGCGCGCGCCGAGTCGCGGCGGGCCAGCGCGGCCCCGATCGCCGTCGACACGGTGCCGTCGATCCCGGACAGCCCGCGGTTGGCGATCACCTTGCGGCGTTCACCCACCGGGTACGGCGCGGCCATCAGGTCGAGGTCGCGGATCGGGTTCGACGACCCGACCACCAGCAGACCCGCCGCCGGTAGCCCGGCACTGACCAGGGCGGCGACGTCGTACGGCGTGAGCCCGGGCTCACTCGCCAGCACGGCGTCGACGGCCTTTGACGCGGCGCGGTCGGCCGCCTGCCAGCCGGCCAGCCAACCGGGATCCGCCGCTGCGGCGGCCCGAGCGGACCTGATCACGCGGGACGCGGCGTGACCGGCGTCCGGCCAGACGGCGCCGGACCGGGCCACCACGACCACCTCGACGTCGGCCCGGGCGAGCAGCCGGGCGACCGGCCGTGACAACGTCGGATGGCCGTACACCACGACGCGTTCGACCTGGGCCGCCAGGTCGCCGTCGAGCAGCAGCCGGTAGCAGCGCAGCGCGTTGCCGCCAGTGCGAGCGCCCGATGTCGGCTCCGCGAGCAGTGGCCAGCCGGCCGACTCGGCCAGCAGCCGGGCCGGCGGACCGGCGTCGTCACCAGCGACCACGACCGTGCGCGGCCCGGCCGCGAGGATGGTCGGCTCGGCCCGGGACGGCGGCTCGACCGCGGTCCAGGCTCGGCCGTCGGGTCGGCCGTCGAGCGGCTCGACCCAGTCGTCCCCGTCGTCGGGCACCAGCGGGTCGACCAGCTGCACGTTGAGGTGCACCGGCCCGGGGTGCCCGGTGCGCGCGCCGGTCGCCGCCGCCAGCGCCTGCGCCGTGACCCGCCGCCACGACCGCACCTGCCCGGGCTCCCGGGTCGGGCGCAACGCGTCGCTGGACAGCCGCACGAAGCCGCCGAAGAGGTGCACCTGGTCGGTCGTCTGGTTCGCACCCGTCGCTCGCAGCTCGGCCGGCCGGTCGGCGCTGACCACGACCAGCGGTACGCCGGCGTGCGACGCCTCCATGACCGCGGGCATCAGGTTGCCGACCGCCGTACCCGAGGTCGTCACGACCGCCGCGGGCGCACCGCCCGTCTTGGCCAGGCCGAGGGCGAGGAACCCGGCGGTGCGCTCGTCGATCCGTACGTGCAGCCGCAGTCGTCCGTCCCGATCGGCGGAATGCAGCGCGAACGCCAGCGGCGCCGATCGCGACCCGGGCGCGAGCACCACCTCGCGCACGCCGCCGCGCACCAGCTCGTCGACCAGCACCCGCGCCAACGCCGTCGATGGGTTCACGACACCCGATCCTGCCCGATCAGCGCGCGTACGGCGGCGAGACGCTGCTCCCACCGGGCCCGCGTGATCACGTCGGCGCGGGCCAGCCCGGCGCCCGGCGCCGGGCGGCGTACGGGCAGCATCCCGTCGATCGGGAGCAGCGGTTCGTCCACCACGTCCTGCTCCAGCATCGAAACCGTGGCCAACCCGCAGGCGTACGGCAGCTCGGGGAGCGCCGCCGCCAGCGCCACCCCGGCCGCGATGCCGACCGACGACTCCAACGCACTCGACACGACGACCGGCAGCCCGATCTGGTCCGCGATCCGCAGGCACGCCCGTACCCCGCCGAGCGGCTGCACCTTCAGCACCGCGATGTCGGCCGCGTCGAGCGCCACCACCCGCAGCGGGTCGTCGGCCCGCCGGATCGACTCGTCGGCGGCCACGGGTACGTCGATCCGGCGCCGCACCTCGGCCAGCTCCTCCACCGTCGCGCACGGCTGCTCGACGTACTCCAGGTCGAACGACCGCATCGCGCGCACCGCCTCGACTGCCTGGTCGACGGTCCAGGCCCCGTTGACGTCGATGCGGACGCGCCCGTCCCGGCCGATCGCATCGCGGACCGCCTCGACCCGGGCGAGGTCGTCGGCGAGGCGTTGGCCGCGCTCGGCGACCTTGACCTTCGCGGTCGTGCAGCCACCCGACGCGCGTACGATCTCGGCCGCGCGTCCGGGACCTACCGCCGGCACGGTGCAGTTGACCGGAACCAGGTCGCGGACCGGGTCCGGCCAGCCGACATCGGCTGCCTCCATGGCGGCGCGTAGCCAGGGCAGCGAGGTCGGCCCGTCGTAGTCCCAGAACGGGCTGAACTCGCCCCAACCGGCAGCACCCTCGAGGAGCATCCCCTCGCGCACGGTGATCCCGCGGAACCGCGTCCGCATCCCCGTGGCGTAGACGATCTCGGTCACAGCATCGCCCGCAGCGCAGCCCGGTCGACCTTGCCCGACTCGAGCATCGGCAGGGTGGGTACGACGACCAGCTGGCGCGGCGCCCACGCCCGAGGAAGTGTCACCGAGACGAAGTCGCGCAACGCATCGAGGCCTACTTTTTCCCGTACTGCAACGAAAGCGACCACCCGGCTCCCCCACTCCTGGTCGTCGGCGCCGAGCACCGCGGCCTCGCCGACGGCCGGGTGCTCGCGCAGCCGCTGCTCGACGGCCGGCAGGGGTACGTTGACGCCGCCGGAAACCACCACCTCGTCGGCCCGGCCCAGCACCACGAGTCGCCCGTCGTCGTCCAGCCGTCCGAGGTCGGGCGTGCGGAGCTGGCCGTCGACCAGCGTCTCGGCGGTCAGCTCGGGCTGGGCGCGGTAGCCGTCGAACAGCACCGGCCCGAGCAGGTGGATCCGGCCGGTGCTGTCGAGCCGCACGCCCACGCCGTCCAGCGGCACGCCGTCGTACACGCAGCCGCCGCAGGTCTCGCTCATGCCGTACGTCGTGACGACGCGGACACCGGCGGCCCGGGCGTCGGTGAGGAGCGCGGGGCTGGCGGCCGCCCCGCCCAGGAGTACGGCGTCGAAGACGGTCAGCGCCGACCTGGCCCCCGGGTCCGCGAGCAGCCGGACCAGCTGGGTCGGCACCAGCGAGACGTAGCGGCGACCCCCGCCGGTCATCGCGTCGACGGCCGCGACGAACGTCTCGTGCTCGTCGGCGACGACCGGGTCGGTCCCTCCGACGACCGAGCGGAGCAGGACCTGGGCGCCGGCGACGTAGTGCGCCGGCAGCGCCAGCAGCCACTGGCCGGGACCGCCGATCCGGGCCAGCGTCGCGCGCGCCGAGGCGAGCATGGCCCGGCGGGAGAGCACGACGTCCTTCGGCCGGCCGGTCGACCCGGACGTACGCACGACCAACGGGAGCGGCTGCGCCGCTCGTACCCAGTCGACCAGCGCCGCATGCACCGCGTGCGGCGGGCCGGCGAGCGGGTCGAGGGACGTCACGGACGACAAGGCTAGGTGCTGGTCGCGGGCGACTTGTCAGTGCGCCGTCATGGTGTCGGTGACCGGGAGCCCTTGGGTGGGTTTGCGTCGCGGATCCACGACGGGATCCACTCGTACGAGAGGCCGTCGAAGGTGGGGACGTCGATCCAGTGGTCGGAGACGTCGACCTCCTTGTAGTCGGTGACGGTGGTATTCCCAGTGTGACTGTCGTCGAGGTGGTGACTGACGATCCCGTCCTGCTGGTAGTAGATGGTCTCGATCAGGTCGGCGTCGCGGGGGTCCGCTTTGGCCCCGGCCGGGTACTGCCAGCGCTTCAAGGTGGAGAGGAACAACTGCTGGTCGGAGACCTTGCGGAAGCTGAACTCGAACAGCCGCCGGCCATCGTCGTCGACGAAACAGATCCCGAGGTGGTCGTTCTCCCACACCACCTCGAGGAACGCGTCCGGCAGCTGCGGGTCACCGAAACACCACGGTGTAGTAGTCGACGTTCCTTCCGACCCGGGCGGCGGCGTCGCGGGCACGCACCTTGTCCTTGCTCATCACCTCGATCGGCTTACGCAGCCGTGCGTTCCAGAGGTGGCAGTACGTGGTCTCAGCCATGTCGTCTGCCGACGGTCACGATGTCGGTGACCGGGAGCCCTTCGGCCGGGGAGAATCGCGGATCCACTCCGGGATCCATTCGAAGGTCAGGTCGTCGAAGGCGGGGACGTCGATCCAGTGGTCGGAGACGTCGACCTCCTTGTAGTCGGTGATGGTGGTCCTGCCGGTCTGACTGTCGTCGAGGTGATGGCTCACAATCCCTTCTTGCTCGTAGTACAGGGTTTCGATCAGCTCGGCGTCGCGGTAGTCCGCTCTGGCTCCGGCGGGGTACTGCCAGCGGCCGATCTCGGTGAGGAACATCTGCTGGGCGGAGACCTTGCGGAAACCGAACTCGATGAGCCGGCGGCCGTCGTCGTCGACGAACCACACCGCGAGGAAGTCGTTCTCCCACACCACCTCGAGGAACGCGTCCGGCAGCTGCGGGTCACCGAACACGATCGTGTAGTAGTCGACGTTCTTACCGGCCCGGGCGGCGGCGTCACGGGCTCGCGCCTTGTCCTCGCTGACCACGTCGATCGGCTTACGTAGCCGTGCGTTCCACTTGAGGCAGTACGTCGTCTCAGCCATCGGTGTACCTGGTGCCTTCGGTGTCGCGGATCTGGATATCCAGCTCATTCGCCCTGTTCAGCACGGAGTCCGGGATCGGCCGGTCCTGCACCGGAACCTTGAGGATGACCAGACCGATCGTCGGCCTACCGATCAGGTTTGGGCACACCGAACGGTTCCGCGGGGTGTCAGCGATGATCTTACCGGCGGAGTACTTGCGGTCGATGCTGCTCAGGTACCCCTTCGCCGTCTCGTCACTGATCGCCGCCAGCTGGGACATCTTGCGCTCGACGATCTCCCTTCGATGAACGTAGGAGTCCATGATCTTCCCGGTGACCAGCCGGATCTCGTTCAAGACGTAGTTCTTGCCGTCCTCCCGGTTGAACCTGATCCCATCGACAATGCGCTCCCACACGACGGGAGGGAAGCCGGGCGGTCGCGACGGCAGACGGTCGCCGGACTCGGCCCTTCGGCTACCGGTGGTACGCGCTGGGAGGGTGGCGTGGTGCGTGCCGTCGACCATCGACTGCGCCCAGCCATGTCCCTTCGCCCGAGCCAGCGCGGCCTGATGCGCCGCCTCCTCGCAGGCACGGGCCGCGGCATCGAGCTGCAGCGCCGCCGCCCGCGCGTCCGGGCTGGTGGGTGCCGACTCGGCCAGCCAGGCCGCCTGCTGCCGACACCAGCCTGCCGTCCGCTGCAGGTGCGCCACCACACCGGGCACCTGGTCGAGGCAATCGACCAGCCCCTGCGCGACCCGCTGCAGCTCCGACGGCACCCGACCGTCCCTTCACCCGACGTCACCAACCGACACCACTGTGTCACGCTGAGCCGTCTCACCGTGCCGTTCGACTCGACCTCCTCGCCGACGGCCGACCGAGCGCTGCCAGACTTGCCCGTCATGGCCACCATTGCCCATTGGGTCGAAGGCGCTCGCCCACGCACACTTCCGGCGGCCATCTCCCCGGTCGTCGCTGGCTCCGGGGCGGCGTACTACGCCGACGGTTTCGTTGCCTGGAAGGCATTGCTGGCCCTGGTCGTGGCGTTGTCGCTGCAGGTCGCGGTCAACTACGCCAACGACTACTCCGACGGGTTACGCGGCACGGACGACGACCGGGTCGGCCCGCAGCGGCTGGTCGGGTCGGGCGCCGCAGCGGCGTCGGCGGTGAAGGCCGCCGCGTTCGCGTCGTTCGGCGTGGCCGCGCTGTGTGGACTGGTCCTGGCGGCGACGACCGCCTGGTGGCTGGTCGCCGTCGGCGCGGTGGCGATGCTGGCCGCCTGGTACTACACCGGCGGGTCGGCGCCGTACGGCTACCGCGGCCTCGGCGAGGTCAGCGTGTTCGTGTTCTTCGGCTTGGTTGCCGTCGTCGGCACGACGTACGTGCAGACCGAGACAGTGACCGGGATGAGTGTCCCGATCGGCGTGGCGGTCGGCGCGCTCGCCTGCGCGATCCTGGTCGCGAACAATCTGCGCGACGCGCCCACCGACGAGGCGGCGGGCAAGCAGACGCTGGCCGTGGTGATGGGCGACCAGAACACCCGGGTGTTCTACCTCGGGCTGCTGGCGGTGGGATTCCTGGTGCTGTTCGGGATCGGGTGGACGCAGACCCGGTGGGCGTTCCTCGGTCTGCTCGCCGCGCCGCTGGCTGGCCTCGCCGCCCAGCCGGTCCGCGACGACGTCACCGGGCCGGGACTGGTCCGCACCCTCAAGCTGACCGGGATCTGTGAGCTGGTGTACGCCGTCGGCCTGACGGCCGGCCTGGTCATCGCCGCCTGACAGCACTGCCGACCCGTCCCATTGGCGCGACGACCCGTAGTGGGTGACATTGCTCCAGATCTTTTCTGGTACGGGGGCGCCCCGTTCCAATAGGTCTGGAACGGGGCGCCCCCGTACCAGAAAAAGAGGTTGGACCAGGCCCGCCCAGTCAGGTCGGCTCGTGCCACTCGCCGGTCGCGGCGAACTGCTCCAGGGTCTTCGTGTACGGCCCGATGTCGAGCCCGGCGGCGGCCAGCCACGCGTCGTCGTAGTAGGTGTGGGCGTACCGCTCCCCGCCGTCACACAGCAGTGTCACCACGCTGCCGGACTGTCCGGCCGCACACATCTCGGCGACCAGCCGCAGCGCCCCCCACAGGTTCGTGCCGGTCGAGCCACCCACCAGCCGCCCGGTCAGCGTCGACGCCCACCGCATCGCCGCCATCGAGGCGGCATCGGGTACGGCGATCATCCGGTCCACGATCGTCGGCACGAAGCTGGGCTCCACCCGCGGCCGGCCGATGCCCTCGATCCGCGAACTCGTACCCGAGGTGGCGGACACGTCTCCGGAGATCCAGGACGGGAAGAACGCGGAGTTCTCCGGGTCGACGACGCAGACCCGGGTGTCGAGCCGTTGGAAGCGCACGTACCGGCCGATCGTCGCGCTGGTGCCGCCGGTGCCGGCTCCGACGACCACCCAGGCGGGCACCGGATGCGCCTCGTGCGCCATCTGCTCGAACACGGACTCCGCGATGTTGTTGTTGCCCCGCCAGTCCGTCGCCCGCTCGGCGTAGGTGAACTGGTCCATGAAGTGGCCGCCGGACTCGTCGGCCAGCCGGCGCGACTCGTCGTAGATCGTCGCCGGGTCGTCGACCAGGTGGCAGCGCGCGCCGTAGTACTCGATCAGCTCGACCTTCTCCCGGCTGGTCGAGCGCGGCATCACGGCGACGAACGGCAGGCCCAGCAATCGGGCGAAGTAGGCCTCGCTGACCGCGGTCGACCCCGACGACGCCTCGATCACGGTGGTGCCCTCGCCGATCCAGCCGTTGCACAGCGCGTACAGGAACAGCGAGCGCGCCAGCCGGTGCTTCAGGCTGCCGGTCGGGTGCACCGACTCGTCCTTGAGGTACAGGTCGACGCCCCACTCGACCGGCAGTGGGAACACGTGCAGGTGGGTGTCGGCGCTGCGGTTCGCGTCGGCGTCGACCTTGCGGATCGCCTCGTTGACCCAGGTACGGGTTTCGGGCCGGCCGCGGTCGACGTCCTGACATCGCGGCTCAGGACCCATCGCCGTCGTCCTCCTTGCGGCGGGCGGACTCGAATCCTTCGCGGACGCGGTCCGCTCGGGCCGCCACCGACGCCGCCAGCTCGTCGCGGAGCCGACGCAGGAGTACGAGCGCGAGCACCGCCGACACCGCCAGCGCGATCAGCGCGGTCCACAGCGCCGTCACGACGGTCCGGTCGAGCCACACCGTCGCGACCAGCCAGACCGCCAACCAGCAGACGGCGAACAGCACGAGGCGGGCCGTGGTGTAGAGCAGGAACGGCTTCACAGCAGATCAGCGTAGGTCAGCCGGCCAGCACCGAGGCCATCAGGGCAGGGTCGACGTTGCCGCCGGACAGCACAGCGACCGTACGCCCGGCCGGCAGCCGTTCGCGGTGCTCCAAGTAGCCCGCCACCGCGGTCGCGCCGCTCGGCTCGGCGACCAGCCGGGAGCCCAGCGCCAGCTCGCGCATCGCCGCCCGGATACCGTCCTCCGAGACGGTCACCACGTCGTCGACGTACTCCCGGATGTGCTGCCAGGCCAGCTCACCGACCGGACTGACCCGCAGCCCGTCGGCGATAGTGCGGTACGTCTGCTCGACCGGCCAGGTCACCCGCTCCCCGGACCAGAAGCTCTCGGCCAGGTCGCCCGCCAGCTCGGGCTCGACCGCAATCACGTGGGCGGTGGGGCACAGCGCCTTGACCGCCACCGCGACACCGGAGATGAGCCCGCCGCCGCTCACCGGGACGAGCACGGCGGCGACATCGGGCAGGTCCTCGGCGATCTCCAGGCCGAGCGTGCCCTGGCCGGCGATCACCGCGGGGTCGTCGTACGGCGGCACGAGCACCGCGCCGCGCTCGGCAGCGACCTGCTCGGCGGCCGAGTCGCGCTCGGCCGGCGAGACGATGATCACCTCGGCGCCGAGGGCCCTGGTCGCGTCGACCTTGACGGCCGGCGCCGCTTCGGGCATCACCACCGTGACGGCGACACCGGCCGCCCGACCGGCCCAGGCGAGCGCGCGGGCGTGGTTCCCGGACGAGTGCGTCACGACCCCGCGGGCCCGCTGCTCGTCGGTGAGCAGTGCGACGGCGTTGCTGGCTCCGCGGATCTTGAAGACGCCGATCGGTTGCAGCGACTCGGCCTTCACCCACAACGGCAGGGCGTCGTCGGCCCAGGGGCACGAGAGCAGGGGCGTCCGGGTGACCAGGCCGTCGATCCTGCGGGCAGCCGCCCGGACGTCATTAATCGTGACCAATCGCATGCAGACATTCTGCTGGCACGACCTACTCTTGTCAGATGGGTAAAGCTCTGCTCGTGGTCGTACCCGTGGTGCTGGCGATCTACTGCCTGATCCAGGTGCTGCAGGCCCGCCATGGCGTACGCGGCCTCCCCCGCTGGGCCTGGGCTGTGCTGATCATCATGGTGCCGCTCGTCGGCGCGATCGCGTGGCTCGTGCTCGGCCGGCCACAACGGGGCCGCCCGCCGCAACGGCCGCAACGCCGGACCATCGCCCCCGACGACGACCCCGACTTCCTCCGCGGCCTCGACTACCGGCAGCCCCGCGACCCCACCGACGACTGACGGAGCGTCAGCCGACGCCGCCGTAGGAGTGCAGACCGCTGGCGAACAGGTTGATGCCGACGTAGTTGAACAGGAAGGTCAGGAACGCCGCCAACGCCAGGTAGGCCGCCTTCCGGCCCTGCCAGCCGGCGGTCGCCCGGGCATGGAGGTACGCCGCGTAGACGACCCAGGTGATGAACGCCCAGACCTCCTTGGGATCCCAGCCCCAGTAGCGGCCCCAGGCGTGCTCCGCCCAGATCGGGCCCGCCACCAAGACGCCGAACGTCCACAGCGGGAACGCGAACGCATGCACCCGGAACGCCACCCGGTCGAGGAACGCCGCCGCCGGCATCCGGCCCACCACACCGCCGAGGGCGCCGCCCCGCTCGGCCCGCTCCCGGACCAGGTAGAGCACCGAGACGAAGGCACCGACGGCGAATGCACCACCCGCGACCGCCGCCGCGGCGACGTGGATGACGAGCCAGTACGAGTGCAGCGCAGGCACCAGCGGTCCGGGCGCGACGTACAGGGCCGGGACCAGCATCGAGGCCGCGAGTACGACGGCCACGAAGGCCGTCACCAGCAGGCCGAGCCAGCGCAGCTTGAACAGCCGGACCGCGACCAGGTAGGCACCGGTCACCGCCAGCGCGCCGGTGGTGTTGAACTCGAACATGTTGCCCCACGGGACCCGCTCGGCCGCAGCCGCGCGGGCCACCACGCCGACTAGGTGGATGACGAACGCCAGGCCGGTCAGCGAGAGGCCGATCCGGCCGACCACCTCGAAACGCGGCTCGGCCGGGGGCGCCGTGACGTCCGGCGACGGCGGCACTGCTGCCCCGGCGCCGACCAGCTCACGCCGGCGCTCGACCGGCGGTTCGACCTGCCGGGCGAACGCCCACTCAGCCACATGGGCGACCAGCGCCAGCACGTACACCACGGTCGCCGACGCGAACGCGAGGTTGGACAGCGAGCCCCACTCGGTCATGGTCACGACGACTCCTCCTGCTCGGGCTGATCCTTCGCGGGCCTACCGATCGCCGCCACTAGGTCGTCGAGACCGGACGCGAGGTCACCCCCGGACACCCGGTCGAGGCCGGCCGCCTCGACCACGGTACGCCCGTCCGGTCCGGCCCCGGCCACCCGGACCCAGGTGCGCCGCGGCCTGATGTAAAGCGACGTGACCATGCCGGCCAGGCCGAGCAGCACACCGGCCAGCGCGACGGTCTTGCCGGGGGTGTGGCTGACCTGCAGCTGCACGGCGCGGTTCAGGCCGGCGAACGTAACCGACCCCGCACCGCCAGGGAGTTGCTTGGTCTGCCCGGGCTCCAGCAGCAGCCGGAACGGCTCACCGTCCTCCTCCAGCTGCGTCAGCCCGTCCTTGTCGAGTACGTAGACCGACTGCGGCCGGCCGTCGTCCATGCCGAGGTCGCCGGTGAACCCGGTGAGCACGAGCGCCGGCCGCAACGCGTCGGGGAACGTCGAGTGCGGGCCACGCTCGGGCGTGATCGCGAACGTCGGCAGGAAGAAACCCTCGAAGCCGATCTGGGTCGGCTGCGCGTCGGGCACCTTCACCACGCCGAACGACGTGTTGGACGAGTCCTGCGGCAAGAACGGCACCGGCCCGCTGAACGCCACGTCCCCGTTGCCGTCCCGCACCGTGACCTCGGGCGCATATCCGTTGCCCACCAGGAAGACCGACGTGCCGCCGATCTCCAGCGGCTGGTTGACGGCGAGTGCCTTGCTCCGCGGCTCCGCCCCCGGCTCGGTCAGGTAGTTGAGCGTGGCGTCGAACGACCGGGCGGCGCCGCGCTGCTCGTCACCCATCTCGTAGGTCGCCTCGAACTGCTCGAGGGTGAGCGAGAACGGCACCAGGTCGTCGATGTCGTACAGCGCGCCCGGCTTGAACTCGTCGTACTGCGTGAGGGTGTTGGAGAACCCCTGCCCCTCGGCGAGGTAGGCACCGCCCTTGAAGCCGAACAGGGCGCCGTACGCCACCCCGGCGAGGACGACGAGCACCGACAGGTGGAACACCAGGTTGCCGGCCTCCCGGTAGCGACCGCGCTCCGCGGCGAGCACGACCCGACCCGAGTCGTCGGCATAGCGACGTACCCGGAACCGGGACCGACGCAGCGCCCGCTCGGCATCGGCGGCGAGATCGTCGACGGCAGCGGCCGAGCTCCACGTACGGTGCTCCGGCAGCCGGGCGAGGTTGCGCGGCGCCGGCGGCGGCTGTGCCCGGAAGCTGCGCCAGTACTGCCGGGTGCGCGGGATGATGCAGCCGACGAGCGACAGCATCAGGAGTACGTAGACCGCGCCGAACCACACCGAGGTGTAGACGGTGAACAGGCCCAGCCGGTCGTACCACTCCCCGAGCGTCGGGTTGGCCTCGCGGAAGGCGAACACCTCACTCGGGCTCACCGCCTGCTGCGGGATCAGCGAGCCCGGGATCGCCGCCATCGCCAGCAGGAAGAGCAGGATCAGCGCGGTGCGCATCGACGTCAGCCGACGCCAGGCCCAGCGACCGAGCTCGAGCGGCGACAGCGCGGACGCCCCGGCCTGCTTGTCCATCACACCACCGTCGAGAAGTTGGTCGTCCACCCGAGCATCTCCGCGACCAGCCGGTCCCACCAGCCGGTGACCAGCAGCACGCCGACGGCGATCAGCATGACCCCGCCGACCCGGGTCACCCACTGCTGATGGCGGCGCACGACGCCGACGGCACCGAGCATCTTGCGGAACGCCAACGCAGCAAGGACGAACGGCAGGCCCAGGCCGAGGCAGTAGACGAACGTGAGGAACGCACCGCGACCGGCGGACGCCTCGTTGGCGCTGAGCGTGAGCACGGCCCCGAGGGTGGGGCCGATGCACGGAGTCCAACCCACGCCGAACAGCACGCCGAGCATCGGCGCCGCGGCCACGCCGACCGCGGGCACCCGGTGGAAGCGCACGTCCCGCTGCAGCAACGGCACCATGCCGAGGAACGCGATCCCGAGCACGATCGTGACGCCGCCCAAGATGCGGGTGATCGTCTGCTGGTGCTCGAGGAGCAGGTCGCCGAGTGCCCCGAACAGCGCGCCGTACGACACGAACACCGCGCTGAACCCGAGCACGAACAGCACCGACCCGAGCAGCATCCGGCCCCGCGCCCGGGCGGACTGCTGAGCCTGCAGGTCGGCACCGGACAGCCCGGTCATGTAAGACACGTAGCCCGGGAGCAGCGGCAGCACGCAGGGCGACAGGAACGACACCAACCCGGCGAGCAGGGCGATCGGCACCGCCAGCAGGAGCGTGCCGTCGGTGACGGACTCGTGCAGCCAGTCGGTCATGCGGCGCCACCCCGTACGTCCTCGACGATGCCGACCAGGGTCGACCGGGTCACCTCGCCCGACACCAACGCGGCGACCCGTCCGTCGCCGTCGACCACGATCGTGCTGGGGATACTCACCGCGCGCGGCTCGAGGCCGAGCAGGGTGGAGCTGTCCGGGTCGTAGATGCTGGGGTAGGCGATCTCGTACCGGCGCTCGAACGCCCGCGCCCGGTCCTGCTGACCGTGGTCCTTGACGTTGATGCCGATGAACTGCACGCCGTCACCGGCCAGCTCCGCCGCGGCGGCCTTCAGCTCCGGGGCCTCGGATCGGCACGGGCCGCACCACGAGCCCCAGACGTTGAGCACGACCACCTGCCCGGCGAAGTCGGACAGCGCGACCGGCTCGTCGTCGAGCGACGTCCCGCTGATCTGCGGCGCGGCCTTCCGGTCTCCGGCCGGCACGATCTGGACCGTACCCGCGCCGGACACGAACCCCTCGGCGCCGCCCCGGGTCTGGCTGCACCCGGTGACCGACCCAGCGCCCGCGGTGGCCACCAGCGTGACCGCCGCGACCGCGGCGAGGGCTCGGCCTGACATGGCTGGTCAGGCTCCCGCGCTGAACGACTTGCCGCGGACCGGGAGCAGGTCGGCGGCCGGCTCCGAGTACGCGACGGAGACGATCTCGTCGGCGATGTAGGTGAACGACGTAAGGCTGGCCAGGCTGCACTGCCGCCGCCGCGGGTCGTGCAGGAAGGCGCGACCCTCGACCGCCGACCGCACGATCCAGATCGGCAGCTGGTGGGAGACGACGAGCGCCTCGTGACCTCGGGCGGCGTCGCGCGCGTCGCTCATCGCCGCCAGCATCCGCGGCACGATCTGCCGATACGGCTCACCCCACGACGGCCGCCACGGGTTGCGCAGGTGCCACCACGACGCCGGCCGGCGCAGCGCGCCGTCACCGACACCGAACGCCTTGCCCTCGAAGTAGTTGCCGGCCTCGATCACCCGGCGGTCCGTGACGATGTCCAGACCGAGCGCCTCGCCGCTCGGCCGCGCCGTCTCCTGCGCCCGGTCCAGCGGCGACGCCACCAGGTGGGTGATGTCGCGGTCGCGCACGGTCTCGGCGACCCGTTCGGCCATCACCTTGCCCAGCTCGGACAGGTGGTAGTCGGGCAGCCGCCCGTAGAGGACCCCGTCGGGGTTGTGCACCTCACCGTGCCTCAGCAGGTGGACGACGGTCGCGCGCCCGTTCGTCGCCGGGCCGGCGGGTCGGTCGTCGTGCGTGCTCATCCAGGTCCCTCGTCGTCGGGTCGAGCGGCGGCGGCGGCCGCGGCGGCGTGCGGGACCGCCTCGGCGATGCGGTCGAGCGCAGCGTCGTCGTGTGCAGCGCTGACGAACCACGCCTCGAACGCGCTCGGCGGCAGGTAGACACCGTGCGCCAGCATCGCGTGGAAGAACGCCCGGAAGCGGTGCTGGGCCTGCCGTTGCGCGCCGTCGAAGTCGCGTACGGACGTGGCTGCCTCGTCTCCGTCCTTTACGAAGAAGACACTGAAGAGGTTCCCGGCGGCCTGCACGACATGCGGAACCGCGGCCTCGGTGAGCGCCTTCCCGACCAGCTGCTGGACCTGTGCGGCGGCGGAGTCGACCCGGCGGTAGACGTCGGCGGTCGCCAGCCGAAGCGTGGTGAGGCCGGCGGTGACGGCGACCGGGTTCCCCGACAACGTGCCCGCCTGGTAGACCGGTCCGTCGGGCGCCAGCTGCGCCATCAGTTCGGTACGGCCGCCGAACGCCGCGGCCGGGAAGCCGCCGCCCATCACCTTGCCGAACGTCATCAGGTCGGGCCGCCAGCCGTCACCGTCGAGGCCGTGGTAGCCGCTGCGGCTGACCCGGAACCCGGTCATCACCTCGTCGCTGACCATCAGTACGCCGTGTGCGGCGCAGGTCTCGGCGAGGAACCGGTTGAACCCGGCCTCCGGGGTGACCACGCCCATGTTGCCTGGCGCGGCCTCGGTGATCAGGCAGGCGATCCGGTCGCCGTGCTCGGCGAACGCGGCGGAGACCGCGGCCCGGTCGTTGTACGGGAGGACCAGGGTGGCCGCCGTCGCCGCCGCGGGCACCCCCGGGGTACCGGGCAGCCCGAACGTGACCACTCCGGACCCGGCCGCCGCGAGCAGGGAGTCGACGTGCCCGTGGTAGCAGCCGGCGAACTTCACCACGAGGTCGCGGCCGGTGACCCCACGGGCCAGCCGGATGGCCGACATCGTCGCCTCGGTGCCGGAGGACACCAACCGGACCGAGTCGACCGGCGTACGGTCGACGATCTCCTCGGCCAGCTCGACCTCGGGCCGGGTGGGCGCGCCGTACGACGTGCCGGCGCCGACCGCGCTCCGCACCGCGGCGACCACGTCGGGGTGTGCGTGCCCGAGCAGCATCGGTCCCCACGAGCAGACCAGGTCGACGTACTCCCGACCGTCGGCGTCGACCAGGAACGGGCCGCGCGCCGACGCGATGAAGCGCGGTGTGCCGCCGACCGCACCGAACGCGCGAACCGGTGAGTTGACCCCACCCGGCGTCACCGCGCGAGCGCGGTCGAACAGCTGCTGGGAGTGCGGCGCGTCGGCGGGGTACGGCATCACCGAGCCATTGTCGCCTGCACGGCCGGCTGGCTCCACCCGGGGTCACGGTGGCCTACGCGGCGTCTGTAAACGTCTGTGACACTCGGTGTGCAAGATGGGTCACATCCGGATAGACCGCGTCATGACCCTCGCGTAACCTCGTTTCCTGAGTGTCGTTGACCAGGCACGAGGGATGAACCGTGCGAAACGGACACGTGGAGTAACCGGAGGGAACGTAGATGGGACAGGGACGCCGACGGCGCACGCCGCGCTGGCGAAAGGCGACGGCGCTGCTGCCGCTCGTACTGCTGTCCGGAGCGTGGTCCGCCAACGCCGCCTCCGACCGGACCCCCGAGACCGAGCAGGACTCGGGCGCTCCCGGCGTGCCGACCGTGCCGGCCGAGATCTTCGACGAGCCCGCCAGCGTCGCGCTGCCGGAGGGCACCGGCAAGCCCGGGTCGGCGACCAGCCTCGCGTACACGCCGTTCGACGGCTCCCGCGGTTCGGCTGCTGGTCCGGCCGTCGCCGGCAACGGCATCCCCACCTCCGCCCTGCTCGCCTACCAGCGGGCCGCCGACATCCTCAACCAGGCCGACCCGGCCTGCCACCTCGACTGGTCGCTGGTCGCCGCGATCGGCCGGGTCGAGTCCGACCACGGCCGCTACGCCGGCAACGCGCTGAACGAGGACGGCCGGGCGGTGCCCGGTATCTACGGCGTACCCCTGACCGGCGCCGGCAACCTCGCCCGGATCACCGACACCGACGGCGGCGCGTTCGACCGCGACGTCTCGTACGACCGCGCGGTCGGCCCGATGCAGTTCATCCCGGGCACCTGGAGGCTGGTCGGCGTCGACTCCGACCTCGACGGCAAGAAGGACCCGCAAGACATCGACGACGCGGCGACGGCGACGGCGGTCTACCTGTGTGCAGGTGCCGGCGACCTGTCCACCGAGGCCGGCCAGCGCGCCGCGGTGCTGCGTTACAACCACAGCCAGAGCTATGTCGACCTGGTGCTCTCGATCGCCAAGGCGTACGCCGGCGGCAACTACGCGCCGGTGCCGAACGGCACCCCGACCACGACCACGCTGACCCTCGCCAAGCCCGCCGCGAAGGCCAAGCCGGCCAAGGCCAAGTCCAGCAAGACCGGTAAGAAGAGCGGCGCGGCCACGACCAAGCCCGACAACCGTTCCAGCGAGCCGAGCACCGGCGGCGGATCGAGTGAGCCGAGCACCGGTGGTGGTGGCAGCAGTGGCGGGTCCAACGACGACGGCTCGACCGCGACGCCGGCGCCCCAGGCTCCCGAGCCGGTCAAGAAGGTCGTTGAGAAGCTCGAGACCGTCGCAGAGGCGACCGCGTTCTGCGCCAAGGAGCTGCAGGGCAAGACCGGCGTCACCCAGAAGATGATCGACGCGTGCGGCGCCGAGCTGGTCGGCAAGACCGTCGCGGAGGCGACCAGCCTGCTCAGCGGTTCGCTCAAGGACGTCCTCGGGCGACTCGGGCTCAGCGACCTGCTCTGCCTCGGCATCCTCTGCTGACCGCCCTGCTGACCCGTCCCCTCCCGATGAGTGTGACGACTTCGACGCGACACGCCGGCGTGTCTGTCGAAGTCGTCACACTCATCGGGTCGGGGTCAGCGTCAGCGGATCAGGTGGGCGGCCTCGGTGGCCCAGTAGGTCAGCACCACGGACGCGCCGGCCCGCCGGACTGACGTCAGCACCTCCACGATCGCGGCCTCGCGGTTGATCCAGCCGTTCGCGGCGGCGGCCTCCACCATGGAGTACTCGCCGGAGATGTTGTACGCACCGACCGGCACGTCGACGTTGGCCCGGACCGCCGCGACCAGGTCGAGATAGCCCATCGCCGGCTTCACCATCACCAGGTCAGCACCCTCCTCGACGTCGAGGCGCGCCTCACGGACCGCCTCGACGGCGTTGGCCGGGTCCTGCTGGTAGGTCCGCCGGTCGCCCTCCAGCGAGGAGGCGACCGCCTCCCGGAACGGGCCGTAGAACGCCGAGGCGTACTTCGCTGCGTACGCGAAGATGCCGGTGTCGGTGTGGCCGGCGGCGTCGAGCACCGACCGGACGTGCCCGACCTGGCCGTCCATCATGCCGCTCGGGCCGAGCAGGTGCGCACCCGCCTCGGCCTGCGCGACGGCCATCCGGCCGTACACCTCGAGCGTCGCGTCGTTGTCGACCCGGCCGTCGGGCGTGAGTACGCCGCAGTGCCCATGGTCGGTGAACTCGTCGAGGCACAGGTCGGCCATCAGCACAGTGGCATCGCCGACCTCGGCGACGAGCTCGCGGAGCGCGACGTTGAGGATGCCGTCAGGGTCGACGCCACCGGAGCCGGTCGCATCCTTGGCCAGCGGCACGCCGTACAGCATCAGCCCGCTGACGCCGGCCGCCACAGCCTCGACCGCGGCCTTGCGCAACGAGTCGCTGGTGTGCTGGACGACGCCCGGCATGCTGACGATCGGCACCGGCTCGGACGCACCCTCGCGGACGAACATCGGCAGCACCAGATGGCGCGGCTCGACACTCGTCTCGGCGACCAGCCGGCGCATCGCCGGAGTCGTACGCAGGCGGCGCGGCCGCTGCGCGGGGTAGCCCATGTCGGGAGGTCCTCTCCGGCTCAGGTCGCCTTGCGGCGGGCGCCGTTGCGACGCTCCGAGGGCCGGGTGACCGGCTCGCCCGCGTCGATCATCGACAGTCGACGGGCCGCCCCGAACTCGGCGAGCGCGTCGGTCAGGTCCTCGATCGACGGCGACGGGGCCATCACGTCGACCCGCAGGCCGTGCTCCTCGGCGGTCTTGACCGTCGCCGGACCGATGCACGCGATCACCGTCGACGCATGCGGCTTGCCGGCGATGCCGACCAGGTTGCGCACCGTCGACGAGGACGTGAAGACGACGGCGTCGAACTTGCCGGTCTTGATCGCCTCGCGGGTCGGCGCCGGCGGCGGGGCCGCGCGCACCGTGCGGTAGGCGGTGACGTCGTCACATTCCCACCCGAGCTCGTGCAGACCGGCCACCAGCGTCTCGGTGGCGATGTCGGCACGCGGCAGGAACACCCGGTTGATCGGGTCGAGGACCTCGTCGAACGGCGGCCATTCCTCGAGCAGCCCGCGGGCGGACTGCTCACCGGACGGCACCAGGTCGGCGCGGATCCCCCACGCTGCAACGGCTTCTGCGGTCTTGTCGCCGACCGCCGCGATCTTCAGACCGCTGAACGCGCGAGCGTCGAGACCGTACTCGTCGAACTTCTCGCGCACCGCCTTGACCGCGTTGACGGACGTGAACGCGATCCATTCGTACCGGCCCTCAACCAGTCCGCGGATCGCCTTGTCCATCTGCTGCGGGTTGCGCGGCGGCTCGACCGAGATGGTCGGAACCTCCTCCGGCACGCCACCGTGCTCGCGGAGCCGGATCGACAACGACGCGGCCTGCTCCTTGGTGCGCGGCACCAGCACCCGCCAGCCGAACAGCGGCTTGGTCTCGAACCACGACAGCGTCGCCCGCAGGTCGACGACATCGCCGACCACGGTGACCGCCGGCGGCTTCACCTTGGCTGCCCTGGCGTCCGCGGCGATGCCCGCGAGCGTCGACACCACCGTGTGCTGCGACGTGGTCGTGCCGACGCTCGTCATCGCCACCGGCGTCTCCGGAGACCGGCCGGCCAGCACCAGGTGCTCGGCGACCTCGCGGATCGACCCGACCGCCGACAGCAGCACCAGGGTCTGGTCGCTGCCATAGCGCGACCAGTCGATCTTGCTCTCCGCGACGTTGACGACGGCCACCTCACGCCGGGTGCGCGTGGTCAGCGGAACGCCGGCGTACGCGGCGACACCGGTGACCGCCGAGACGCCCGGCACGATCTCGAAGCCGACGCCCGCCTTGACACACGCCTGGGCCTCCTCCGGCCCGGTGGCGTACAGCCACGGGTCGCCGGTGAGCAGGCGTACGACATGGGCGGCACCCTTCGCGGCGCGTACGACGACCTTGCCGCGAGAGGCGTGGGTCAGCGGCTGGCCGTCCTCACCGAACCCGCCGTCGACCACCTCGCCGGTGAAGTCGGGCCGCACAGTGCGCAGCAGGTCGGCATGCGCGGCGGACTCGGTCACGACCACGTCGGCGTCCCGGATGACCTCCAGTGCCCGCAGCGTGAGCAGGTCGGGGTCGCCGGGACCCGTGCCGACGAACGAGACGAATCCCAACGGCCTGGCCGGTTTGGCCGCCGGCCCCTTCTTCGCCGTGGCCGGCTTGCGAGTCGTCGACGCCGTGGTCCGCGCCGATGACGTCGTGGTGGTCTTCGCGGAGGTCGTCTTGCGGGCGTGCGCGCTCTGCACCGACGCCCGGCTCTTGCGGGTCGACGTGCTCGACGTGGTGGTCGTGGTCCTGCTCGTCACTACGCTCTTCTTCTTTCTGGCTGGCCGTGGGGCGGTCATGGCACTCGCTCCCCGACAAGGGCGGCGGCACCTTCGGCGAGCATCTCCTTGGCCAGGCTGCGGCCGAGGTCTGCTGCGTGGGTCACCACACCTGTCGTGGACATCCTGATCAGCTGCGTCCCGTCGACTGCTGCGACGACGGCACGGAGCCAGATTTCCTCGCCTTGGTCCCCTAATGCAACTTCGGCGAGTGCGCCGACCGGTGCTGAACACCCGGCCTCGAGGGTTTCGAGGAGGCTGCGCTCGGCGCTGACCGCTGCTCGCGACGCCGGGTCGTCGAGCGCGGTACGGAGCAACGCGGCCAGGTCGACGTCGTCGCGGCGGCACTCGACGGCGAGCGCACCCTGGCCGGGAGCCGGGAGCATCTGCAACGGGTCGAGGTTCTCGGTGATCTCGTCCAGCCGGCCGAGCCGGCTGAGCCCGGCGCGGGCCAGCACGACGCCGTCCACCTCGCCGGACGTGACGCGCCCGATGCGGGTGTCGACGTTGCCGCGCACCGGCACCACGTCGAGCCCGAGGCCGAGCGCGTGCAGCTGGGCGGCCCGGCGCGGTGAGCCGGTGCCTACCCGCGATCCCACCGGCAGCTCGCCGAGGGTGAGGCCGTCGCGGGCCACCAGGACGTCGCGGGCGTCGGCCCGGGTCGGCACCGCCGCCAGGGTGAGACCGTCGGCGGCGCCGGTGGGCAGGTCTTTCAGCGAATGCACCGCGATGTCGACGCGGCCCGCCAGCAGTGCGTCACGCAGGGCGCCGACGAACACGCCCACGCCCCCGAACTCGGTGAGCGGCCGCGTGTCGACGTCGCCGGTCGTGGTGATCTCGACCAGCTCGGCCGGACGCCCGGTGGCGGCGGTGAGCTGGTCGGCGACCAGCTGCGACTGGGCCGTCGCCAGCCTACTGGCCCGGGTGCCGACGCGCAGCGGGACGCCGGTGGACTGCTGGGTCACTCGCCCTCCCCGGTCGCCTGGGTCGGTGCGTCGATACGGGTGACGGCGTTGACCGCGTCCGGGTCGAGCGCGAACAGCTCGGCCAGCGCATCGGCGTACGACACGGCCGACGGCTTGCTGGCCAGCTCCTTGATCCGCACCGTCGGTGAGTGCAGCAGCTTGTCGGCGACCCGGCGGACGGTCTGCTCGACCTCGGAGCGGGTGACCGGGTCGAGCTCGGGCAGCCGGCCGGTCAGTCGTTGCAGCTCGGCGTCCACCACGTTGGTGGCGAGGCTGCGCAGCGCGACCACGGTCGGCGTCACCTGCGCCGCCCGCCGCGCGGCGGCGTACGCCACGACTTCGTCGGCGACGATCTGGCGTACGGCCTCGACGTCGACCGCACCCTCGTCCGAGCTCAGCCGCTCGGCCAGGTCGGCGAGCGACACCAGGTGGACATTCGGCAGCTCGGCGACTTCCGGGTCGACGTCGTGCGGCAGCGCCAGGTCGACGACGGTGAGCGGGTGGTCGGGGTCGCGCAGGGCGAGCGCCTCGCGATGGACCATGAGGTGGGTGGAACCGGTGCAGCTGATCACGACGTCGGCTGCAGCGATCTCGGTGGGCAGGGCGGTCAGCGGCACCGCGACGCCGCCGGACGCGCCCGCGAGCCGTGCGCCGCGCTCCGGTGTGCGGTTGGCGACCACGACCCGCCCGGCGCCCCGCCGTACGGACGTTGCCGCCGCGAGACCGGCCATCGACCCGGCTCCGACCACGAGGACGCGGCGGCCGGTGACGTCACCCTCCACCTGGTCGAGGGCGACCGACACCAGCGACTGCCCGGCGCGGTCGATATCGGTCTCGGCATGAGCCCGCTTGCCAACGCGCAACGCCTGCTGGAACACCACGTTGAGGGCGCTCGACAGCGAGCCGCTGTCCTGGCCCCGGCGCAGCGCCTCGCGCACCTGGCCGAGGATCTGCGCCTCGCCGACGACCATCGAGTCGAGGCCGGCGGCGACGGCGTACAGGTGCGCGACCGCACCTTCGTCGTAGTGGACGTACAGGTGGGGTGTGACCTCGAGCCGCGACTCACCGGCGCGCGCCGCGAGCGACTCCGACAGCGCCTCGACGCTGCCGTGGAAGCGGTCGACCTCCGCGTAGACCTCGACCCGGTTGCAGGTCGAGATCACGGCCACCTCACTGACGTACGCACACTCGCTGACGTCGGACACCAGCTTCGTGATGCCGTCGGCGTCGAGCGCAACCCGCTCCAGCACCGACACCGGTGCCGAGCGATGGGACACACCCACGACGAGAACGCTCACGCGGTGTCCACCTCCAGCGCCTCGACGCCGTCCTCGAGTGCAGCGGCGGCCGCGCCACCGGCGGCCAGTGCCTTGCGCTGCTCGTGGTAGGCGAGGATCTGCAGCTCGATGGACAGGTCGACCTTGCGGACGTCGACGCCGTCGGGGACTGACAGCACCGCGGCGGCGAAGTTGAGGATGCTGGTGACGCCCGCCGCGACCAGGTCGTCACACACCTGCTGGGCGGCTCCGGCCGGGGTGGCGATGACGCCGATGGCGACGCGGTGCTCGTCGATGATCTGCTGCAGTGTGGCGTACGCCTCGATCTGCAGGTCGCCGACGGTCTCGCCCACCCGCTTCGGGTCGGTGTCGACGAGCGACACGACCCGGAACCCGCGGGACGCGAAGCCCGAGTAGTTGGCCAGCGCGTGACCGAGGTTGCCGATCCCGACGATCACGACCGGCCAGTCTTGGGTCAGGCCGATCTCGCGGGCGATCTGGTAGCGGAGGTACTCGACGTCGTATCCGACGCCCCTGGTGCCGTACGACCCGAGGTAGGACAGGTCCTTGCGCAGCTTGGCGGAGTTGACGCCCGCCGACGTCGCGAGGTCCTCACTTGACGCCGTCGCGATCCCCCGCTCCGACAGCGCCGTGAGCGTGCGCAGGTAGAGCGGCAGCCGGGCGACCGTCGCCTCGGGGATGCCGCGCTCGACGCGGTCCTCCCGGGCGCCGTTACGCCGGCTGCGCGATGGGGTCGAAGACGTCACTGTGCTCCTGGCACCGCACACCGGGACGGACTCGGCGATCGGGCCTACGAGGTGGCGGTGAACCCACTCTAGGAGTTTGTGAACGTGAGAACAAAATCGATGCGAGCCGTGAGACAGGCCCGGGTGAGCCACCTCACGATTGACGTTCCGACCCGACCTCGGAGTACCTTAGGCTCGCCTAACCTAACCTAGCCGTGAGAGGTCCCGCCGATGTCCCGACGCCGCAGCTCCCGCCGCTTCTGGCCCCGTGGCGGGTCGCTCACCCTCGCCACCGTGCTCGCCCTCGGGTTGACCGCGTGCGCCGACGACGGCTCGGACACCGTGGACGGCTCTGGCTCTGGCTCTGGCTCTGGCTCGGGCAGCGGTTCCGGCTCGGGCAGCCTGGCTGACGCCGACCTCGGCCAGACGAGCGACGACCCGCTGGTGCGCAAGGCGGTCACCGAGTACACGTCGTACGTCAACGACGAGGTCGACGCCCTGGTCGCGGCCACCACGAAGTTCACCGACGCGGTCCGGGCCGGCGACGTCGAGCGGGCCAAGGCCCTGTACGCCCCGAGTCGCTGGCACTGGGAGACCATCGAGCCCATCGCCGGTCTGATCGAGGACGTGGACGGTGCAGTAGACGCCCGCGTGGACGACTTCGCCGGCGTTGACGACCCCGATTTCACCGGCTGGCACCGGATCGAGCACCTGCTGTGGGAGAAGGGTGACGTGCGGGCCGCCGCCGGCTTCGCCGACCGGCTCGACGCAGACCTGAAGCGGCTCGACCAGGAGATCGGGTCGCTGGAGATTCCGCCCGGAGCCGTAGCACTCGGCTCGGCCGAGCTGGTCGAGGAGGTCAGCGAGGGGAAGATCACCGGCGAGGAGGACCGCTACTCCCACACCGACCTGTGGGACATCGCTGCCAACGTCGAGGGAGCCAAGCAGGTGTACGAGACGCTGCGCCCGGCGACCACCCAGGCCGACGCCGACCTGGTCGCCAACATCGACGCCCACTTCGCCGACATCGACGCCGCGCTCGAGCCGTACCGATCGGGCTCTGGGTGGAAGTCGTACGACACACTCGCCGCTCCTCAGCGGGCCACGCTGCAGGCAGAGTTCGCGGCACTCGCCGAGCAGCTCGCGACCGTTCCCGGCACGCTCGGGCTGTCGACCTGATCCGATGAGACGTCGCACGCTGATCGGTGGCGCGGTCGGAGCCGGGGCCGCAGCTGGGCTCGGGGTCGGTCTCGCAGCCGGATCCGACGGCTCGCCGGACCGTCGGCACCGTCCGCGCGGGTTCCATGGACGCACCCAGCCGGGGGTCGCCGAGGGCACCCGCTCGTTCGTGGCGCTCGCTGCGTTCCAGGTCGTCGCCGCCGACCGCGGCGAGCTCGCCGACACGCTCCGCGCCCTGACCGTCGAGGCTGCCCGGCTCGTCGACGGCGAGGGGTACGACGCGTCCGACTCTCGACTCCCGCCTCGAGACACCGGAGTCGTCGAGCCGGCCGAGACCCGTGGGACGTCGGTGACGGTGTCCGTCGGCGCGTCGCTGTTCGACGACCGGTATGGACTCGCCGACCGGGTGCCGGCCGAGCTGGTCGAGATGCCGTTCCTCGCCAACGACCGCCTCGACCCGGCCTGGACGCATGCCGACCTGCTCGTCCAGGTCGCCGCAGACCGACCAGACCTACTGCATCACGCGCTGCGCCAGCTGGCCCGGTCCACCCGCGAAGGGCTGGCCCTGCGTTGGACGCTCGACGGCTTTGCCCGGCAGGACACCGCGGAGCGGGCCGGCCGCACCGACAACCGCAACCTGCTCGGCTTCAAGGACGGCACCGCCAACCTCGCCCCACGAGACACCGCCGAGATGAACCGCTTTGTCTGGCTCGATGACGACAGCGACGCCGGCGCCGAGCCCGCCTGGACGGCGAACGGCAGCTACCAGGTAGTGCGGCTGATCCGGCTTCTGGTGGAGCGCTGGGACCGGGTCGCCCTGGAGCGGCAGGAGCAGATCATCGGCCGCCGCAAGGACAGCGGCGCGCCACTCGGCGGGGATGACGAGGCCGACGCACCGGACTTCGCTCGCGACCCCGACAGCACGACGACTCCGGCCGACGCCCACATCCGGTTGGCTCGTCCCCGAACCAAGTCGACCGAGCACCAGCGGATGCTCCGCAAGGGTTTCAACTTCGCCAACGGATCCGACCGCGCCGGGATGCTCGACGAGGGGCTCGCGTTCGTGTCGTACCAACGCAGCCTGTCGACGTTCCTGTCGGTGCAAGAGCGGATGAAGGGCGAGCTGTTGGAGGAGTACACGCTGCCGTTCGGCGGAGGCTTCTTCTTCGTCCTGCCCGGTGTACGCGACGGCGACGACTGGCTCGGCCGCGGGCTCCTGGAGGCCTGAGGCCGCAGACTGCACGGGTCCACTGATGCCGACGGCTCGAAGTGAACGAAATTGCTGCCACCAGCGCGTCTGCTGACCGCCATTTCGTTCACTTGGTCGCGAGCAACGCGCAGGTCAGCGGGTGAGCGCGGCCCGCAGCCGGGTTGGGTCGACCCGCCAGAAGTCGTGCGGGGCGCCGTCGACCAGGATCACCGGGATCTGCTCCCAGTACTGAGCGTGCAGGTGCTCGTCGGCGGTGATGTCGACCTCCTGCCAGCCGACGCCGAGCTCGGCGCACACCCGCTCGATCACCACCTGGGCGTCGTCGCAGAGATGGCAGCCGGGACGGGAGTAGAGGACGACGCGGGCCTCGGCCGTCACGCCAACCCCATCGCGCGCCGCTGCTCGGTCGCCCGGAGGCGGCCCTTCGCGACCTTGCCGGTGACCGACCGCGGGAGCTCGGTGACGACGTGCAGGTCCCGCGGCTGCTTGAACCTGGCCAGCCGACGGTCACAGTGCGCCCGGACCTGCTCGGCCACCCGCGCGTCGTCCAGCCCCTGGTGCGGCTCCGTGACGACGTACGCCACGACCGCCTCGCCGGTCTCGGGGTCGGGCACACCGATGACCGCGGCCTCGACCACGCCGTCGACCTCGGCGAGTACGTCCTCGATCTCCGAGGGGTACACGTTGAAGCCGGACACGATCACGATCTCCTTCAACCGGTCGACCAGGAACAGGTCGCCGTCGGCGTCGAGGTATCCCACGTCTCCGGTGGCGTACCAGCCGTCGGCGTCAGGACCCTCGCCGGCATCGGGCCAGTACCCGTCGAACAGGTTGCCGCCACGAACCCATACCTCGCCGGCGTCCGCGCCCTCCACCTCATGGCCCTCGTCGAGGACGCGCAGCTCGACGCCGGGCAGTGCCTTGCCGACCGACCCCGGCTTCGGCTCGGTCGACATCAGAGTCGACGTCACGGCGGGGGCCGCTTCGGTGAGGCCGTAGCCCTGGTGCACCTGCACACCGGCGGCGGTCTCGAACCGGCGGACGTCCTCCGGCGTCATCGGCCCGGCCCCGGTCACGACGAGTCGCACCGAGGTCAACCGCCCGGCCACGTCGGACAGCTCCGCCCAGGCGCCGAGCACCGGTGGGGCGACCGGCACGATGGTGGCCCCCTCGCGCTGCACCAGCGCCAGCGTCCCCTCGGCGTCGAACCGGGCCTGGATGAGCAGCCGGGCGCCCTGCCTGAGCACCTGACCGAGCACGCCGTTCAGCCCGTAGACATGGAACAGCGGGAGTACGCCGAGGACGACGTCGTCGGGCCCCATCGCCTCGGTCGTCGTCGCAGCGGCCTGCTCGATGTTGGTCAGCAGCGCGAGGTGGGACAGCATGGCGGCCCGCGGGCGTCCGCTGGTGCCCGAGGTGTAGAGGAGTACGGCCAGCGCATGCGGGTCCTGCGGGGCCACCGCGGCCATCGGATCCGCGGCCAGCAGCGCGTCGTAGCCCTGCTCGTCCGGAACCGTCGCGGCATCGACGACGACGACCGCCGGCACGACCGTACGCGCGCGCAGCTGTTCGTCGGCGCCCGCCAGCGCGTCGGCCAGCCCGCCGACCGCTCCACGGACCGCTGCGGCGGTGTCGCTCTCACAGATCACGACCCGCGCCCCGCTGTCGGCGAGGACCCGCACGACCTCGCCGGTGGGCGACGTGGGGTTGAGGGGTACGGCGACCAGGCCGGCGCGCAGGATCCCCAGGTAACAGCTCACGAACTCCACCCGGTTGGTCAGCGACACCGCGACGCGGTAGCCGGCGACCAGGCCGAGCTGGACCAGGCCGGCCGCCACCCGGTCGGCCTCGGCGTCGAGCTCGGACCAGGTGAGGCTGCGGCGGCCGTCGGACACCGCGCTGGCGTCGCCGCGCACGCCCGCCTGCTCACGCAGCAGGTCGGCGACGTTGGCGACGGTGGGGCGGATCACCGTCGCGCCGTCTGGAGGCTCCACGCCGGGAGTCTTGCAGATCACCACGAGGGGCCAACCGGGGGTGGCGCCGCCGGTGGCGCGGCAGCTGTCCGCACGGCCGACGCAGACCCGGCCACGGCTCGCCGAATCGTGGATAGGCTCGCCGCATGCCTCGCCGCTACCGCTACATCCCGCCGACCAACCTGCGGTCACGGTCGGTGCTGGCCGGAGAGGCGTCGGCTGCCGCAGCCGAGGTCGAGAGCGCTCTGAGTACGCCTCCGGACCCGACAGCGGCTGCCTTCTTCGACGTCGACAACACGGTGATGCAAGGCGCGTCGGTCTTCCATCTCGCCAAGGGCCTGCACAAGCGGCACTTCTTCACCACCAGGGACATCGCCGCCGCGGCGTGGCAGCAGGCGTACTTCCGCATCGTCGGCGTCGAGGACCCGGAGCATGTCGCGTCGGCCCGGGAGAAGGCGCTGTCGTTCATCGCCGGCCACCGGGTCGAGGAGCTCGAGTCAGTCGGACAGGAGATCTTCGACGAGGCGATGGCGCACCGGATCTGGCCGGGCACCCGCGCCCTCGCCCAGATGCACCTCGACCAAGGGCAGCGGGTGTGGCTGGTCACCGCGGCGCCGATCGAGATCGCCCGCATCATCGTGTCGCGCCTCGGCCTCACCGGGGCGTTGGGCACCGTGGCCGAGCATCACGACGGGGTCTACACCGGCCGGCTCGTCGGCGACCTGTTGCACGGCCCGGCCAAGGCCGAGGCGGTGAAGGCGCTGGCCGCTCGGGAAGGCATCGACCTGGACCGCTCGTCGGCGTACTCCGACTCGTTCAACGACCTGCCCCTGCTGTCGCTGGTCGGCGACCCGTGTGCGATCAACCCCGACCCGAAGCTGCGGGAGCACGCGAGAGCGGCCGGCTGGCGCATCAGGGACTACCGCACCGGCCGGAAAGCGGCCAGGCTTGGGCTGTTCGCTGCCGGGTCCGCAGGGGCGCTGGTCGGCGCAGTCGCGGCCGGGGTGGCGATCCGGCGCCGCGTCGGCTGAAACAAAATGTTACGAGGTGTAACCAAACATGCCCATACGGTGGCGTAAACCGGCGCCAGTAGGAAAGAATGGGACGAGACCAGAGACACGGTAACCGCAAGTTACTCACGGGTTCACAAAGTCCACCTGAGGCCCTACCATCGTGACGTCTGCTTGGGAGGCAGCCCGGCGAAAGCCGGGGAGGGAGAGCGATGCATTACGTCGACCACACCGGGGGCGCCGGGCTCGTGGCGCTGCGCCGGGCGGTCCTGGAGATCGCTGGGCTGTTCGAGCCCGCGGTCGCCGTGGCCGGTGTCGACGGTTCGGTCGCCTCCGTACCCACCGGCCAGTGGCTCACGACCGACAGCGCAGGCACGACCAGCACGGTCGGTTCAGCCGGCGGCCGGTCAAACAATGGGCAGCGACCTGAGTCGACCGACCCGGAGACCGAGCGGCTCGTCGCGCTCGTCGACCTGGCGCGAGCCGGCGACAGCGAGGCGTTCGGCCAGCTGTACGACCACTACGTGAGCTCGGTCTACCGGTTCCTGTACTACCGAGTCGGGTCGCACGCGCTCGCCGAGGACCTGACCAGCGAGACGTTCTTCCGGGCCCTGCGCAGCATGGCGTCGTTCAAGTGGCAGGGGCGCGACTTCGGCGCCTGGCTGATGACCATCGGGCGCAACCTGGTCGCCGACCACTACAAGTCGGGTCGTCAGCGCCTCGAGATCACCACCGACGACATGGGCGACCACGACCTGGCGCAGGCCGGGCCCGAGGACGACGTGATCGCCGGGCTGACCAACGAGGTCCTGCTCGGCGGCCTGCGCGAGCTCGCCCAGGAGCAGCAGGACTGCCTGGTGCTCCGGTTCCTGCAAGGCATGTCGATCTCCGAGACCGCGGCGATCCTCCAGCGCACCGAGGGTGCCGTCAAGCAGTTGCAGCTGCGGGCCGTACGCAACCTCGCCAAGCTGCTCCCGGAAGGACTGCGCTGATGGCCGCGCGAGTAAGTCGTCCCGGTATGTCCTTACCGTGCGTAACCTCCTATCGGTCTCCGTCGTTGAGGGGGCAGATCGGGTGCCGCAGCCAGGTGGCCCCGGCGGGTGATCCCTTGTGAACAGGATTCGTACGATGGCCGACCACCTCTCGTCACGGCGCCGTGCCGAGGAGTTCGCGCGCGCCGTCGACGGGCTGCGGACGACCGGCGACCCGGTCATCGACCCGCTGGTCGAGCTGGCCTCGAGCCTCCGCTCGGTGCCCGAGGTCGAGCCGACGACACAGTTCCGGGACAATCTGCGCTCCGGTCTGCTCGAGGCGGCCCGGACCGAGCTGCACGTCCCAGAGCAGCGCGCGCCAGTCCACCGCGGGACGCCGGTCCGCTCCGTTCGGCAGCGCCGACGCTTGGTGGCCGTCGCCTCCGCGCTAGTGGTCACCGGGGGCCTCTCCGGCGTCGCCGCCGCCAGCCAGCAGTCGCTTCCGGGCGAGGTGCTGTACCCGGTCAAGCGTGGCTTCGAGCGGGCCCAGGTCGAGCTGGCGACCAGCGAGCGGGCCGAGGCCGGCCGGCTGCTGGCGCAGGCCAGCACTCGGCTCGACGAGGTCGAGAGCCTGGTGGCCAGCGGCAGCGACGACGCCCAGGTTCGCGGGGCCGTGTCGGAGACGCTCCGTGACTTCTCCGCCAGCGCCGGGCGCGGTGGCGAGCTGCTGGTCAACACGTACGACTCCAGCGGCAGCTCTGCCGACCTGCTGCAGGTGCGCAGGTTCACCACTGCCGCGGCCGACCAGCTGACCGAGCTGGCCCACCAGGTCCCCGGCGATGCCCGCGGCGCCTGGGAGGAGGCGGCCGACGTCGTCGACGCCCTCGACCGGATGGCGGTCGCCGCGTGCCCGCACTGCACGCCCGGCGTACCGCCGCTCGATCTCGACCTCAACCTGATGTCGCTGCGCCAGGCCACCGACGGTCTGCCGATGCCCGACAGCGCATCGCCCGACGGTGCGCTCGCCACCCGGGCGCTGCCCCACCTCCCGTCCGGCGACGA
>WHTB01000423.1 GCA_009379735.1 Propionibacteriales bacterium
CTGCGCGACATACACGACCTGGTCGCCGTCGAGCATCGCGAGGTTGGCCGTCTCGCCCAACGTGTCGACCAGCGTCGCCAGGTGCGGGCGGGCCCAGGTGCCGAGCAGCCGGCTGGAGCTCTCGCCGAGGTAGATGAGCCGCGGGCCGAGGGAGTACTGCCTCGACGGCAGCTGCCGCACGTACCCCAGGTCCACCAGTGTCCGCACCAGGCGGTGGATCGTGGTCAGCGGCAGGCCGGACTCGGTCGCCAGCTGGGAGAGCCCCACCGGCCCGCTCGCCGCCAGTGCCTCCAGGACGTCGAAGGTGCGCTGCACCGACTGCACCCCACCCCGCGACGCGGAGTCGTCCTTCGTTCTCGGCATCGTCGCGATCCTCCCCCACGATGGGATGGTTGACCGGCTCGGGCCGTCGCCATAGTCTCCCGAGGAAAAGAAGTGTCATTCCGTAGAACGGAATATACGCGATCAGCGGGAGCGCCGATGACGCCCTCAGCGGCTGTCGAGATCAAGGGACCGATGCGCGATCGCTTCGACGAGGTGCTGACCACCGACGCGATGGAGTTCCTCGCCGGCCTGCACCGCCGCTTCGACAGCCGGCGGCTCGACTTGCTCGCCGCGCGACGCGGGCGCGACGCCGCGCTCGCCGCCGGCGGCAGCTTCGACTTCCTCGCCGACACCGCGACCGTCCGAGACGGCGAGTGGCGCGTGGGCGACCCGGCACCGGGGCTGGAGGACCGGCGGTCCGAGATCACCGGTCCGACCGACGCCAAGATGGCGATCAACGCGCTCAACTCCGGTGCGAAGGTGTGGCTGGCCGACCTCGAGGACGCCAACACGCCGCTGTGGGACAACATGGTGCAGGGCCAGGTCAACCTGCGCGACGCGGTCGCGGGGACCCTCGCGTTCACCTCGCCGGAGGGCAAGGAGTACGCCCTCGGCGACGACCTCGCCACGATCGTCGTACGCCCGCGCGGATGGCACCTGCCGGAGAAGCACGTGCTGGTGGACGGCGAGCCGATGTCGGGCAGCCTGTTCGACTTCGGCCTCTACTTCTTCCACTGTGCGAAGGCGCAGATCGAGCGCGGCTCGGGTCCGTACTTCTACCTGCCCAAGATGGAGAGTCACCTCGAGGCTCGGCTGTGGAACGACGTTTTCGGGTACGCGCAGAACCAGCTCGGCATCCCGCACGGGACGGTGCGCGCGACCGTACTGATCGAGACGTTCCCCGCGGCCTTCGAGATGGAGGAGATCCTCTACGAGCTGCGCGAGCACTCGGCCGGTCTCAACGCCGGCCGGTGGGACTACATGTTCAGCGTGATCAAGTGCTTCCGTACGCGCGGACGCGACTTCGTCCTGCCCGACCGCAACTCGGTGACGATGACGGTGCCGTTCATGCGGGCCTACACCGAGCTGCTCGTCCGCACCTGCCACCAGCGCGGTGCGCACGCGATCGGCGGGATGGCGGCGTTCATCCCCAGCAAGGACGCTGCGGTCAACGAGCGGGCGTTCGCCAAGGTACGCGACGACAAGACCCGGGAGGCCGGCGACGGGTTCGACGGGTCATGGGTGGCGCACCCCGGCATGGTCGACCTCTGCACGGAGGTTTTCACCGAGGTGCTCGGCAACCGCCCAGACCAGCGTGACCGGCTGCGTGAGGAGGTCGAGGTCACCGCCGACCAGCTGCTCGACATCGCCTCGACGCCCGGCTCCGTGACCGAGGACGGTCTGCGCGGCAACATCAGCGTCGGCATCCAGTACCTCGCGGCCTGGCTGGGTGGCTCCGGCGCGGTCGGCATCAACAACCTGATGGAGGACGCCGCGACGGCGGAGATCTCGCGCTCGCAGGTGTGGCAGTGGTTGCACACGTCCGTCGAGCTCGCCGACGGCCAGACAGTCACCGCCGACCTGGTCGGGCGGCTCGTCGACGAGGAGGTCGACGCGATCCGTCAGCGCATCGGCGACGACGCGTTCGCCGCCGGCCGGTGGAGCGACGCGCGGGCGCTGTTCACCGAGATGGCGTTGTCCGACGACTACGCCGACTTCCTCACCCTGCCGGCGTACGAGCGGATGCCGTGAGCCGATGACTATCGAGGGCCTCGCCGCCAGGCTGCGGGCGGAGATCGGCGACACCCACGTGCTCACCGACCGCCAGCAGCTGCGCACGTACGAGTGCGACGGGCTCGCGCACTACAAGGTGATGCCGGCGATCGTCGCGCTGCCGGCCGATGCCGAGCAGGTCGCCGCCGTCGTCCGCGCCTGCGTCGAGGCCGGCGTGCCGTTCGTCGCCCGCGGCTCGGGCACCGGGTTGTCCGGCGGCGCCCTGCCGCACGCCGACGGCGTCTTGATCGTGACGTCGCGGCTGCGCCGGATCATCGAGGTCGACGCGGCCAACCAGCGTGCCGTCGTCGAGCCCGGCGTGATCAACCTGGACATCACCAAAGCGGCGGCGCCGGAGGGCTACTACTTCGCGCCGGACCCGTCGAGCCAGCAGGTCTGCTCGATCGGCGGCAACGTCGCGGAGAACTCCGGCGGCGCGCACTGCCTCAAGTACGGCTTCACCACCAACCAC
>WHTB01000201.1 GCA_009379735.1 Propionibacteriales bacterium
AACACCCGGACCCATCCCGAACCCGGAAGTTAAGCCCTCCAGCGCCGATGGTACTGCGACGGAGACGTCGTGGGAGAGTAGGACGTCGCCGGACAAACACCAGTGAAGGCCACCCGGCAACCGGGTGGCCTTCACCCATTTTCAGCACCCAACAGTCCAGTCGATCGAGGAGAACGCGACGTGGCGAACGACGACAGGCCGCGCGGTCGAAGCGACCGCGACGGAGGGTCCGGTCAGCGGCGCGGTGACGGCTCCGGTGAGCGTCGCCCCGGTGATCGCCGGACGAGCGGCGCCGGTGGCCGGCGCCAGGGCGACCCACGCGGACCCCGTGACGAGCGCCAGGGTCGCGGTGGTCCGCGCCGCGACTGGTCGCGAGACCGTGACACCCGGCCGGCCGACGACCGGACCCCGGAGCAACGCAGCGAGGACCAGCAACGCTACGACGGACCACCGATTCCGGAGGACGTGACCGGCAAGGAGCTCGACCGGTCGATCCGCCAGCAGCTGCGCTCGCTGCCGGAGAAGCTCGCGCAGCGGGTCGCTCGGCACCTCGTTGCCGCCGGGCAGGTGCTCGACACCGACCCCGAGACCGCGTACCAGCACACCCTCGCAGCACGCTCGCGGGCCGCCCGGCTGGCGATCATCCGGGAGGCCTGTGGCGAGGCCGCCTACCTCGCGGGCCACTATGCCGAGGCGCTGACCGAGCTGAAGGCAGCGCGTCGGATGAACGGCAACCACGACTACCTGGCGCTGATCGCCGACTGCGAGCGTGCGCTGGGCCGCCCCGAACGGGCGCTGGCGTTGGCCAAGGACAAGGTGGTCGAGGGTCTCGGACCCGACACCCGCACCGAGCTGCTGATCGTCGCGTCCGGTGCCCGGCTCGACCTGGGCGAGGCCGACATGGCCGCCGCGATGCTAGAAGGCAAGGAGCTGCGCAGCAATGACCGTAGGCCATCGGGGGCGCGGCTCAAGTACGCCTACGCCGTCGCACTGCTCGCCGCCGGTCGGACCACCGATGCGACCGAATGGTTCCACCGGACGGTGGCGGTCGACTCGGAGTCCGTCACCGACGCCGCCGAGCGGCTGATGGAGCTCGAGGGTCTGACCCTGGTCGACACCAGGGACGAGGACGAGATCGCGGACGGTGCCGATGACACGGCCGAAGACACCGCCGGGGACACCGCCGACGACACCGCCGACGACACCGCCGACGAGGCGGGGACGGACGTCGACCGACCCGTCGACTGACCCGCTTTCCGTCCACAGGGGGCGCTGAGAGCGCGACTGTCCACAGCGCGCCCGGCGCCTGCTGCGCGTCCGGCCTACAGCCTGCAGGCTGGGTGTCGTGGAGGTGATGCGATGAGCACGGACCAAGCGGGCGCGGCGACAGACGTCGGCCCCGACTACCGCAACGAGGTGCTGCTGCGTGGCCGGCTGGCGGCAGCCGCGGAGTCACGCGAGCTGCCGAGCGGCGACGTGCTGGTGACGTTCCGGGTGATCGTCGACCGGGCACGTGCCGACGGTGAACGGTTGCGGGTCGACACGATCGACTGCACCGCGTGGACCGCGCGGGTCCAGCGTTCGGCCGTCGCCTGGCAGCCCGGTGACCGGGTCGAGGTCGGCGGCGCACTGCGTCGGCGGTTTCGCCGAGCCGCCGAGGGTGCGACCAGCCGGGTCGAGGTGGAGGTGCTGCGTGCGCGCCGGCTGCGTTAGGGCGAACACGTCGCTAGCCGTCGAGCAGGCGCAGCAACAGCCCCATTCGGGGCTTCGGGCCGAATGAGGTGGTCTTGCGCGGCAGCATCAGGCCCCGCGACGATGCCGCGACCACCGCCGACACGTCGGGGGCACGCAGCAGCAGCGCCGTGCCGCCGACATCGACCGCCCGGCTGACGGCGTTCGACGCGTCGTGCACATACAGCACGTCGTCGTCGGCCACGCCCCACTGCGGCAGCAGCAGGTCGTGCAGGGCCGCCGTCTCGACCTCACCGAGGCGACCGTGCAGGATGCCCCAGGCTCGGCCGTCGGTGGCCAGGAAGGCGTTGCCGTCCGTGACGGCGTCGAGTGCGGCGTGCGCGCCGGCTCCGTCCGCGCCGTACGCCGTCCAGCCCAGGTCGCCAGCGGTGGCTGGTGTGTCTGCGACCGAGCTCAGCGCGAGACCACGGGCGACGCGGTGGATCGGTCCGAGGTGCAGCGGGTGCCGGCTCTGGTCGACGAGCATGGCGAGGCCATAGCTCCAGGCATCGCCGGGCTGGGTCTGCTGGCACTGTCGGTACGCCGCGTAGCGGTGGTGACCGTCGGCGATCAGGGCCTGACGCGGCGCGAGGTCCGCGGCGATGGCGCGTAACGTGGCGGGCTCGTCGATCCGCCAGACGGTGTGCTCGGAGCCGTCGGGCGCCAGCGTGGTGACCAGCGGGGGCGCGTCGGTGGTGGCGTCGACGGCGTCGCTGGCGGTTCCGTCGCCGTCGTACACGAGCAGGATCGGCTCGAGGTTGCTCCGGGTCGACCGCATCAGCGACGCCCGGCCGGCCACCGGCCCCGGCATGACGTCCTCGTGCGGCAGCACGATGCGGTCGGCGAAGTCCCGCAGGCCGAGCGCGCCGACCAGACCCCGCACCCGTCGGCCGTGGCCGGCGTACTCGTAGACGTACAGGCCGGGGTCGTCGTCGCGTACCAGCACGCCGTCCCGCAGCCACTCCTGCAGCCGCTCGGCGACCTCCTCGCCGGGCCGTGGAAGGATGAGCCGCACGATGTTGTGCGGGTGGCTCGCCCGCAGCGTCTCCAGGGCGGCAGCGTTGATCACGTCGTAGGGCGGCGAGGTCACCAGCCCCAGGTCGTGCGGATCCTGCTGGCCATAACGCACGGCCCGGAACGGCGCGAGGACGAGCCCGGCGGGCTCGTCGGCGGTCGGCCCAGACGTACGTTCGGCCTTACGTTCGGCAGGGCGTTCGGAAGTACCTTCGGCTGGGACCACCGCGTCATGCTAGTAACCCCCGACTCGAGGAGCGTGCGTGGCCCAGTCCGACGAGCACTGGCTGGCGCGCTGCGACCGGCCTCTGTGCGAGGTGTACGACACCGGCATGTTCGACCTGGACGGGGTCGTCTACGTCGGCCGGCACGCGGTTCCCGGCGCCCCCGAGTGGATGGCGGAGGCCGCGGCGGCGGGCATGCACCTGGCGTTCGTCACCAACAACGCCTCTCGTCCGCCTCGGGTGGTCGCCGCGCACCTGCGGGAGTTGGGAGTGCCGGCGAGGGACACCGACGTCGTCACCTCGGCGCAGGCCGCGGCCCGGCTGGTGAAGGGCCTGGTGCCCGCCGGTGCCGCCGTCCTCGTGGTCGGCGGTGACGGGCTGGTCGAGGCACTGGCCGAGCACGGGTTGCGCTCGGTCGACACGCTCGACGCCGGTGCGGAGGCGGTGGTGCAAGGCTTCGGCCGCGAGGTCGGGTGGCGGGCACTGGCCGAGGCGGTGGCCGCCGTCGACGCCGGACTTCCGTGGGTGGCCTCGAACCTCGACATGACCTTCCCGACGCCCCGCGGCCGGGCTCCCGGCAACGGGCAGCTGGTCGAGGTGGTGGCGCGGACGACCGGACACCGACCGCTGGTCGCGGGAAAGCCCGAGCGGCCGCTGTTCGACGAGACCGTGCGGCGGGTGGGCGGGCAGCGCCCGCTGGTGATCGGGGACCGCCTCGACACCGACATCGAAGGCGCCGGCCGCAGCGGCCTCGACTCGCTGCTCGTGCTCACCGGGGTAACCGGCGTCGCCGAGCTGGCCGCCGCCCCGCCCACCCAGCGGCCGACCTACCTGTCCCATGACCTCGCCGGGCTGCTCGCGGCCCATCCGGCGGCTGAGCCCGCGGGCCAGTCGGGCGGCGACGTGGGGCGCTGGAGCTGCGGCTCCTGGGAGGCGTACGTCGACCCGGACGGCAACCCACACCTCCGCGCGGACGACGGGTTGCCGGCCGGCGACGACGCGCTCCGGGCTTTGGTGGCGGCCTGCTGGGCACATCAGGACCACCACGGCGTACGCATCGCCGACACGCCGGTCAGCGCAGCCTGGCGGACGGCTCGTGCGTCGGCGACGACCGCTACCGTGGAGCGCGATCAGCAGTGACCTCAGGACAGGAGACCGACCGGTGACCGAGTCGACCCCCGAGCCGCAGCCCACCGACAGTTTCGGCGACCCGCGCATCGACGACGCCGTGGCCCGCACCGACGGGCTCGACGAGCGCCCGGTCTCGGAGCATGTCGAGGTTTACGACGACGTGCACCAGCGGTTCCGCGAGGCGTTGTCCGACGCCGACCGAGACACCGCCGGCTGAGCCTCCGGCCGGTGGCACGACGACAACGGCTCGACGCCGAGCTGGTCCGCCGGGGGCTGGCCCGCTCCCGCGACCACGCGGCTGAGCTGGTCGGCGCCGGGCGGGTGAGTGTCGCCGGTGCAGTCGCGACCAAGCCGGCCACCGGTGTGACCACCGACGCCGCGATCGAGGTGGCGGCCGACGAGTCCTTCCCCGACTACGTGTCCCGCGGCGGTCACAAGCTGGCTGGCGCGCTCGCCGTGTTCCAGCCACTGGGCCTGCCGGTCGAGGGGCGCCGTTGCCTCGACGCCGGGGCGTCCGCCGGCGGGTTCACCGACGTACTCCTGCGCCTCGGTGCGGCCCAGGTGGTGTGTGTCGACGTCGGCTACGGCCAGCTGGCGTGGTCGCTCCAGCAGGACGCGCGCACCACCGTCCTCGACCGCACCAACGTCCGCGCGCTCACCGTCGAGGCGGTCGGCGGACCCGTCGACCTGGTGGTCGGCGACCTGTCGTTCATCTCGTTGCAGCTCGTGCTGCCGGCCCTGGCCGCGGTGACCCGTGACGACGGCGACCTGGTGCTGATGGTCAAGCCGCAGTTCGAGGTCGGCCGCGACCGGCTCGGCAAGGGCGGCGTCGTCCGCGAGCCTGAGCTCCGGGCGGCGGCGGTCCGCGAGGTCGCGGCGGCGGCCGCCGCCCTCGGCTGGGGCAGCCGGGCCGTGACGGCCAGCCCGTTGCCCGGCCCCGCCGGCAACGTCGAGTACTTCGTCTGGCTGCGCCGCGACGCGGTCCCGTCCGCCGACGCGCTCGACGGCATGGTCCGCCGTGCCGTGGCCGAAGGCCCCACGGGTGAGAGGGTGTCTCCGTGAACGACCCGACCAGCGACCCGGCGGCCGAAGTGGAGTCCGCCCCACACACCACCGGCGCGGACGCTGGCCGGACGATGCTATTGGTCACCCACACCGGCCGCGCACAGGCCATCGACGTCGCCAACGAGGTCGTCAGCAGCCTCCATGCGGCCGGCATCCAGGTGCGTCTATTGGCGGGGGAGACCGACGAGCTGTCGCTGCCGGACACCGACGACGGCGTGCAGGTCGTCGAGCCGGGACCCGACCTGGCCCGCGACTGCGAGCTGGTGATCGTGATCGGTGGGGACGGCACGCTGCTGCGCGGCGCCGAGCTGGCCCGCGACTCGGGCACCCCGCTGCTCGGCGTCAACCTCGGTCACGTCGGCTTCCTCGCCGAGGCCGAGCGCGACGCCCTCGACTACACCGTCGAGCACATCGTGTCGAAGACGTACGACGTCGAGGAGCGGCTGACGGTCGACGTCGAGGTACGCAAGGGCGGCGACGTGGTGGCCCGGCATTGGGCACTCAACGAGGCCAGTGTCGAGAAGGCCGCCCGGCAGCGGATGCTCGAGCTGGTCGTGGAGATCGACGGCCGACCGCTGTCTCGGTGGGGGTGCGACGGCGTGGTGTTCGCGACGCCCACGGGGTCCACCGCGTACGCGTTCAGCGCCGGCGGCCCGGTCGTGTGGCCGGAGGTCGACGCGTTGCTGCTGGTGCCGATCAGCGCTCACGCCCTGTTCGCGCGGCCGATGGTGGTGTCACCGCGCTCGGTCCTCGCCGTCGACGTGATCGCCGACACCGAGGGGGCCGGGGTGCTGTGGTGCGACGGCCGGCGCAGCATCGACCTGCCGCCCGGTGCGCGCATCGAGGTGCGGCGCGGACACCGGGCGGTCCGGCTCGCCCGCCTGCACCGGGCACCCTTCACCGACCGGCTGGTCGCGAAGTTCGGCCTGCCCGTACACGGGTGGCGTGGCGCGGCGGAGCGTCGGCGGAACGGCGCGGACGATGCTTGAGGAGCTGACGCTCAGCTCGCTCGGTGTCATCGACGAGGCCGTGCTCGAGCTCGGCCCGGGGTTCACCGTGGTCACCGGCGAGACCGGGGCCGGCAAGACGATGGTCGTCACCGCGCTCGGGCTGCTGCTCGGGGCACGCGGCGACTCGGGACTCGTCCGGGCCGGCGCCCGTCGCGCTCGGATCGAGGGTCGGGTCGTCGTCGACCCCCAGGCGCCGTTCGCGGCGACCATCGAGACCCGGCTCGACCAGGTCGGCGGTGAGCTCGACGACGACGCCCTGCTGCTCAGCCGGTCGGTCTCGGCGGAGGGCCGCTCACGCGCTGTCCTCGGCGGCGCCGCGGTGCCGGTCGGCCGCCTGAGCGACATCGCCGACCAGCTGGTCGCGGTGCACGGACAGTCCGACCAGCACCGGCTCCTGCGCCCGGCGCACCAACGCGACGCACTCGACCGCTACGCCGGTGAGCCGCTGTCCGCCGTGCTGACGCCGTACCGCGCCGGCTACCAGCGGCTGCGCGACGCCGAACGCGAGCTGGCCGAGGTCGCGTCGACCGCCCGCGACCGGGCCCGCGAGGCCGAGATGTTGCGGATCGGGCTGGCCGAGCTCGAGCAGGCCGACCTGCAGCCCGGCGAGGACGTCGCCCTACTGGCCGAGGAGGGGCGGCTCGCCCACACCGACGCGTTGCGCACGGCCGCCGAGGAGGCCCAGCTGGCGCTGACTGGTGACGACGCCTCGGCCACCGACGTGCAGGGCCGCGACGCCGTCGCCCTGCTCGACGCCGCCAAGCGCGCCCTCGAGCGGGTCCGCGAGCACGACCCGCAGGCCGCCGCACTGGCCGAGCGTCTGGCCGAGCTCACCTATCTCGCCTCGGACCTCGGCACGGAGGTCGCCGGCTATGCCGCATCGGTCGACGCCGACCCGACCCGGCTGGCCCATGTCCAGGACCGGCGGGCCGAGATCGCGGCGCTGGCCCGCAAGTACGGCGAGCGGGTCGACGACATCTTGTCCTGGGGCGAGCAGGCGGCCAAGCGGCTGGTCGAGCTCGATGGCACCGACGACCGGATCGACGAGCTGGAGGCCCTGGTCGGCGGGCTGCGGTCCGAGCTCACCGACCAGGCCGCCGAGCTGTCGAGGCTGCGCGCCGCCGCGGCGGCGCGGCTGGCGGCGAGCGTCACCACCGAGCTGGCGGCGCTGGCGATGCCGCACGCCCGGCTCTCGGTGACCGTCGACCAACGCCCAGAGCTCGGCCCGAACGGCGTCGACGAGATCGAGCTCCTGCTGGCCGCCAACGCCGAGTCCGAGCCCCGGACCCTCGACAAGGGCGCCTCCGGCGGCGAGCTGTCGCGGGTGATGCTCGGCCTCGAGGTCGTCCTCGCCGACCGCCACCCGGTGCCCACCCTGGTCTTCGACGAGGTGGACGCCGGTGTCGGTGGCCGAGCGGCCGTCGAGATCGGCCGCCGGCTGGCCCGGTTGGCGCGCCACTCACAGGTCCTGGTGGTCACCCACCTGCCGCAGGTCGCGGCGTTCGCCGACCGGCACTACGTCGTGGTCAAGAGCGACGACGGCACGGTCACCCGCAGCGGTGTGCACGACCTCGACGGCGATGCTCGCGTGCAGGAGCTGTCCCGGATGCTGGCCGGTGTCGACGAGTCCGCCGCCGCCCAGGCGCACGCCGAGGAGCTGCTCGAGATGGCCGCGGCCGAGCGCGCCACCCGCTAAGGACTCGCGCGGATAGGCGCTGAAGGAAACCATCCACCGGTCGTCGGGGTGGCCCGGTCTTGATGCCGGGTTGCTGCCCACCAAACCGATCCCTCAAGGACGTAGCCTTGCCGCCGTCGGGCCGGTAGGTCAGCGGTGAGTGCAGCGGACTCATAATCCGTAGGTCGGTGGTTCGAATCCATCCCGGCCCATGGCTCCGGTTACGGTGATCCGATGACCACCGTCAACGCCAATGAGGTCGCCCTGGGCATCGAGTCCTTCGGTGACGACGACGCACCACTCGTCCTGCTCGCGGGCGGGACGACGATGCTCTCCTGGCCCGACGCGCTCTGCGAGCGCCTCGCCGCCGGCGGGCGCCGCGTGGTGCGCTACGACCTGCGCG
>WHTB01000195.1 GCA_009379735.1 Propionibacteriales bacterium
CGAGATGCCGGGGTGCTCCGCGTCGCGGCGGTCCATCGGGACGTCCCGTTCAGCAAGGCGATGACGGCGGCGGTCGACCGCGAGATCAAAGACCTGGCCCGCTGGCTCCGGCTGGAGCTCGTCCGTCCCGACTGAGTGCTCACCACCGGTGGGTGTCGACGCGACCGTCTGAACGGAGCGAAGCGTATTGACCCTCGCGACCGGGCCGGACCAAACTCGACCGACGACAAAAGGGACCGAAGTATGGGCAGGCTGGTAGTCACCGAGTTCATGTCGCTCGATGGCATCGTCGACGATCCCGCCGGCGAGTGGACCAGCCAGTTCGACCAGGGTGCGGAGGCAGGCGCGTTCAAGCTGAACGAGACGCTGACCAGTGCGTGCCTGCTACTCGGCCGCATCACCTATGAGGAGTTCGCCCAGTCCTGGCCACACGAGCAGGGCGAGTTCGCCGACAAGTTCAACTCGTTGCCGAAGTACGTGGTGTCGTCAACGCTCCAGGACCCGTCGTGGACGAACACGACCGTGCTCGCGGCGACCTCGCGGAGGCGGTGGCCACCCTCAAGGCCGACACCGTCGGCGAGATCGTCGTGCACGGCAGCGCGACGCTGGTCCACGGCTTGGTCGACAAGGGTCTCGTCGACGAGTTCCGGCTGGTGGTCTTTCCGGTGATCCTCGGCGGCGGGCGGCGCCTGTTCGGCGACACCGGCACACCCGCGACGCTGCGGCTCGTGTCGGCCACGCCGTTCGGCCCCGATGGTGTCCTGCTGCTGATCTACGGCCGCTGACTCCAGGGCAGGGCCGCTGTCATGCGCTGGTTCCGATGATGACGGTGGCGTTCAGCTCGTCGGAGCTGGCCACCCGCGGGGCCAGCCCATTGCGGGCGAAGGCAGCAGCGGCGTGCGGTGCCTGGCGCTCGCTCGTCTCGACCAGCACGTGGCCGCCCGGTGCCAGCCACTGCGGCGCCGCGGCGGCTAGTCGCCGCAGGACGTCGAGCCCGTCGGCGCCACCGTCGAGCGCTACGAGCGCCTCGTGCAGGCGGGCCTCCGGCGGCAGCAGCCCGACCTCCTCGGTGGGTACGTAAGGCACGTTGGCCACCAAGACGTCGACGTGGCCGCGCAAGGCAGCGGGCAGCGGCTCGAAGAGGTCCCCTTCGTACACCTGGCCCCCGACGGCGGCCACGTTGCGCCGGGCGCACCGCACGGCCGCAGGGTCGATGTCGGCGGCGTGCAGCTCGGCTCCGTCCTGGGCCGCGACCAGGACGGCACCCAGCGCGCCCGAGCCGCAGCACAGGTCCAGGACGACCGATCCCGGCCCGACCATCCCGGCGGCCTGCTGGACGAGGAGCTCGGTGCGGCGGCGGGGTACGAAGACCCCGGGATCCACCCAGACCCGCCGACCGCAGAACTCTGCCCAGCCGATGACGTGTTCGAGGGGCAGGCCGACGATTCGACGGTCGACCATGGCGGCGAGGTCGCCGGGCGCGCGTGCCGCGGAGATGAGCAGCTGCGCCTCGTCCTCGGCGAACACGCAGCCGGCGGCCCGCAGCATCGAGACGACCTCGGAGCGAGTCAGGGGTGACGGTGGAGCCGACAACGGGTCGCCTTTCGGTCGGTCGATGGTCTGGCCTCCTCGGGACGTTCACGCTGGAGCCCGTCGGCTTTCCCTCTTGTTGTGCGCGAAGCCGGAGGGTTTAGATGCTGGTATCAGCCTGAACCCCCGGAGGTCCCGATGCACAGGCAGCCACGCCGCGCGCCCCGCCCGCATCCCACCGTACGGCGCCGGTTTGCCGTGCTCGCCGGGATCGCGGTGCTCTCGCTGGTCGCGGCGTGTGGGGGCGCGACCGGAGAGAGTACATCCAACGGCGATGACGGTGGTAAGGACTCCGACCTTCCGCTGATCTATGGCGTGTTCGCCACCCCGCTCGAGGAGCCCTGGGACGGCGCCATCCACGCCGCGCTCGAGAGCGCGGTGGAAGACGGCGTGATCGAGTACAAGCACGTCGACAACGTCAGCACCTCGGACGCGATGGAGCGGGCGCTCCGTGACATCGCGACCAACGAGCAGCCCGACGCGATCATCGGCGACGCGTTCGCGGCCGAGGAGGCGGTGCGCAAGGTCGCGGCCGAGTTTCCGGACATTCCGTTCGCGTTCGGGTCTGGGGAGAAGCCAGCCGGACCAAACCTGAGCGTGTTCGACAACTGGCTGCAGGACCCGGCGTACCTGGCTGGCATGCTCGCCGGTGGCCTGACGAAGAGCGACACCGTCGGCGTCGTCGGCGCGATGCCGATCCCCGAGGTGAACCGGATCGTGAACGCGTTCGTCCTCGGTGTGAAGGAGACCAACCCGGAGGTGACCGTCAAGGTCTCGTTCATCAACACCTTCTTCGACCCGGCCGCGGCAAAGCAGGCCGCACAGGCCCACGTCTCCGCCGGCGCAGACGTGCTGTTCGCCGAGCGGGACGGGGTCATCGCCGCCGCCGAGGAGGCCGACGTCCCGGTGATCGGGATGATGGTCGACCAGTTGGAGGAGGCTCCGGGGCACGTCGCCACCTCACTGATCTGGCACATGCGGCCCACCGTGGACGCGGTCGTCGAGCAGGTCGAGAACGGTCCCGAGGCGGTCGACCTGGGTGAGTACTCCTTCATGAACGTCGACGGCAGTGAGCTCGCGCCGCTGAACATGGACGTCGTCGGCGGCATTCCCGACGACCTCGCCACCCGGCTCGAGGACGTGGAGAAGTCCATCAGGGACGGCTCGTTCACCACGCCCGTCGACGAGTCGGCGCTGGCTGGTTCCATCGACGTCTCCGAGCTGTGAGCCGACCGCACGCCTTGCTCGAGCTGAACGGCGTCACCAAAAGGTTCGGTGACCTCACCGCGAACGACTCCGTGTCGGTCTCGGTGGCTGCCGGTGAGGTGGTCGCCCTGCTCGGTGAGAACGGTGCCGGCAAGTCGACCCTGATGAAGATCCTCTACGGGCTGGTCCGGCCGGACGCGGGCGGCATCAGCATGAACGGGCAGCCGCTCCACATCGGTTCACCGCGCGATGCGATGTCGGCGGGGATCGGCATGGTCACCCAGGAGTTCTCGCTGGTGGAGACGATGACCGTCACCGAGAACGTCGCACTGTCCGCGGTGGGTCTGGGCATCGTCGACACACGCGCCGCCCGCCAGCGGGTGACCGCGGCGATGGAGCGGATCGGGGTCGACATCGAGCCGGACCGGCTGGTGTCGACGCTCTCCCTCGGGGAACGCCAGCGGGTGGAGATCGTCAAGGCGCTGTTCCACGACTGCCGGGTGCTCATCCTCGACGAGCCGACGGCTGTGCTCACCCCGCAAGACGTGCGGGCGCTGTTCGCCACCATCGACCGGCTCCGGCAGACCGGCCTCGGTGTGCTCTTCGTGTCTCACAAGCTGCGCGAGGTGGCCGAGATCTCCGACCGCGTCGTCGTGCTGCGGCGTGGACAGCTCGTGGGCGAGCGGGTCACCAGCGAGGTGGGCGTAGGTGAGCTGGCCGCGCTGATGATGGGCGTCAAAGCGGCGGCGCCGGTGGGGGACACCGCGGCCGCGGTCGGCCTGCCGACCGAGGCGTCGCCCGACGCCCCAGCAGCTCCGGACAGAGGAGAGAGTACGACCGCCCAGACGCCCGCCCTCGTCTTGACCGAGCTGACCCTCGAACGGCACGGCAGAAGCATCGTCGACGCGGTGACCCTGACCGTCCAACGCGGGGAGGTCGTGGGGATCGCCGGCATCACGGGCAACGGTCAGACCGAGCTGATGGAGCTGCTCTGCGGTACCGAGCAGACCACCAGCGGACGGATGGAGGTCGACGGTGTGGACGTCACTCGGTCCGACGTCGCCGGCCGGCTGGCGGCCGGGCTCGGCCGGCTCACCGAGGACCGCCGCGGCAGTGTCGTGCCGCAGCTGAGCGTCGAGGAGAACCTGGTTCTCGAGGACCTGCCGACCTACGTTCGCCGCGGCTTGGTCGACCGGACTGCGATCCGTGCGCACGCCGAGCGGTTGATCGCCCGGTTCGACATCGTCGCGACTCCCGCCGCCGCCGTCTCGACGTTGTCAGGCGGGAACATGCAGAAGGTGCTCCTGGCCCGAGCTCTTGCCCGCAGGCCACGGCTCCTCGTCGCCGCCCAGCCGACGCGAGGGCTCGACATCGGCGCCTACCAGTTTGTGCATAGCCAGCTGAAGGAGCTCCGCGACAGCGGCGCCGGACTGTTGCTGATCTCGGAGGACCTCGACGAGATGCGCGCCCTGTGCGACCGGATCGCGGTGCTGTTCCGTGGCCGGATCGTCGGGACACTGACCGTCGAGGAGGCCACCAGCGAGCGGCTCGGCGTGATGATGACCGGCGAAGCGGTCCCGGCATGAGGCTCGTGCTGCGTGGGCGGCAACCGCGATGGGTCGCGCCGGTCGCCGTGCTCGCCGCCGTACTCGCCACCGTCGTACTCACCGCGATCCCGATCCGGCTGGCCGGAGCCAACCCACCGGCTGCGTTTCACCGGTACCTGGTTACGCCACTGAGCACGACCGCCGGGTGGTACGAGGTGATGCTGACCGCGACGCCGTTGCTGTTCACCGGCATCGCGGTGGCGATCGCGTTCAGGGCGGGCTACTGGAACATCGGCGCCGAAGGACAGTTCCTGTTCGGTGCCGTCGCCACCACCGGGGTCGCCCTCGCGTTGCCAGGCCTGGCTGCCCCTCTTGCCGTTCCCCTGGGGTTCCTCGCGGGTGCGGTCGGCGGCCTGGTGTGGGCAACCCTGCCCGCCTGGTTGAAGAAACGGGCGGACATCGACGAGGTGGTCACGACGCTGCTGCTCAACCCGGTCGCACTGCTCCTGGTCCAGGGGCTGCTGAACGGGCCATGGCGCAACAGCAGCAGCGGGTTCACCGACTCCGACCGGTTCGGCCACGGCTACGACCTGCCAGCCCTTATCCCGGGGACCCGCGTGCACTGGGGCTTGGGGGTGGCGGTGGTCGTGATCGCGATCGCCGGGATCCTGCTGACCAGGACCGCCACCGGTATCCGGATCCGGGCGGCCGGGCAGGCGCCCCGGGCGGCGGCGTTGAGCGGCATCCCGGTCAACCGGCTCCGGTGGCGTTGCGCGTTGGTGTCCGGTGCAGTCGCTGGGCTCGGTGGCGCGTCGCAGGTGATGGGAGTGCAGCATCAGCTCACCCAGGGGATCAGCAACAGCTACGGCTACACCGGCGTGATCGTCGCGACACTCGGCGGGCTCAGTGCCCTCGGCGTGTTCCTCGTCGCCGTCCTGCTTGGAGACCTCTCGGTCGGCGCCCAGAACGTGTCGCTGGTGCTGCAGGTGCCGACCCAGCTGGGCGCGGTCTTCAGCGCGCTGCTGATGTTGATGGTGCTCTCGGCGATGAGCCTGCGGCGTTACCGGGTCCAGTGGTCGCGGCCCCGCGGTCGACGTACTCCTGCGTCTGGGGGTGGGTCGTGAGCATCGATCTCCTGGCTCTGGTCGGGGCCATGCTGACCATCGCGACCCCGCTGGTGTGGGCGGGGATCGGCGAGGTCGTGGTCGAGCGGACCGGGATCTTGAACCTCGGCATCGAGGGCACGATGTACCTCGGCGCCTTCATCGGCTTCCTTGCCGCGCTGCGGACCGGATCCCCGTGGCTGGGGCTGCTCGCCGCCGTCGTCTCCGGCGTCGTCGCCGGGCTGGCGATGGCCCTGTTGACCGTCACCTTGGGGTTGAACCAGCACGTGTCCGGCCTTGGGCTCACGCTGTTCCTGATCGCGGTGTGCGAGTTCACGTTCCGGCTGCTGTACGCCGGCGAGCGGCCGACCCTGGAGCAGAAGTTCCACACCCTGCTTCCCGGGGTGGCCGTGCTGAACCAGCACTGGCTCACCTACGTGGCGTTCCTCGTGCTGGCACCGGCAGCGTGGTGGGTGCTGCGGTCGACCGGGATGGGGTACCGGCTGCATGCGGTCGGGGAGAACTTCGAGGCGGCGGACGTGGCCGGTATCTCGGTGGCCGCGACCCGTTACGTCGCGCTGATGGTCGGGTCGGCGTTGATGACCGTCGGTGGCGCGTTCCTGACGCTTGCCGTGCTCGGCAGCTACACCCTCGACATCATCAACGGTCGCGGCTGGGTCTGCATCGCGCTGGTGATCTTCGCCCAATGGCGAGTGTGGCCGACGGTGTTCGGCGCGCTGATCTTCGCGGTCACCGATGCGCTGCAGCTGCAGCTGGCGATCACCACGGCGTTCGGTTCGATCCCGCGTGAGCTGATGCTCGCGCTGCCGTACCTGGCTGTCATCACCGCGTTGGCCGTGTGGGGCCGCAAGGTGCGGTACCCGGGCTCCTACCTGCGGGCCTACCGGCGTGGCTGACCCCGACCGATCGGAGACGACATGACCGACGAAGAGCTCCTCGCCCTCGCCCGCGCGGAGGCGCGTGTGGGGTTGTCCGAAGGAGGTATCCCGATCGGCGCCGCCCTCGCCCACGAGGGCAGGGTCCTCGGAGTCGGCCACAACAAGCGGGTGCAGCTGGGCAGCGCCATCCGGCACGGCGAGACGGACTGCCTGGAGAACGTCGGTCGGCTACCGGCCTCGGTGTACGCCGGGTCCACCATCGCCACCACCTTGTCACCGTGCGACATGTGCACGGGGGCGATCCTGCTGTACGGCATCCCTCGCGTGGTGGTGGGGGAGAACCGGACGTTCTACGGCGGCGAGGACCTGCTCCGCGCCCGTGGCGTGGAGGTCGTGGTCCTCGACGACGCGGAGTGCATCGCACTGATGGAGTCGTTCATCGCTGGCAACCCCGAGCTGTGGAACGAGGACATCGGCGAGCCTCCGGACACGCTCGACGCACCGAGGTGATCAGCGCGACGACTGAGGTAAGGCGGTCGTCGGTGGGAGCGGTGAGCCGAGCCCGCGTAGCGCGATCGGCGCGCTGGCAACCAGCAGCCCGAGACCGACGAGGGCGAGTACGGACGTGACGACGCCGAGGTCGAGCGGGCCCCGTCCGCCGTACGTCTGAACCACCGTCGAGGCGATCAAGCCGACGTACCCGGCCGCGCCGAGTGCCACGACCTTGAGTCGGCGGAGCTCACTGGACTCGGACAGCGACAGCACGAGCGCGAGCGCCGGCAGGACCTGGACGGCATGCAACGTGAACGCGTGCGGCATCTTCAGGGCACCGTCTGCGCCGAACGTGTTCCCGCCCTCGACGATCATCTGCACGCCGATCGCTTGGCTGACGAGCATGAGCACCAGGCCGGTCCGGATGGCCCACGCCAGGCTCGAGGGAGCATCGATCGAGAAGAAGGACCGCACGGCGACGAAGAGCGTCATCAACCCGACGATCATCACCAGGAAGCCCATCGCCGAGAAGACCGCCGTGTCGAACGAGGTGTCCTCGTTGAAGTGGGACGCGACGCCCCGCCACTTCTGCATCGAGATGAGGAAGACCTCGCCGAGCGACGCGACCGCGAGCGCGCCAAGAGCCACCCAGCCCACTGCCTTCCTGGGTCGGATGAACGTCATGATCCAGGTGAGTGTCACGAGGGTGATGCCGAAGGACAGCCCGAACACGACCGGCTTACGCCAGGAGACGGGACCCTCCCACGGCCCGCCGTCGACGAGATACACGCCTGCGTGGAACACCCCACTGAGCACCAGCAGACCGCCGCACACATAGGCGAATCGCTGGAATGACGCAACCGGGGTGAACCGGGCCGCGCGTACGAAGTCCTTCACCAGATCCTGCATCAGGACCACCCCCAGCCGCGAACCCCCGCACTCTCGACCGTACGCCCGGCGAGGTCGCCCGCTAGCGTCACATCAAGGCAGACTGGGAAAGCGGGGTTTACCCGGGGAGGCTCGCTGAACTGGCGGATTGCGAACGTGCCGTTGCCCGAGCCGATCCTGCTCGGCATCGCGGCGGGCGTCGGGCTGCATCGGCTGCGGCCCTGGTCGCTGCCGGGAGGCCGTCGCGTGCATCACCTGGTCGGCTGGCCGCTCGTCGCGCTCGGGGCGGTGCTCGTCGCCCGGTCGGTGCAGGAGGCCGCGCAGGTCGACCTCGGGCAGCCAGAGAGCCTCGTCACCGGCGGTCCTTTCGCGCGCAGCCGCAACCCGATGTATGTCGGGTGGGCGCTGATCCACCTCGGCGCCGGCCTGACGAGCGGGTCGACGTGGATCATCGCGACCGTCCCCGTGGTCGCCGGGCCAATGCACCGGGAGGTCGTCCGTGAGGAGCGGAGGCTCGGCGAGAAGTTCGGCCCCGAGTTCCGCCGCTACCTGGCAGCCGTCCCGCGCTACTGACGGCCCCGCTCAACCGGGGCTGCCCGAGGGCGGGTCACGCGGGTCACGGCTAGGGCGTGTCGCGTAAGTCCTGAGGTGTGGGGGCGAGATTGTTGGCCGCATGGCGGATTGTCGTGACCTCACGGACGCTCAGTGGGCGTTGATCGA
>WHTB01000103.1 GCA_009379735.1 Propionibacteriales bacterium
GTGCTCGGCATGATCCCGGTCGCGCACCCGGTCTTCCTCGAGCGTGGCTGGACCATCGCGCTGTGGGTGGTGGTCGTGCTGGCCCGGGTCGGCCGTGCCGCCGACCGGCTGGTGGGGGAGCGGGTCACGGCCGCGATCACGGCGCGGGTCACCCACGCGGTCGTCGAAACCGTGAAGCACCCGATCACCGTCGCCGTGCTCGACGAGGTGGCCCTGGTGCTCCAGACCGGCGCCTACACCCAGAACGTGGCGAACGCGCTGGAGGAGAACCGCGCGGAGCTGAAGGCGATGGTGCTGGAGAAGCTCGAGGCCGACCCGCTGGCCGGCCGGATCTCGCTGCTGCCGTTCCACCATCGCCTGGTCGACACGGTCACCGAGACCACGCTGCGAGTGATCTTCGAGGTGCTGAACGACCCACGCACCGACGAGCTGATCTCCGACGTGCTGCGGGAGAACATCAAGCAGATGCGCGAGGAGGTACGAAAGCGGGAGTACGGCTCCGGGCATGGCGCCGCCACCTGGACGTCCTCCGGGCGAGCCGGCGAGGTCAGTGGCTGAGCGTGCCGGCGTACTGCCGGGCCGCCCAGGCGCTAGCTACCATGTCGGCCAGGCTGTGCCGCATCTTCCAGTCGAGGTCGCGGGCGGCGAGGTCACCGGAGGCGACGATCCGGGCCGGGTCACCGGGCCGGCGCGGCGCGATCACCGGCTCGAAGTCGATGCCCGTCACGTCGGCGACCGCGGTCATGATCTCCCGCACCGACACGCCGGTGCCGCTGCCGAGGTTGTAGACCGGCTCGAGCGGTCGTCCCTGCTCGAGCGCCTCGGCCGCCGCCACATGGGACAGCGCGAGGTCGGCGACATGCAGGTAGTCGCGCACGCAGGTGCCGTCGGGCGTGGGGTAGTCGTCGCCGTTGATCTGCGGCGTCCGGCCCTCCGCGAGCAGGTCGAGCACGACCGGGAACAGGTTGTGCGGGCTGGTGTCGTACAGGTGCTTGGCCGCCGACCCGACCACGTTGAAGTACCGCAACGAGGTGTGGCGGAGTCCGGTCGCCCGGGCCTGGTCGCGCAGCAGCCATTCGCCGACCAGCTTGCTCTCCCCGTACGGCGACTCCGGAGCGACCGGGGACTGCTCGGTCACGATGTCGACGTCGGGGGTGCCGTACGTAGCGGCCGACGACGAGAACACGAACTGGTCGACGCCCGCCGCCTGCATCTGCTGGAGCAGCACCACGGTGCCGCTGACGTTCTCCTGGTAGGTCAGCAGCGGCCGCTCGACCGACACCCCGGCGTACTTGAAGCCGGCCAGGTGGACGACGCCGCGTACGTCGTGGTCGGTCAGCGTGCGCAGCACGACGTCGGCGTCGAGGACACTGGCCTCCACCAGCGGCACGTCGTCCGGCACGAACTGCGGGTGCCCGCTGGCGAGCGAGTCGAGCACGACGACGTCGGTGCCCGCCGCGCGGAACGCGCGCACCACGTGCGATCCGATGTAGCCCGCGCCACCGGTGACGAGCCAGGTCATGGACGTCCTTACCGAGCCTCGGGGATGGTCGCGCTCACTTTATCCGCGCTGCCAGCGGGTCGTGGTGACTTGCTCCTGTTCGGCCCGCTTCGCCACCGCGGCGGGGTCGAGGTTGCGCACGAGGACGACCGAACCGCTGCTGGCCAGCGCCGCGAGCAGGCCGTCGACGAGCCCGTCGGGGTCGGCGGGCGACAGGTCGGTCATCAGCCGCCCGCCGTCGGCCAGACCGAGGTCGTGCGCGCTGTCGCGGGCCCGGTCCAGCACGGCACCGTGCGACTCGTCGGCGAGGAAGGGCGTCTCGGGCGTCGGCGGGTCGATCGCCAAGAACCGGTCGGACTGTGCGGGCACCTCGACACCGTGGTCGAGTACACCCGCCGGGAGTGGGGTCGGGAACGCTCCGCCGAGCGGCCGGAGCGCCATCGCGACCACCTCGCGGGCCCCGGCGGCGACGGCTTCGTCCAGCGTGTCCGGGCCGCAGACGACGACCTCGGCCTCCGACGGGTCGGCGACCAGCCGCCCGGCGCAGCACGCCACCGCCACCGCCCAGACCGCACCTTGCCAGTGCGGGGGCAGCAGCAGGGCGACCCGATCGCCGGGGTCGGCGCCGAGCTCGCCGTGCAGCAGGTTCGCGGTCTTGGCCACTGCGTTCTCGAACGAGACCACCGACAGCTCGATCCGCTCACCGGCCGCGTCGTCGTAGTACGTCACGAGCGGGCGGGTGGGGTCGGTGGCGAGCTGCTCGGTCAGCAGCTGGGGGACGGTTCGGGCGAGGCTCACGACGGCCAAGCCTAGGCCGCAGCTCCCGGTTCGTCGCCGGCGGCAGACCCTGAGGTCCACCCACGCCCACGCGTACATACGCGCAACCTCGGCGCGAGCGTTGGGGGCGGAACCCTCCCGTCGAGGTTGCACGAAGTGACGGCGCGAGATGCGGGGCGGGCGCAGCAGCTGCCCATTAGGGTGGCGGCCGTGGAGGCGATCGTGGTGGCCGGCGGGCTCGGCACGCGGCTGCGGCCGCTCACCGACGACCGACCCAAGCACCTGCTGCCGGTCGGGGGTGTGCCGTTCCTGGCCCATCAGATCGGCAAGCTCGCGCAGAGCGGCGTCGACCGGGTCGTACTCGCCACGTCGTACCACGCCGATGCCTTCGAGCCGACGTTCGGAGACGGGTCCGCGTACGGTGTCGCGCTGGTCTACGTCACCGAGACCGAGCTGCTGGGTACGGCGGGGGCACTGCGCAACGTGACCGGCGCCCTGACCGCCGGACCCGACGACCCGGTGCTGGTGCTCAACGGCGACATCCTGTCCGGCCACGACATCGCGGCGCAGGTGAAGCGACACGAGCAGGCCGATGCCGACGTGACCCTGCACCTGGTCGACGTCGCCGACGCCCGCGCGTACGGGTGCGTGCCGACCGACCCCGACGGCCGGGTGCTGGCGTTCATGGAGAAGTCGCCCGACCCGGCGACGCACCAGGTCAACGCCGGCTGTTATGTGTTCCGCCGCCACCTGCTCGACGAGATCCCGGCCGGCCGGCCGGTCTCGGTCGAGCGAGAGACGTTCCCCGCGCTGCTACGCCGCGGCGCCCGGCTGATCGGCCACCGCGACCCGGCGTACTGGCTCGACGTCGGGACGCCGTCCGCGCTGGTGCAGGCGTCCTGCGACCTGGTTCGCGGCATCGCGACGTCGCCGGCCTACCCGTTCGCACCGGCGGAGCAGTGGCTGGACGACACAGCGCAGGTGCACGAGACCGCCCAGGTCACCGGGGGCTCGGCCGTCGGCCCGGGAGCCACGGTCGCCGAGGGCGCGGTGGTCCAGGGCAGCGTGCTGATGGCCGGGGCGGTCGTCGGCGCAGGCGCCGTGGTGGCCGGCAGCGTCGTGGCCGACGGCGGGCAGGTCGGCGAGCACGCCCGGCTCGAGCACGCCGTCGTCATCTGAGCACGGCCGACGTCAGAGGAAGCGCGGGCCGCCCTCGGGTGCGTCGGACTGCGGGAAGTCGTCCATGAACTTCTCGACCACGCTGCCGGACAGCTTGCCGCAGTACTGCGTGATGCCCTCCTGGTCCTTGCCGGTCTCCGGGTTCGCGTACCAGTGGGTCAGCGCGTAGTGCTTGCCCTCGGGGAAGGCGTCGCCATCGTCGGCAGTCCACGGGGCCGCGATGAACGCGTTGTCCGGGTTGTCGTCGTTGCCGCCGAACTTGCCCGCCAGCCCCTCCAGCTCCTCGACCTGCGCCGCGTCGTCGGCGACGCTCTGGTCGTACCAGAGGATGGTGTAGCCATGCTCGAGGTTGTGCACGAGCAGCGGGACCTCGGGCCGCTCCTCGACGGTGTAGAACTCCTCGGCCTTCTCGAGCTGGAGCCAGGTCGGCCGGTGCGGCCCGGACGCGGGTGGTGCAGCCTCGTACGGGATCGGGCCCGATTCGATGTGGTCGCCGCTGCCGTCGGCCGGCGCGCGGACGACGTCGTCGCACGCCGCGGCGTCGGCCGACACCCCGATCTGGTCGAGGTTCTTGTCGGCGAACTCGGACTGGCGCTGGTTGTCGCGGTACAGCGACCAGCCGGTGGCGCCGATGATGATCGCCGCGATCACGCCGATCACGCCGACGAACAGCAGGGTGCGCTTGCGCTCGGCGGTCTTGCGCTCGCGCTCGAGGGCCTCGAGCTTGGCGCGGCGGTCATCCTGCTTGGACTTGCCCTTGGCCACGTGTCTCGCCTTTTCGTCATCGGTACGGCAGGTATCGGCCCGCAGAGTCTACGGACTGTCGCCGCCTCTCCTCACGACGATCCGCCCGGCGCCCGAGTTCCGGTCGTCCCGGAGCACCACCCAGTGCGTCGTCGTCGCCGTGATCGCCACCCGCTCGAGGGCGGCGGCCGTGACCAGGTCGGGCTCGCCGCCGACCGCGAACCCGCCATCGCCCAGCTCCTCGACCGTCAGGTTCGTCGACCCGGCGAGCTCGAGCAGCTCGTCGATGCCGACCTCGTCCCGGCGTAGCGCTGCGAGGGACTGCGGGTCGTCTCGGCGTACGGCGGCCAGCACCGCCTCCCGGCTGCCCAGCCCGAACATGTCCCCCGCGTCCGGACGGATCAGCGCCGTCGCGCCCGGACCGTCGTCGTCGGGCGGGAGTACGAGGTCGGCGAGCCCACGCACGACCGCCACCGGACGACCGTCGGTCTTGCCCATCACGAGGTCGGCCAGCCCAGCGATCTCGTCGGCGACGGCGGGCGCGGTGACGGCCAGGGGGGTGCCGTGGCTGTCGGTCCGACCGGCCAGGTCGACCAGCGGGCGTAGCCCGGCGGCGCCGATCGCGATATCGGTCTGGCCGTCGCGCCAGGCGCGGCCCGCTGTGTCGCTCAGCAGCACTGCGACGTTGAGCCCGGTCCTCGTCGCCAGCGTGCGGCGCAGCCCGCGCGCGGTCGCATCGGGGTCGCGGGGAAGCACCAGGACGGTCCCCGGCACGGTGTTGCTCGCGTCCACACCCGCCGCGGCCAGGGTCAGCCCGTGCCGGGTGCGCGCGATCGTGGTCGGGCCGCGCCGGGCCACGACGCGCACGGTCTCGGCGTCGATCACCGGGTCGCGGTCACCGTCGACCCGTAGCCCTTGGGCCTTGCTGACCACCTTGCTCGTCACCACCACGACGTCACCGTCGAGCAGGTCGGCGGCCTCGGCGACCAGTGCCGCGAGGTCGCAGCCCGGCTCCACCTCGGGGAGCCCGAGCAGGGGCCAGGCGGTCACCTCGGTGCTCAACGCCCGACCTCACGGGCCAGGTCGAGCGCCTCGGCGGCCATCGCGGCGGCGGCGGGCACGTCGGTCATCAGCAGCGGCACCGAACGGCAGACGACGCCGGCGGCCTCCACCACGTCGACCGAGCTCTTGTCGCTGGAGTCGACCAGCCAGCCGTCCAGCAGCCCGCCCGCCGACCGTGCGCCGTAGTGCGCGGCGACCGCGTCGGCCGTCGCGTCGACCCCAACGGCCGCGAGCACGGCGTCGGCCATCCCACGCACCGGCCGGCCGCCGATGACCGGGGACAGGCCGACGACGGGCGCCGCAGCACCGGCGATCGCGGCCTGGACGCCGGGGACCCCGAGGATGGTGCCGACCGACACCACCGGGTTGGACGGCGGCACCAGCAGTACGTCGGCGGACGCGATCGCGTCGAGCACGCCGGGTGCGGGGGTCGCCTCGGCCTGCCCGACGACGACGACCTCGCGGGCGGGCACCGCGGCTCGCATCCGGACCCAGTACTCCTGGAAGTGCACGGCCCGGCGGCCGGCCGGACTCGACTCGTCGTCGACCACGACGTGGGTCTCAGCCCGGTCGTCGCTCATCGGCAGCAGCCGCACCTCGGTGTCGTAGGGCGGACGCCAGCGGTCGGCGAGCGCCGCCGTCACGGCCGACAGCGGGTAGCCCGCCCCGAGCATCTGGGTGCGGACGATGTGGGTGGCCAGGTCACGGTCGCCGAGCCCGAACCAGCTCGGCTCCACGCCGTACGCGGCCAGCTCCGCCTTGGCCTGCCAGCTCTCGTCGGCGCGGCCCCAGCCACGGTCGTCGTCGATGCCGCCGCCGAGGGTGTACATGACCGTGTCGAGATCCGGACACACCCGCAGGCCGAACATCCACATGTCGTCGGCGGTGTTCACGATGGTGGTCAGCGCGTGCCGGCGGCCGGAGCGCCGGGTGTCGTCGTCGAGGTGGGTCAGCAGGCCGCGCAGGAAGCGCGCCCCGCCGATTCCGCCGGACAATGCGGTGAGGTGCATGCGACCAAGTCTCGCGGGTGGCCCCCTCGTATGGCACGCTTCCCCCTTGGTATCCGCACCTCGAAAGGAAGTCCCGTGGTCCTTGAATCGGCCAAGAAGCACCGAGAGTTGTTTGCCTGGGTGCTCCTCGGGTACGTCGCGGCGAACCTTCTGGTCGACTTCGTCGCGCTCTTCCTGGGCGACGGTTTCGTGGACAACTCGACCGGGCTCGCCGCTTCGTTCGTGTCGCCGGTGGCCGCCGGGGCCGTTGCCCTCGCGGTGCTGCTGGTGAGTGCCGGCGAGGCGCCCACCGGCCAGGCGCGCACCGTCGTCGGCACCGCGCTCGGCCTGGTCGCCGTCACGCTGCTGGTGGGCCTGGTGACCTGGGTGGCTAGTCTGACCGCGGACTCGGTCGCGACGGGTACGCAGACCACGCTGCGGTCGCTGACATTCCTGGTGGCCGCCGGGCTGATGGCGGCGGCGGGCTACCTCGCCTACCTCGTCTACGCTGCGGTGCCGGCCCGCGTCCGACAGGTGCCGACCGGGCCCGGCTACGGCCAGCAGTGGGGACCGCCGTCGACCCTGGGGTACACGGGGTACGACCAGTCCCAGTACGGGCCGCAGTACGGGCAGCCCCAATATGGGCAGCAGTACGGACCCCAGTACGGGGTGCCCCAATACGGTGCTCAGTACGGTCCTCAGTACGGCCAGCCGCAGTACGGGCCGCCGTACGGGCAGCAGTACGGCCAGCCCGAGTATGGGCAGCCCCCGTACGGCCAGCCCGAGTACGGGCAGCCCCAGTACGGCGAGCCATACCCCCAGCAACAGCCGCCGCCGCAGGGCCCGCCGCCGGGTCCGTACGGCCCACCGGCGGCGTTCGGTGCCGGGGCGGCCGCCGGTGGTGATGCCGGTGGGGTGGACTGGCCCCCGGCCGAGCAGCCCCCGGCAGAGCAGCCCCCGGCCGAGCAGGGCGGGCCGTCGTACGGCGAGTACGCCGGCTACGACCAGGACTACCCCGCCAGCTACGACGAGCGTCAGCCGGTGTGGGAGCAGCGGGCCGAGGGCTCGCAGCCGTCGGCCGACCCGTCCACCGGCGACGAGAGCGCCGACGTAGGTGTCGAGCCAGGTCCTTCGCGGCCGTGGGGCGAGCCGGAGGGAGATGCGCCGGTCCAGGGCGGCGTGACCGACGAGTCGGTGACCGCCGACGAGCCGACGACACGGATCTTCGACGTGGTCGACGACACCGACCCGGCTGCCGGCGGCGCCAGCGACAGTGACGGTGCCGGGGACGTTGACGGTGCTGGCGACATCGACGATGCCGACGGCGACGACCGGGACAGCACCGAGGTCGACAGCGGTTCCGCACCGGGTCCCGACCCGAGTGAGCCCGTGGACGACCCCGAGGGTGAGCCGGAGAGCGACCCCGTGAGTGGCCCGGGCGACGACGCCGGCAGCGCGTCCGAGACGTCCGCGGAGGAGTCCGACCAGCAGCGTGGATGGTGGCCTCCGCAGTCGTCGTGAGACGAGTCGGGGCAAACCCGGGCGAAGAGCCGCGCTCAACCGTTTCGACCAAATAGCACGTTCCGGCTTGACTTCACGGTATTGCAGGCATGTAATTTCATACGTGTCGTTCGGACAGGGTCGCAGTCGGCGGTTCATCCGGGAGGCACCTACACAACCGGGCACAAGGGTCGAGGAGGCGAGCACCGTGCATGAGTTCGATGTGCTCGACATGTCAGACACCGAGGAGCTGACCTGGCAGGAGCGTTCGTTGTGCGCCCAGACGGACCCGGAGTCGTTCTTCCCTGAGAAGGGTGGCTCCACCCGAGAGGCAAAGAAGGTCTGCCTCTCCTGCGAGGTCCGGGCTGAGTGCCTCGAGTACGCGCTCCGGCATGACGAACGGTTCGGCATCTGGGGTGGGCTCTCCGAGCGGGAGCGCCGCAAGCTGAAGAAACGCGCCGTCTGACACGAGCGCCGTGACGCCAGCGCCGTGACGGGCCGTGACGCGTCCCACCAGGACGCGCGGGCGCCCGCGGTCCGCGATGTGCGGGGCCCTGGCGGGGTCGACTACGCTGTCCCGGCATTCGCCGTCAAGACCGCCGAGGTTTCCTGAGTCCTATGAGCCCCTCCGCACGACCGTCGCGGGGGAGACGGCCCTTCGTCACGGCGGTCATCGTCTCCCATGACGGCCACCGCTGGCTGCCCCGGCTGATCGAGAGCCTCGAGGGCTCGGCTCGGCTCCCCGACCGGCTGGTCGCCGTCGACACCGGCAGCAACGACGGTTCCGCCGACCTCCTCACCGCGGCCCTCGGCCGCGAGGCGGTGGTCACCACGAACTGGCGTACGGGCTTCGGTGCCGCGGTCCAGCTCGGACTCGACCGCGCGGACACTGCCGCCCTGCCCGACGACGCCGACCCCTGGGTCTGGGTCCTCCACGACGACATGGCCCTCGATGCCGGTGCGTTGGAGCAGCTGCTGGCCGCGGTCGACGACGACCCTGAGCTCGACCTCGTCGGCCCGAAGGTGCGTGAGTGGCCCCAGCGCAAGCGGCTGCTCGAGGTCGGGCTGACGATCACCGGAACGGCCCGCCGCGACCGCGGTGTCGACGCCGGCGAGTACGACCAGGGACAGCACGACCACCCGCACCGCACCCTGGCCGTCGGCAGTGCCGGCCTGCTGGTCCGGCGCGAGGTGTGGGACCGGCTCGACGGTTTCGACCCGGCGTTCAAGCTGTTCGGCGACGACCTCGACTTCGGCTGGCGGGCCGCCCGCGCCGGCTACCACTGCGCGGTCTGCCCGGAGGCGGTCGTCTACCACGTGGAGGCGGCGGCCCGCGGTCGGCGCGACGTTGACGTGGCCTACGGCCGGGCGGCGCAGCTTGACCGTCAGCACGCCCTTTTCACCGTGCTGACCAACTGCCACGCCGCGGCCGTGCCGTTCGCCGCGGTCCGGCTGCTGCTCGGCTCGGTGCTGCGTGCGCTCGGGATGCTCCTGATCCGCGACCCGGTGCGCGCGCTCGACGAGTTGCTCGCGGTGGTTTCGGTCCTGCTGCGGCCGGATCTCGTTCTCGCGGCCCGCGCCCGCCGCCGGAGTACCGCCTCTGTCCCCGCCTCGACGGTGCGGCCGTTGCTGGCGCCGTGGTGGGCGCCGTACCGCCGCGGCCTGGACTCCGTCGGCCAAGTCCTTTCGGAGGGGTACGAGGCGGTCGCGCAGCGACGCACCGGCTCCCGTGCCGTCGTCGAGAGCGGCCCGGCCGCGGAGGAGAGCGAGAACCTCGACCCGGACAGCGGACTGGTCGCGTGGCTGGTCCGCAACCCGGTCAGCGCGGTGATCGGCCTGCTGGTCCTGGTCGCGCTGTTCGCCGGCGGCGTCGACCTGTTCGGCGGCGGCGTGCTGCGCGGCGGCGCGTTGCTGTCGGCGCCGCCCGGGGTCGGCGACTGGTGGCGCCTGTACATCGAGTCGTGGCACCCGGTCGCCACCGGCAGCGATGTCCCGGCACCGCCGTACGTCGCGCTGCTGGCCACACTGGGCACGCTCCTGGTCGGCCAGGAGTGGCTGGTGGTGCTGTTGCTGGTGGGCATGGCCGTCCCGCTGACGACACTGTTCGCGTACCTCGTGTCGCGGCGGTTCGTGGATGCGTGGCCGGTGCGGATCTGGGCGGCCGCGAGCTACGGCCTGCTGCCGGTGCTGACCGGTGCAGTCGGGCAGGGCCGACTCGGCACGATCGCCGCAACGATGTTCGCGCCGCTGGGCGTGTGGGCGGTCGCGCGGACCGTTGACGCGGCGACCCCGGAGCAGCGGTTCCGGCGCGGCCTGGTCGCGGGGATCGTGCTGTCGGTGGTGGTGGCGTTCGCGCCGGCGGCATGGCTGGTCGCCGCCCTCGTCGTGGTCGGCCTGCTGGTGCTCGTGGTGGCGAGCGGTTTCGCCAGCGGCCCCGCGCTGTCCGGGCTGGTCGCCGTCGTGGCGCTGCCGCTGTTGCTGCTCCTGCCCTGGACGCTCCATCTGGGTCTCGACCCGGCCCGGTGGCTGACCGATGCCGGCTTCGCCGGTGGGGTCGAGCCGCTGCCTACTCCATCCCCCTGGGCGCTCGGGCTCGGTCGGCCCGGAGGACCCGCCGACGCGCCGGCCTGGTTGAGCATCGGTGTGCTGCTGGGCGCTGTCGTGGCGCTCGCGCGGGCCGACCGGCGGCGGGCCGTGCTGGCCGCCTGGGGGGTCGGGCTGGCCGCGCTGGCCGTCGTCATGCTCCAGCGCTCGGAGGGCATCTGGCCCGGGCTTACCGTGGTCGTGCTGCACGGCGCCGCGATCGCCGCCACCGCGATCGGCGCCGACGGGGTGCTCGGCCGGCTCGGGGACGCGAGCTTCGGGTGGCGACAGCCGCTGGCCGTGCTGGTCGCCGTCGCGGCCACGTTGGCGCCGGTGCTCGGCCTGGGCTGGTGGGTGGCCGCCGGCGACGGGCTGGTGCAGCGACGCGAGCCCGTGGACATCCCGGCGTTCATGGCCGACGGCCAGCTCGACGCGGGGCAGCCCCGCACGCTGGTGCTGGGCACCGGGCAGGGCGTCGGGTTCGGCTACCACTTGTCCCGTGGGCCCGGCATGTTCATCGGCCAGGACGCCGTCGTCGAGCCGGACACCGGGCTCTCGACGCTGGTCGGCCGGCTGGTCACCGACCCGAGTGCCCGCGATGTCGCCGACCTAGCCGACGCCGGCGTGACGTACATCGTGCTGCGTGAGGCCGACGACGACGTGGCCTCGGCGATCGACGCCGCCCCGGGCGTCGAGCGGGCGAGTGCTGGCGAGTCGGGAGCGGCGGCGTGGCGGGTCGGCCTGCCCGCCGGCGGTGCCCGCCTGGTGTCTGGCCGGCTGACCGACGCGAAGGTGCTCCCCAGCTCGGCCGGTGGCGTCGACACCGATATCGACAGCGGTGTCGACGGTGGGAAGGACCGCCGGGTGCTGCTGGCCGAGCGGTCCGGTCCCGGCTGGCGCGCCACCTTGGGCGGAGCGGAGCTCGAGGCGGGCTCGTCGGGGGAGTGGACGCAGTCGTTCGCCGTGCCGGCCGGCGGCGGCCGGCTCGAAGTGAGCCACGGCAACGGGCGAGGCTGGTGGCTGACCGGGCAGATCCTGCTCGTCGTGCTGGCCGTCGTGTTCGCTGCGCCGAGCCAGAGCCGACCGGACCCGAGGAGGCTCGATGAGGACGTCTGACCTGCTCGCCGGGGCTGCGCTCGTGCTGGCGGTCGGCGGGCTGGCGGTGATGCCGGACCCGCCGCCGACCGAGTCCGCGAGCAGTGCGGCGGCCACGGCGCCGGACCCGCCGGTCGACCGGGCCGAGCTGGTGTGTTCCCGTATGCCCGACCAGGACGCCGACACGGCGACCGCCGTCGCCGCCGCTCCGGTCGGAGACCTCGACCTGGGCGACTTGGAGACCCAGCCGGTGCCGCTGCTGCGCGGTGAGTCCGAGCTCGGCGAGATCACGAAACGGGGTCAGGTCTGGCGCAGCCGGGCCGACGGGCTCGCCGCCGGGCTGCTCGCCCGGGCCGACGGTGCGCTCGCCGCGGGGCTGACCGGCACGACGGCCGGGACGATGACGACCGAACGCCGGCGGGGGCTGGCGGCCATCGCCTGTTCGACGCCGGCGCCGGAGTGGTGGTTCGTCGGCGTGGGCAGCACCGCCGGACGCACCGGCAACCTGGTGCTCACCAACCCGTCGTCGGGGCCCGCAGTCGTCGATCTCACGTTCTTTGGGCCGAAGGGTGAGCTGGAAGACGTCGAGGGCAACCAGATCGGACTGCAGCCCGGCGAGCAGCGCGTACTCCCGATGAACGACTTCGTGCCGGGGGTCAGCAACGTCGCGCTGCAGGTCCGTACGCGGCAGGGCCACGTCACGGCCGAGCTGTCCGACACCTACGTCGAAGGCCTGCAGGCCGCCGGCGTCGACTACCTGGCGGCAGCCGCGGCACCGGCCCGGAAGGCCGTGGTCACCGGCATCTCGAACGGTCCCGGCGGACGCGCGCTCAGCGTCGTCAACACCGGGAGCAGCGAGACCGTGGTCGACGTCGAGGTGATGGGCGGTTCCGGTGCGTTCGCCCCGACCGACTTCGACGTGCTGCAGGTCCCAGCGCACAGCGTCGTCCTGCGAGACGTCAGCGACATCACCGGTGACCAGGTGTCCGGGCTGCGGCTCACCGCGGACCAGCCGATCTCGGCGTCGGTGCGAGCCCGTGCCGGTGATCCGGTCGACGTCTCGTACTCGGCGGCGGCGGAGCCGTTGACCACTGGTGCGGCGGTCGCCCTGCCCGAGGGACGCCGGCCCACGCTGGTCCTGTCGGCGACGGGGACGTCAGCGGTGACGGCGGACATCCGGGTGTACGACTCAGCCGGGAAGGCCCTCGGTGAGCGGAAGCGGCTCCAGCTGAGCGGCGGGCAGACCGACACCTGGTCGGTGCCGGACCGTGGTGACCCGGCCGCCGTCGTGGTGACCAGCGCGCAGGGTGACCAGCTCGTCGGCGCGGTCCGGTGGACCGGTGACGACGGCGCCAGTACGACCGCCCTGGCGCCGCTGCGCACGGTGCTCGACCAACCCCCGCTGGTCTACGACCCGGCCGGCCCCTGAGCCACCGCGTGCAGTCGTCGCGCCGAGGTTGCGCGGATGTCCGGTCTCTTCGCGTCGAGGTTGCGCGTATGTCCGCATTCTTCGCGTCGAGGTTGCGCGTAGGTACGTCTGTGGTGGGCTGACCGGTCCCTACGCGCAACCTCGGCGCGAGTATTCGGGGGGGGTGTCCCTATGGGGTTGTCAAGCGGCTTGTCGGAGCTCGGGCTTGGGTTCGGGGGCTTGGTAGAGGGTGTTGTTGCGGAGCATGGCGAACAGGA
>WHTB01000429.1 GCA_009379735.1 Propionibacteriales bacterium
GCAACGCGTCCGCAGCGTGCGTGAGTACGGAGATGTGCCCCTCCCCAGGGTAGAGCCGCAGCTCGGAGTCGGGGCACCGGTCGGCCAGCCACTGACCGTGCGCGGGCGGGGCGACCCGGTCGCGCTGCCCGTGCAGGAGGATCACCGGGGCCGCCACCTCGGCCGGGTCGAACCCCCAGGGAGACACGTTGGCGAGGTCGTCGTCGATGGCCGGCCCTGGGCCGTTGCTGCCGGCAGCTCGCACGACATCCATCAGCCAGGACCAGGATCCGCCCAGCGCGGCGAGATCCGCCGGCGTGAACTCGGGGTCGTATTCGTCGCCGTGGTCGATCTGGTGCTGCTCCTTGACTCGACGGCCGGCGGCCGCCGCACGCAGGGTGTCCACCCCAGACTCAGCCATCCCGGCGAACCAGTCCAGCCCGTCGGAGTCGAAGGGCGCAAGCGCGGCGACGCCGACCACGCCGAGCACCCGATGGGGCAGCAGAGCGGCGCAGGCGAGGGCATGTGCCGCTCCGCTGGAGTGGCCCATCACCGCGAACCGGTCGATGCCGAGCGCGTCAGCGACGGCGTCCACGTACGAAGCCGCCGATGCCATATCTCGGCCCGGTCGGGGAGAGGACCCGCCGTACCCCGGTCGGTCGTAGGAGACCCAGCGGATGCCCAGCTGCTCCGCGGCGGGGAACAAGGGGGCGGGCGGCGGCCCGGTGTTCGGAGTGCCGTGGTGCCAGAACACCGTACGGCCCTGGCCGGCGCCGGTGTCGTAGCAGTGCAGCATGCTGCCGTCGACGAGTTGAAGGTCGAACTCGTTCATGGCTCCTGCCTCGGGAGAAGCTGCGCGCGCCGCCGGTCCAGCTGCCGACGCTCTCGGCTGGTGGGCGCGCCCTCGATCGCGTGGTCGAGGTCGGTCACCGCCTCGGCCGGGCGTCCCGCCCGGGCCAAGAGATCCGCTCGGGCCGCGAAGACGAGGTAGTGGTCGCCCAGCCGGCCCTCGGCGACGACCGTGTCGAGCCCGGCCAGCCCGGCCAGCGGGCTGTCGCACATGCCGACCGCGATCGCGCGGTTGAGCTCGACCACGGGCGAGGGTGCGATCTCGAGGAGCTCGTCGTACAGGCTCACGATCCGCAGCCAGTCGGTGTCGTCCGGGCCGGCCGCGTCAGCGTGCACAGCCGCCAGGTCGGCCTCGATCCGATAGCGGCCGCGGCCGGCACCGGGTGGTGGCTGGAGCGCGCGGGCCTCCTCGATCGCGGCGGTGTCCCACCGGGAGCGGTCCTGGTGCGGGAGCGTGACCAGCTCACCGTCGACCAGCCGGGCGCTGCGCCGTGAGTGCTGAAGCAGCAGCAACGCGAGCAGTGCACGGGGCTCGTCGTGACCTGGCATCAGCTCGACGAGGAGGCGCCCCAGTCGGATCGCCTCCTCGGCGAGAGTGTGGTCGGTGGTTGCGTACCCGTCGGTGAAGACGAGATACACCACCGCGAGTACGCCCTCCAGCCGCTCCGGCAACATCGCCGCTGTCGGAACGCGGTAGGGGATCCCGGCATTCGCGATCTTGCGTTTGGCGCGCAGGACTCGCTGGCTCATCGTCGCCTCGGACGTGAGGAACGCCCGACCGATGGCCGCGGTCGACAGCCCCGCGACGACCTTCAGGGTGAGCGCGACCCGGGCCTCGAGCGACAGGGCCGGGTGGCAGCAGGTGAAGACCAGCCGCAGCCGATCGTCGGTCACCGGGGAGCGGTCCGGGGGGTCGAACGCGCCGAGCGTCTCGCGACGGTCCAGGTCGGCAATCTGGGCGAGCTTGGCGCGCTCCACCTCCCTACGACGAGCCAGGTCGATCGCCCGGCGCACGGCGACTCTGGTCAGCCAGGCAGCGGGGTTGTCTGGCACACCGTCCTGCGGCCAACGTCTCAGCGCGCGCTCGGCGGCGTCGGCGACGGCGTCCTCGGCCGCGTCCCAGTTGCCCGTCCGGTGGATCAGCGCGGCGACGATGCGCAGCCGCTCGGTCGCCATGGTGTCGGCGAGGGCCTGCTGGACGGCGGTGTCGGTGGGTGCGCGCATCACTCGTCGTCCGGCCAGAGCGGTCGAACCTCGATCCGCCCGTGGCGTGCCATCGGGTGCTCCGCGGCCACCGCGATGGCGTCGTCCAGGTCGGCGCACTCGATCAGGTCGAACCCGGCGATCCATTCCCGTGACTCCGCGAACGGCCCGTCCGTGGCCAAGACCTTGCCCGCACGCTTCCGTACGGTCGTGGCGTCCTCAGGCGGTCGGAGTCGCTCCCCGAGCACCCGGGTGCCGGACGCGTCGTGCTTCGCGACCCACTGCTCGATCGTGAGCTCGCTTTCCGGGTCGTCACGCTCGGGGTCGGTGTCGGTCGCGATGAAAAGCAGGTACTGCATCGCCAAGCTCCTTCAGTCGGGGTTCATCGTCCTACACCGTTACGACGAACACGATCCACGGAATCCGACAGACCCTGAGCCACCCACCTGTGTCGGGATCCCGCGAATAC
>WHTB01000352.1 GCA_009379735.1 Propionibacteriales bacterium
CTCGGTGTGTCGATGTCCGGCCCACTGATGGCGTCGATGGCGGTGCCCGCACTGGCGATCGCGTTCTGGCGCAACGCGATGGGGACGGCGGCACTCGCGCCGCTCGCGGTCCGCCACGTCACTGTGATGCGTGGGTTGGCGGGCCGGCCGGCGGCGACGATCGTCCTGGCAGCGATCGCGCTGGCCGTGCACTTCGCCTGCTGGGTGTCCGCGCTGCACCTCACCACGGTCGCGGCGGCGACGGCCCTGGTGTGCGTGCAAGCCGGTTTCGTCGTTCTGTACGCGTGGTCGCGGGGCGAGGCGGTGTCCCGGCGCCTGCTCGCCGGCCTGCTGATCTGCCTGGCCGGCGTGCTGGTGGTGACCGGCGTCGACCTCCGCGTGTCCCGCGACGCCCTGCTCGGCGACCTGCTGGCGCTGGCCGGTGGGGCAGCCGCGGCGGTCTACGTCGTCGCGGGTGCAGCCGTCCGACGGACCACGAACACGATCGTCTACACGTTCACCTGCTACGGCCTGTGCGCCGTACTCCTGCTCGTCGTCTGCCTGGCCGGCGGGCAGCCGTTGGGTGGCTACGCGGCGGCTGACTGGTGGCGGCTGGTCGCGGTCACCGTCGTCGCCCAGCTGGCCGGGCACTCGGTCTTCAACCACGTGCTGGCGACGGTGTCGCCGACCCTCGTCTCCCTGGTGATCCTGCTCGAGGTCCCCGGTGCGGCCCTGCTGGCCGGTTGGTGGCTCGGCCAGGCGCCGCCGCTCGGTGTGTGGGCCGGTCTCGCCCTGCTGCTCGGCGGGTTGGCGCTGGTCGTGACCGCCCGGGCGGCGGCGTTCTCGGGTGAGAGATCTCACGGCACCCGGGGCTCCACCCCCCGCCCGCCACCGCGATAGCGTCCCGTCCATGCCTGAGGTACCACGCTCCCGCCGATCCTGCCTGGCCGTGCCCGGCTCCAACCCGCGGTTCCTGGAGAAGGCCAAGAGCCTCGACGCCGACCAGGTGTTCCTCGACCTCGAGGACGCCGTCGCCCCGATCGCCAAGCCCGACGCGCGCAAGAACATCGTGGCCGCGCTGAACGAGGGCGGCTGGGGCGAGAAGATCCGCGTCGTCCGGGTCAACGACTGGACCACCGAGTGGACCTACCGGGACGTGATCGAGGTCGTCGAGGGCGCCGGCGCCAACCTCGACTGCATCATGCTGCCGAAGGTGCAGACGGCCGAGCAGGTCGTCACGCTCGACACCCTGCTGACCCAGATCGAGAAGGTGAACGGGCTCGAGGTCGGGCGGATCGGCATCGAGGCACAGATCGAGAACGCCCTCGGCCTCGTCAACGTGGACGCCATCGCGACGGCGTCGCCCCGGGTCGAGACCATCATCTTCGGCCCGGCCGACTTCATGGCGTCGATCAACATGAAGTCGCTGGTCGTCGGTGAGCAGCCGCCCGGGTACGACGTGGGCGACGCCTACCACTACATCCTGATGCGGATTCTGATGGCGGCGCGCGCGTACGACAAGCAGGCCATCGACGGACCGTACCTGCAGATCAAGGACCTTGAGGGGTATCACCGCGTCGCCGGTCGGTCGGCCGCGCTCGGCTTCGACGGCAAGTGGGTGCTGCACCCCGACCAGGTGGCCGCCGCCAACGAGGTGTTCTCACCGGCGCAGTCCGACTACGACCACGCGGAGAACATCCTCGACGCGTACGAGCACTACACGTCGGCCGCGGGCGGTGCGCTCGGCGCGGTCATGCTCGGCGACGAGATGATCGACGAGGCCTCGCGCAAGATGGCGCTGGTGGTGTCGGCGAAGGGCCGCTCCGCGGGGATGCAGCGCACCGACGTCTGGCAGGCGCCGAGCGACTGACGGCTCAGCCGTCCATGGTCCTCGGCGTGGGCAGGAAGCCGAGGCGCTGGCTGGCGAGCACCGCCGACAACCGGTCGACGGCACCGAGCTTGCGGTACAGGTTCTCCCGGTGTTTGTGCACCGTGCGCTCGGAGATGCCGAGCCTGGCGGCCGCGCTGGAGGCGGTGCCGCCGTTCGCGATGAACCCGAGAATGACCTGCTCGCGTGGGGTGAGCGAGACGGTGGGCTGGCCGTCCAGGTCGCGGTGCGGCTCGCGTACGGCGCTGACGTGCAGGTGCAGCCCGGTGACCAGCCGGCGCAGCTGCTCGTCGTCTGGGGGGTCGCGGGCCTCGCACAGGCGGTCCGCAGCGACTGCTGGGTCGGGTTCGTTGAGCACGTCCGCTGCGAGCCGTACCCACGACCGGACGTCGGCGTGGTCCTCCATGTCGTCCCTCCGGACCAGGCTAGTGCGTTCGTGCCTCCGTCGGGCCTGAATCACGAGGTACGCAGTGATGCGTATTGCCGGGGCGGGCGGCAGCAACCAGCCTGGCGGTTGCGGCGTGTGTGCGGGGGGTTGCGCCCACATGAGGGGGAGGGAGCCTGTTGTGCCGGAGCCGGCCTGGGGGCGGGACCGGCTACCGGCGCAGCAGGACGACACCGACGATCTGCCCGGCGAGACCGGTGTGGACACGGCTGTGTGAGTTGGCTCATGGTGGGGCGAGTGGGCCGCGGGTGATACTGCCCGCGCCGCTTGCCGCTTTTCCTTGTGCCGAAAGGAACCTCCATGGGTCGCCTGTGCGAGACCGAGGGTCTCACCGACATCCAGTCTGAGATCCTCAGGACCGTTCGCGACTTCGTCGACAACGAGATCCTGCCGGTCGCGAACCAGCTCGAGCATGCCGACGAGTACCCGACCAAGATCGTCGAGCAGATGAAGGAGCTCGGGCTGTTCGGGCTCACCATCCCCGAGGAGTACGGCGGCCTCGGCGAGAGCCTCCTGACGTACGCGCTCGTGGTCGAGGAGATCGCCCGTGGCTGGATGAGCGTGTCCGGCATCATCAACACCCACTTCATCGTCGCGTACATGCTGGTGCAGCACGGCACCGAGGAGCAGAAGCAGCACTACCTGCCACGGATGGCCGAAGGGAGCGTTCGCGGTGCCTTCTCCATGTCCGAGCCCGGCTGCGGCTCCGATGTCGCCGCGATCAAGACCAAGGCTGTGCCCTCGGGTGCGGGCTACGTGATCAACGGTCAGAAGATGTGGCTGACCAACGGTGGCTCGTCGACCCTGGTCGCGGTGCTCGTGAAGACCGACACCGGCGCCGAGTCGGTCTACCGGAACATGAGCACGTTCCTGATCGAGAAGGAGGCCGGCTTCGGCGAGGTGAAGCCCGGCCTGACGATCCCCGGCAAGATCGACAAGATGGGCTACAAGGGCGTCGACACGACCGAGATGGTCTTCGACGGCCACCAGGTCGCGGCCGCGGACATCCTCGGCGGCGAGCCAGGGCAGGGCTTCTACCAGATGATGGACGGCGTCGAGGTCGGCCGGGTCAACGTCGCCGCCCGCGGCTGCGGGGTGGCGTTGCGGGCCTTCGAGCTCGGCGTGCAGTACTCCCAGCAGCGCGAGACGTTCGGCAAGAAGATCGCCGAGCACCAGGCCGTGCTGTTCCGGCTCGCCGAGATGGCGACCAAGATCGAGGCCGCGCACCAGATGATGGTGCGCGCCGCCCGCAAGAAGGACTCCGGGCAGCGCAACGACCTCGAGGCCGGGATGGCCAAGTACCTCGCCTCGGAGTACTGCGCCGAGGTGGTCGAGGACTCCTTCCGCATCCACGGTGGCTACGGCTTCTCCAAGGAGTACGAGATCGAGCGGCTCTACCGCGAGGCGCCGATGCTGCTGATCGGCGAGGGCACCGCCGACATCCAGCGGATGATCATCGGCCGCCGCCTGCTCGAGGACTACAAGCTCCGTTGAGTCGCGTGCCGGTCAGGCGGCGGTGCTGTGGCCGGGGGAGGGGCCGACTGATTGGTACGGGGCGCC
>WHTB01000003.1 GCA_009379735.1 Propionibacteriales bacterium
CGACCTGCCAGACTCCGTGGGCTACGACATCTGGCTGGAGCCTGACCACCTCATCCGTCACGTTCGCTACGAGATCAACACCACGGGGTTCTCGTTCGAGCAGAGCATGGACGGGTGGGGCCGGCAGCCCGCTGTGACCGCGCCGCCGAGTACGCCAGGAGAGGAATCGACGCTCGTCTAGCGGCCCTGCTGACCTGGCACTACGCGGAGGACGGAGCGGCGAACTCCGCTCGCCAACGCCGCACCGACCGCTGCTTGGCGTCTCGGATGTCCTCGATCCGCACCGGTTGGAGGCCTTCGGTCGCGAACGCCTCGACGTCGGCGCGGGTCAGTGGCCACGGCGGACCCACCGGGATCTCGAGCTCGTCCCGAACGGCAGCGATCACGATCAGCGTGCCGCCCGGCCGAACCAGCCGCGCGACCGCGGCGATCGCCGCGGGCCGCAACGACTCGGGCAGCGACTGGACCGTCAGGCTCTCCACCACAAGGTCGAACGCCGCCCGCCACTCAGCGCGCGGATCCAGCAGGTCAGCGGTGACGTACTGCACTCCGGAGTCAGGAAACCGTCGATGCGCTGTCCGTACCCCTGCGGCTGACACGTCGAACGCGACGGTGTCGAAGCCGAGCCCCTGGACGTACTCGGCGTCCTGCCCGAGGCCGCAGCCGACGATGAGCGCCCGACGCCCACGACCTTCGAGGTGCTGCTCCTCGGCCCACTGCACGAGCAGATGGTGAGGCGCCCCACGGTCCCATGGCATGGTCAGCTCGCGGGCCTCCGCAGCGACATAGAGACGCTCGAACCAGCTGGTCGCGTCGTTGGCGGCCAGGGAGTCAGCGGCCAGCCGCCGAGCCCGCTCCTCGGAGTCTGTGTCAGCCATCTCGCCTCCGCTACCTGGGTCCCACCGTACGAGTCCAGCGCACCGACCAGCGGGCGTCGGTCTCGAACTCCGCGCACCAAAATACAGTTGACCCGACCCCGGCACCCGTCCGAGGCTGGGTCGCAGACCGACAAGGGGAGATTTTCAATGGAGGGGAAACGCGAATGACGTCCACGCCGGACACTGCAGTCGTCGATCGGCTCCGAGCGGAGCTCGACGGGCAGTTCGTCGGGCCCGGCGACGGTGAGTACGACGCCGCGCGGACCGTGTTCGTCGGTGGGATCGACCGCCGCCCGGCCGTCATCGTCCGGCCCACTGACGCCGACGGCGTCGCGCGCGTCGTGTCGGTCGCCCGCGACACCGGCCTCGACCTAGCCGTACGCAGCGGGGGCCACAGCGGTGCCGGGCACAGCGTCTGCGAAGGCGGGATCATGCTCGACCTGTCCCGGATGCGAGCCCTCGAGGTCGACGTCGAGGGGCATACGGCGTGGGCACAGACCGGCCTGACGGCCAGCGGGTACACCACGGCCGTCGGCGAGCACGGCCTGGCGACGGGGTTCGGGGACACCGGGTCGGTCGGGATCGGCGGCATCACCCTCGGCGGTGGCGTCGGCTTCCTGTCCCGCAAGTACGGGCTGACCATCGACGACGTCCTCGCCGCGGAGGTCGTGACCGCCGACGGAACGCTGCTCCACGTCGACGCGGACAACGAGCCGGACCTGTTCTGGGCCCTCCGCGGGGGCGGCGGCAACTTCGGCGTGGTCACCCGGTTCCGCTATCGCCTCAACGAGGTCCCGACCGTCGTCGGCGGCATGCTGATGCTGCAGGCGTCGGCAGACGTGCTGACGAAGTTCCTGGCCGAGGCCGACGCGGCGCCGGACGAGCTCTCCACGATCGCGAACGTCATGCCGGTGCCGCCGATACCGTTCATCCCGGCCGAGCACCACGGGTCGCTGGTGCTCATGGCACTCGTCTGCTACGCCGGTCCGCCTGAGGACGGCGAGCGCGTCCTCGCACCGTTCCGCAGCCTCGCCACACCGCTGGTCGACATGGTCAAGCCGATGCCGTACCCCGCGATCTTCCTGCCGGAGGACCCGGACTACCACCCCACGGCGGTCGCGCGCACGTTGTACGTCAACGATGTCAGCACCGAAACCGCCGAGACCGTGATCGAGCGCATCCGGACCTCGGACGCGCCGATGCGGGTCGCCCAGCTGCGGATGCTCGGCGGTGCGGTGGCCCGGGTCGCGCCCGACGCCACGGCGTACGCCCACCGGACGTCGCGGATCATGGCCAACGTCGCCGCCTTCTACACGGGCCCGGCGGACCTGGCCGAGCGTGAGGCCTGGGTCCTGGAGACCGCCGACCTGCTCCGCCAGGACGACGCCGGTGTCTACGTGAACTTCCTCGGCGCCGAAGGGCCGGAGCGGGTCCGTGCGGCGTACCCGGGCGCGACCTGGGACCGGCTCGTCGAGGTCAAACGTCGCTACGACCCCACCAACGTGTTCCGGCTCAACCAGAACATCCCACCGGACGGCGCCTGAGCACCGAGCACATCTAGGTTGCGCCAGGAACGCCGCCATCGCCTCGGGCGCTGTCGGTACCTTGACGCACGCGACCGACAGGGTGTGCGGTGCCAGGCCGGTTGCTCGACGTCAACGGGACTCGGCTGTTCGTGGACGTCCGCGGCGACGAGACCGCTCCTCCCCTGCTGTACATCCACGGCGGCCCCGGTCAGGGCTGCTACGACTTCGTGCACTCGCAGGGCGACCGGCTCGCAAGGAGTCTCCGCATCATCGGCGTCGACCAGCGCGGCGTCCTTCGCTCCGACGATCTTCCGCCGGAGCCGGGACATCGGGCCGGATACCCAGTCCGTCCTGCCCGGATGGGTGGATCAGACCAGTCGGTGCTCGTAGGCGAACGCCGCCGCCGCGGTCCGAGAGCCGACGTCGAGCTTGGTGAAGATGTTGGAGAGGTGTCGGGCGACGGTCTTGTCCGAGAGCACCAGGGTTGCGGCGATCTGCGGGTTGCTCTTGCCGGCCGCCACCAGCCGGAGCACCTCCACCTCGCGGGGGCTCAACCCGCCGGGTCTCTCCGCGGGTCCGAGGAGCGCGGCTGCCTCCCGCGCCGCGGAGGCGGCGCCCAGCTCGACGAAGACCTTCCGGGCCTCGGTCACCTCGGCCGTCGCGCTCTCCTCGTCCCCGATGAGTCGCAGCGCCCGTCCGACCAGCACCCGGCACCGCGACACCTCGTAGGTCACCGAGAGCGACGCCCACTCCCCGATCGCCAGCCGGGCCGCGACCAGGGCTGCGTCCGCGTCCGCGCGCACCAGCGCGACCCGGGCTGCGGCACCGCTCGTCGCTGCTCGAAGGGCGGCGCACCCGAACGACTCGGAGATCACGGCCAGCTCCTCGGCGAGCGCCGCGGCCTCGTCGTCAGCGCCGGCAGCCAGGAGCACTTCGACCGCTCCCGGGAGGAGCTGGCTGCGGTGGACCGGGTCGCCGGCCTCCCCGAGCGCCCTACGTATCGCGGCCGCGGCCGGCTCGGTCCGGCCCTCTGCCGACCAGAGCAGGGCCCGACCGGGCTGCGCCTGGTTTCCGAACCGGACCGCCTCGTCGTACGCCTCCTGCGCCGCGGCGTACTCCCCCATCAGGCGGAGTACGTCACCACGCTCGGCGTGGGCGAGGCCGATGGCCGGGTCGCCGCCCGCGAGGGTGTACCGCTCGGCCGCGCGGGCGAGCTCCTCCAGGGCGTCCACGTAGGCACCGTGGAATCGCATCAGCTGGCCACGGTGGACCGCGCACTGCCCGGTGAACGCGACCAGCCCGGGCTGGTCGTCGCACCAGGTGGCCAGGGCGTGGGTCCACTCGCTGGCCCGGCCGAGATCCGAGACCTCCTGACAGGTCTCCACCGTCGAGCAGTAGACCCGCCCGGCGGCGATCGGCGACACCTCACCGGCCATCACCCCGACCATCGCCTCGTCCAGACGTTGCAGCCCCTCCGCGACCTGGCCGGAATAGACCATCAACCGTCCCTCGGAGTGCACGCCCAGGGCCAGCAGGTCGGGGTCGCCGTACCGCCGCCCGTACTCGGTGATCTTCGGTGCGGTCGCAAACGCCTCGGCGAACTTGCCCTTGATCACGTGCCCGATGAGATTCACGTCGTACAGATAGCCGCGCTCCACCGCATCGTCGGGGACCTCGTCGAGGAGATGCTCCGCGCGGGCCTGCCAGCCGCCGCCGACGGCGACCTCGCCGCCCATCCACAGCGCGATGGTCAGTGAGCAGGCCGCCCGCACGGCCCCGAGCGTGTCGCCCTGGTCGAGGTACGTCTGGTAGGCCCGCTGAAGGGCCTGCACGCAGTCGTTGCGGTGGCCCAGGAGGTACGCCGTGGTCGCCAGCGCCATGAAGTCGTCGGGCATCAGCTCGGCATCGCCCAGGTCGGAGAGCGCGCGGTACGCCGCCACCCACTCGCGGCGCTCGTAGGCTTCGCGGGCCCGGTGAAGCTCGTCGACGATGCTCATCGGCATCACTCCCCTACCGGTCCACGATAGGGCCGGGACACCGCCTTCGGTGGCCCTTTCGGGCGACCAGGTCGGATCCGGCCGAGGCGGTCGCGCGTGCGTGGAACCGCCGGCGCCTCACCGCCCGGCACTCGCCGTCGCACGCTCACCACTTCGGGACGAGATCACCGCCGCCAGCGGCAGCAGCGCCAGCAGCGCCGCCGCGGGCTGCACGTAGAACTGAACCACCCCGATCGGGATCACCCGCGAGACCCCGAGGACGACCAGGGCGGTTGCGATCACCACGGCCTCGGTCCTCCCCATCGGTGCGGACCGCACGACAGCCACGGCGAACAGCGTCGTCCCGGCCGCGAACAGCAGGGATCCACTCAGCAGGACGGCAATGAACCACGGCTGGAGGGCATCCTGGGCCGCCGCGATGTCCGTGCCGTTCTCGTGCGCCGCCAGGGCGGAGAACTCCATGCCCGGCAGGACGGCGTACAGCGTGCTCCCGACCACCACGAGCGCGAGACCCACCGCGCTCAACCAGCCGTCACCTCGCTCACGGAGATGGCTCCGGATCACGATGAAGGCGACGGCGATCGCGGCGGCGGCGACTGCCGCGGCCAGGTGGGACATCCCCCACCGGGTGACGTCCGCGGCCGTCCCCTCCGCGACCGCGTCGTTGTCCGGGAGCCGGCCGGGTAGGGGTGGGTGCCAGAGCAGCGCCCCCAGCAGCAGGATCGGTCCGGCCGCGACAGTTGCCGCGCCGACTTTCGACCCGGATCGGGTCGTGCTGCCGTCTCTCATCAGTGTCGACATGACAACCTCCTGATCGGATAGGTGCTGCTGCGGTCTCAGGCCGCAGCAGGTTGATTCGTCCGCGTCCGGGCCGCGATCCGGCCGGCGACGTGCGCCGCGTCCCTACCGACGCCGGGCAGCACCTGCGAGGCGAGCGAGTACTGGACGTGCAGCCCGGCGAAGAAGAGCCCGGGCGCCTCGGTGACCTCGCCGCGGTACTCCCGGGGCCAGCCCTGCTCGTCGAAGACCGGCAGCTCGATCCACTCGAAGTGCTGCTCGAAGCCGGTGCACCAGAGCACGGTGGCCACGTCCAGCACCCGGCCGTCGGTGAGCACCGGGCAGCCGTCGTCGGACACCCCGGTCACCCGCTGCTCGATCCAGGTCACCCCCCGCTCCGCAAGGTGCCGACGCCGGATCCGCACCATCGGCGACGCCGGGTGGGAGCCGCGCAGAGAGAACCTCAGCTTGCGACCGCGCGGATTGCGACGATTCAGGATGTGGCTCGCCACGAGGAGAAGCAGTGGTGTCAGCAGCCTGTCCGCGCGGCTACCCGGCAGGGTCGGCTCGTGCCCGAGGTCACGACCGCAGAGCGTCACCGGAACATGTGCCGCGAGTTCATAGGCGATGTCGCAGCCGCTGGTCGATGCACCGACCACGAGCGTGGGTCCGTCGGCCAGCTGCACCGGGCGCTTGTACTCGCTGGAGTGGAGCTGCCGGATCGACAGGTCGAACTCGCGCGCGATCTCGGGCAGGTGCGGGGTGCGGCCGCGGGTGCCGGTGGCGACCACGACGTTGTCGCAGCCGATCGTCTCGACCCCCAGCACGGCGGTGAACCCGCCGCCGAGCCGCGCAGGAAGCCGGTCGACCCGGGCCTGTAGCCGGACAGGCAAGCCCAGCGCGACGGCGTACGTCTCCAGGTAGTCAGCGACCTCGTCCTTGCCGGGGAACGACCACGGGTCACTGGGGAACGGCATCCCCGGGAGACCGTCGTACTTGGCCGGGGTGAAGAGCCGCAGCGAGTCCCAGTGGCAGCGCCAGTTGTCGCCGATCCGTTCGATCCCGTCGACGACCAGGCAGTCGCGACCGAGCTGCTTAGGGTGGTACGCCGTCGCGAGACCCGCCTGGCCGGCGCCGATGATCAGGGTCTCCACGTGCTGGGCGGACATGACAGGGGGCTCCGGGCTCAGGCGGCGGCGGGTAGCTTGGCCGCCGCCCGAGCCACAATCTTCTGGGCGACGTACGCCGCGTCCCTGCTGACCCCGTTCACCTCGCCCGAGGCGAAGGCGTACTGGAACGCCAGGCCACAGAAGAAGAGTCCGGGCACGCCGTCGACGACGCCGCGGTACTCGCATGGCCAGCCGTCCTCGATCTGCAGTGGCAGGTCGATCCAGTCGTACACCTGCCGGAAGCCCGTCGCCCAGAGCACGGTCGCGACGTCGAAGGTGCGACCGTCGGCGAGCTGCGGCAGCCCGTCATCCGAGACCCCGGCGACGTGATCTTCGATCCACTCGACTTCCCGCTCCTCCAGATGGTGACGCTTCACCCGCAGCTGCGGTGCGCCGTGGTGGCGAATCTTCTGCATCGTCTTGCGGCCCATCGGGGTGCGGCGGGTGAGCACGTGGTTGAAGACGAACTCGATGAACGGGAACGAGAGCCGCAGCGCCCGGCTTCCCCACTCGAGCGGAATCGCCCCACGGGCAGGTCCGACGAGTGTGGTCGGCCTGTCGGCTCCGAGCTCATAGGCGATGTCCAGCCCGCTGTGTGAGGCGCCGACGACCAGGACCGGACCGTCGGCCAGCTGACCTGGCCGTCGGTACTCGCTGGAGTGCATCTGCCGGATCTGGGGATCCAGCTGGTGCGCGAACGTCGGGATCTGTGCCGACCGCCCGAAGGTGCCGGTGGCGATCACCACGTTGTCGCAGGTGATCGGCTGGCCGTCGAGCGTCGCGGTGAAGCCGCCGCCCTCATCGTCCGCCGCGAGGTGATCGACCCGGGTCTGCAATCGGACCGGCAGGTCGAAAGTGACGGCGTACAGCTCGAGATAGTCCGCCATCTCGTCCTTGGTGGGGAAGCCCCACGGGTCGCCGGGGAACGGCAGCCCGTCGAGACTGTTCGCGTTCGCCGGGGTGAAGAGGGTGAGGCTGTCGTAGTGCCGGCGCCAGCTGTCGCCGATCCTGTCCAGGCAGTCGACGACCAGGAACTCGCGCCCGACCTGCGTGAGCTGGTAGCCGGTGGCCAGGCCGGCCTGGCCGGCGCCGATGATCAGGGTCTCGATGTGTTGGGTGGTCATGACTCTCTCCTTGGGGTTCGAATAACCGGGTTGTCAGATCGCGCCCGCGGGCAGGGCGATGCCGAGCACCACGACCCAGAGCAGGCAGACGTAGATGAGGGTTCGTTGGACCAGGCCGGTGCTGGCCGAGTCGGTCCGGTAGGCGTTGATGGTCACGGCAACGAGGACGGCGCCGACGACGACGGTCGCCACCGTGTAGAACCGCCACAGCCCGTCCAGCTGCGCCGCCACTGCCACGAGTGCGGCCAGCAGAGCCAGGAAGATCAGTGGGCCGATGACGTCGTGCAGCTTGGCGTGCAGGGTCTCCGGGCGTCCGCCGGTGATCGAGGCGCCGGGTGGGTAGCCGCGGACCGGGTCCGGGACGAAGAGCCCGGAGGCCAGGAAGCCCGCCGCCGCGACCCCAAGGAGCGCCGCGCCCAGCAACGTGTCCAAGGTCCGGTGGATCCCGATCGCGAAGCCGGCCATGCCGACCGCGATCACGACGAAGTTGGCCCGCTGGATCCAGCCCCGCTCACCCAGCTCGAGCTCGCTACCGGTGTGGTAGCCGGCGTCGTACCCCGGCCGGCGGGTTCCCTCCACCGTCACCACGAGCACAAAGATCGCGACGGTGGCTGGCCCGAGGAACAGCAGCAGATCAGTGCTCATCGCCGGCCTCCACCCGCGTGCGTGTCGAGGAACTCCCCGGTCAGCCCGGCGACCAGGTCGGCGTGGTGGAACCAGGGGGCGTGCCCGCCGGGCACCGCGTGGAAGTCGACCTCCGGAATCAGCTCGGTGGCCCGCCGGCCGGTCTCCACGGAGCCGAACGGATCCTGCTCGCCCCAGATCAAGCGCACCGGGTGGCGGATCTGCCGGAGCTGGTCGGCGGTGAGCTCCACCTCTGGTCGCAGCCGGGTCCAGCGCATCACCGCGCGCATCAGGCCGAGCATGCTGGCGGAGTACGTCGGGATCCGTTGGGCCGCGACCAACACGTCCCGGATCTCGGCGAGCCCGTTCGGATCCTCACCGACCGCCCGGAGCATCTGCTCCACGCCCTTCGCGGACGGCTTGGGGAGCGAGACCAGCGCGCGGCCGAGACCAGGGACGGAGGCGAGCCGCATCGGGGCCGGTGCCGTGGTGCCGAGGATGTGCGCGGGGCAGCCGATCATCACCTCGGAGCGGATCCGGCCGGGCTGGTCGGCGGAGAGCCAGGTGCTCCAGCGAGCGCCCATCGAGTTGCTGACGACCTGGCAGTCGTCCAGGCCGAGCGCCTCGAGGACGCCACCGAGGAAGGCGACGGCGGTACGCCGGAGCGTGGTGTGGTGGTAGCGGACCGGGTCGGTGAGTCCGAACCCGGGGAGCTCGATCGCGTAGAGGGTGTGGCCGGGGAGCTTCGCCATCAAGGGTGCCCAGAAGGCGGCCGGGACCGTCCCGCCGATCACCATCGGCAGCGGTGGTCCCTCCCCCGCGACGAGCACCTGGGCACAGCCACCGATCGTCGGCATCACGAACCGGTGCTCCGCCTTCACCCGGTAGCGGTCGAAGACCTGCTGCTGGGCGTCGAGGAAGCCGGCGACGGCCCGGGCGGTGGCGTCGGCCGGCCCGGCGCTCCGGTTTCGGGTGGTCCTGATCTTGCTCATGCCGACGACGCTAGGCGCGGGGTCGCACCGTGCGCGTCGGGCTGAATACCCAACAGGCCGAGTGGGCGGGATGGGCAAATTCGTGTAGTCACCGAGGCCGACCGAGACACCCACCCGCGACCATCAACCACTCGATCTCAGGGTTCCACGGCCGATCTCGGAGTGCTTGAGAGCTCAGTTTCTGCCGAACCGCTGCACCGGCGCGGCCGCCGGCGGCGGCAACTTCGGTGTGGTGACCGAGCTCGAGTTGACCCCGATCGCGGAGAGGACGACGTCGAACACCTCTGCCGCGTACGGCAACTCCTCGGCGTCCCCTACCCGAAGGTCGACGTCGAGTCCCTCTGCGGCCGCGCGCGCCCGCGCGGTGTCGATCAGCGCGGGCACGTAGTCGACGCCGCTCGCCGTGCAGAGCCGACGCGCCGCTGAGAGCGCGACGTGACCCGTTCCGGTCGCCACGTCCAGCACCCGCGCGCCCTGGCGCAACTGCACGGCCTCGCACAACGCGTCTCCCAAAGGAGATGTGAACCAGGCGATGCGGCCGTAGTCGCCGCTGGCCCAGGTCGCCTGCTGGCCCTGCTTGATCGTCGCCAGATCAGTCATCGTGATCACTTCGTCACCGGCCCTCTGCGGGCCACGTAGTAGTTGTTGATCGGGTCGTCGTCGACCTCGCGCACCTCGATCTCGGCGAAGCCCGCGTCGTCGAGCATCACGAACTCGGCGTTGACCAGCCCCCACCGCTCCGCCTCGGCCCGGGCTTCATCGGCCAGCGAGCAGGCCGCCCGCACGGCCCCGAGCGTGCCGACGGTGGCGAGGTACACACGTTTCAACGATCCGGGCACTTCGCGTACCACAAAGAAGCTGAGGAGTATGGCCGGGTCGTGAGCGATTCGTGGCGGAGCACCAACACTGAGCCATTGCCGGACCGCGAGCGCAGCGAGTTCGTGCAGGAAACGTGACGCGATCTGCCAGGCTGGGCCGGTGCTCATCACCAACCACGTGCTGGCCGGCGCCGCTCTCGGGCTGCTCGTCGACCACCCGGGTACGGCCCTGGCGGTGGGGCTGGCGTCGCACTTCGCGCTGGACGCCGTACCTCACTTCGGGGTTCCCCGCGAGCATCTGATGAGGGTCGCGGTGCCCGACGGCCTGGTCGGGCTGGCGACCATCGCGGTCATCGCCCGGCACACACCGGCCCACCGCCGGCTGCCCGTACTCGCGGGAATACTCGGCTCCTGCCTGCCCGACCTGGACAAGCCGGGTCGGCAGTTCTTCGACCGCTCGCCGTTCCCCGACTGGTTCGACCGCTTCCACGGCGGGATCCAGCATGAGTCGGCCCGCCGACTGCCGCTGGAGGTCGGTGCGGGCCTCGCACTGGGCGTACTCCTGCGCCGGTCGCTCCAGCGTGCTGACGGACCGCTCCCTAGAGTGTTCACATGGCCGACGGGGAGCAGCTGAGCGAGGAGCTCGACCGCGTGCTGGTCGGCGGGCTGCAGCCGACGAAAGTGGAGCTGGTGGCGTACGACCCGGCCTGGGCCGACCGCTTCGCAGCCGAGCGCGAGCGCGTCGAGGTAGCCCTCGGCGACCGCGCGACGGCGGTGCACCACATCGGGTCGACCGCGGTACCGGGCCTCGCCGCCAAGGACCGCGTCGACGTGTGTCTGGAAGTCGCCGACCCCGACCACGAGGCCGCCTACCTGGCCGACCTCGTCGACGCCGGCTATGCGCTGCGCGTCGTCGAGCCCGGCCACCGGTGCCTCGTCCGCGCCGTGCCGGCGACCAACCTGCACGTGTACGCCGCCGGGGCCGACGAGGTCCGCCGGTACCTGCGCTTCCGCGACCAGCTGCGTCGTGACCCGGCCGACCGCGCGCGTTACGAGGACCTCAAGCGGTCGCTCGCCGACCGCGAGTGGCCCGACGTGAACTACTACGCCGAGGCAAAGGGAGAGCTGATCCGGGAGATCCTCGGCCGGGCGGGCGAGGTCCGCATCGAACGGCTGACCGCCCCGGACCAGCTCGAAGCCTCCGCCCGGTCCGACCTGGTCGACTGCTGGGTGGCGGTGACCAACGCGGGCGGCGCGGTCGGCTTCCCACACCCACCGGTGACCCACGCCGACGTACACCCGGCGGTGAAGTCGCTCGCCGGCGAGCTCAGTGCCCGCACCTGCATCCTCTTCCGCGCGACGCAGGACGAGACGCTCCTCGGCTGGGTCGTCCTGAGCCGCGCGGACTCGCCGCTGGTCGGGCACTGGGGTTTGGTCCAGCGGCTCCAGACGGACCCGCGGCACCGGGGTCGCGGCATCGGCGCAGCCCTCATGCAGGCGGCCGAGCAGTACGCGCGCGACGAGCTCGGTCTCGAACAGCTGCACATCACCGTGCGCGCCGGCCTCGGGCTCGAGGACTACTACGCCCGGCTCGGCTGGCGGGAGGTCGGCCGCTGGCCGAGCGCGCTTCGCCTCGGCCCGGACGACGTGCGCGACGAGGTGCTGATGTTCCGGAGCCTCGACACGTGAGGGTCTCGGGTGGGTGGGCCTTGGGGCCGGCCGCCGTCGACTGGCGCGTTGCGTAGGGACAAATCGGACGCCGGGCCTAGGTAACGCGCCAGTCAACGAGGTCCTCGGACAGCGGACCGCACCCACCCGCGCGCCACCCACCCACGCACCACCCTGTCGCGGTACGACAACGGCTGCGGATCACCGTCGCGCCGGGCCCGCACGTCGTCGACGACCCACGCCGGCACGCCGAGGTCACCCAGCCGCGCGATCGCCTCGGCCTTGGTGATCAGCCCGCCGTCCTCCAGCGTCGCCAGCGACCGGCAGACCGCCAGCAGCGACAGGTCCACCCAGAAGTCACGCACCCACAGCCACGGCCGGCGAGTCAGCCCGAGCCAGTAGCCGTCCAGCTCGGCGCGCACGAACCGCGCCAGCTCAGCCGGGCTCACGGCTGGCAGCACCGACGCGACCGGCGGCCCGGCCAGCACCACGCCGCCCCGCTGCAGCTCGGCCCGGGTGACCGGGCTGACCCGACGCCGGTGGAAGGCCTGGTGCGTCCAGGTGGGATGCGGCCTCGGCAGGTCACCGACGGTCGCGACCGGGACGTACGCGCAGTGCAACCCCGACCCGAGCCGGTGCGCATCGACCAGCCGGCGGTGCAACGGCACCAGCTCGTCCTCGTCGACCGGCCGCTCGACGACCGCCACCAGGTCGAGGTCGCTGATGCCGATCCGGAAGTCGCCCATCGCCAACGAGCCGTGGACGTACAGCCCGACCAGCCCACCGGCCGCGCCCAGCGACGTAGCGAACTCGTCGAGCAGGTCGGCCACCTCGGCAGGCACAGTCACCCGCCCATCTTCGGGCATCCGGCGCCGTCGCCGTCAGCGCTGGACTCCTCCCACCCGGCATCACCTGGCAGACTCGACCACTGACCCCACCGCGAGGCCACGCACCACCTTGGCTGCGTAGGGCCGCGCTGGTGCCACCCGCCGAATCGGAGGACCGGTTGAAAGACGCCACCGCAATAGATGTGCACGTCCACATCCATGACGCGCGGGCCCGGGCCCTCCAGGGCCCCGAGGCGCAGCGCCGGTTCGAGGAGAAGGCTCGCTACTTCAAGCGGGAGCCCAAGCACGTATCGGTCGACGAGCAGGCGGAGCAGTACCGCGGACGCACCATGATGGCTGTCTTGATGAACAGCTCGGACGAGTCCATCACAGGCCAGAAGGCCGTCCCCAACGACTTCGTCGCCGAGACCGTCGAGCGACACCCCGACGTCTTCATGGGGATGGGCGCCATCGACCCCTGGCAAGGGGAGCTCGCTCGCCAGGAGATCCGCCGGATCAAGGAGCTCGGGCTGCATGGCATCGGAGAGCTCAACCCTGCCCGACAGCACTTCTTCCCGAACGACACGCGCTTCTACCCCCTCTGGGAGGAGGCGCAGGCGCAAGGTCTGCCCATCCTCTTCCACAGTGGGTACGCGGCCGCCGGCTCCGGCACACCGGGGGGCGGCGGCGTCAAGCTGAAGTACTGCCAGCCGATGCTGCTCGACGATGTCGCGGCGGACTTCCCCGACCTCAAGATCATCTGCGCGCACCCATCGTGGCCCTGGACCGCCGAGAGCCTCGCGATCGCCCGGCACAAGCCGAACTTCTACGTCGACCTCTCCGGCTGGGCGCCGAAGTACTTCCCCGAGGAGCTCGTCACCCAGATCAACAGCATGATCCCGGACAAGGCCCTGTTCGGCTCTGACGCTCCTTCGCTCCCGCTGGACCGCTGGCTGGCGGAGTTCGAGGAGCTGCCGATCAAGCCCGAGGTGCGAACGAAGATCATGCTGGAGAACGCCAAGCGGCTCTTCGGCCTCTAGGACCGCTGCACCCACCTGGCGTGGCGCTGCCGAGAACTCGCGCGCGTCAGGGGTCGGGGCGGGGACGGCCGGAGCGCAAAGCCAGCAGGTCGCGACGCGTCCACAGCGCCATCGCCGCCATCGCCGCGCCGGATATCGGGAAGGCCAGGGCGGTTCCCGCCGCGGTCGCCAGCGACCCGAAGATCAGGGGCTGCAGCAGCTGTGCGAGACGGCTCGAAGCAGCCCGCAGACCCATCACGAGTCCCCGGTTCGACTCGGCACTGTGCTCACCCAAGAGCTGCATCGCCACTGGCGGGTTCGAGCCGTAGCCCGCGCCCGTGACCACCGCGGCCACCGCCAGCAGCGCGGGATGCAGCAGCCAGGGTGTGAGGCTGATCCCGACCACGCCGACGATGGTGCCGAGCAAGAGCACCGCACCGGGCCCGATTCGACGCAACAGCACCGGCAGACTCAGCCGTACGCCGAGGGACGCCACCCCCATGATCGACAGCAGCACGCCGATGAAGGGCACCGCGACGCCACCGTCCTGAAGCACCAGCGGGTAGAAGGTGTTCTTGATCGAGATGATGTACATCGCCACGAAGCTCGACAGCAGCACACTGCGGATCGCCGGCTGCACCGCGGTGTGCCAGGCGTCGCGGCCGAGACCGCCCCCTCGGGTGCGGAGGCCCGCGGGCTTGGCCGGCGCAAACCACATCGCGACGAGCATCGCCGCCGCCAGTGCGCCGTAGGCGAAGGCGAGGCCCGCGAACCCGACACGGTCGTAGACGAGCCCTCCCATCGTCGGGCCGACCGCGATCCCCAGACCCCACGCGAACGAGAACAACGACAGCTGCTTCGCCAGCGCGTCGCCGGTGCCTGCGTGGCTCGCCAACGTCTGCACGGACAACCACACGCCCAGCTCGACCACGCCGTTGACCATCTGCAGGACGAACAGCTGGGGGATCGTGTCGGCGAGCGCGTAGGCACCACCGAGGCCGACCATCGCGACGAGCGAGCCGTACAACACCCGGGTGCTGCCCAAACGGTCGATGGCGCGTCCACCGGGGATCGCGAGGAAGAGCGCAAAGAACGCGTAAGAAGCCGCGACCAACCCGACCTCCTGGGCCGACGCGCCGAGGGCGTCGAGCCGCACGACCACGAACGGCCGGAGCGAGTGCGACGCGATCCAGTACAGCAGCGCCACCAGCGAGACGATCGCCCAACGGCTCGCGAAGGTGCGCCGCCACGTTGCGGCGGACGCACCCGAGTCTTCGTCGTCCGCCGTCTTCAACGCGTGCTGCGGCGATGCGCCGCCAGTGCCTTCCTCATGGCCGCGGCGTCGAAGTAGTCGGTCGGCCGACTGCCCGTGTACTCCGCACGCAGCGAGGCCGTCGCGGCAAGGCTGTCCTCGACGTCCTCGACCGTCGAGATCGTGCCGGTCCGGCTGCCCTTCTCGACGTCCAGCAACCGGCGTGCGTGGTCCTCGTCGATCCCGCGGCCCTCCGCGACGACCTTCACGACTTCCTCGTGGTGGGCCGGGCACTGTGTCCACTTCGCCGCCGCGAACAAGGCGGTCGCGTAGCCATGCAGCGCTTCCTCGTTGCGCACTGCCCAGGAGTACGTCGCGGCCGCAGTGACTCCAGCGTGCGTAGGGAAGTATTCCCGCGTGTCCGCCAAGATGTGGAAGCCGTCGTCGAGCGCAGTGGCCTCATGGTGATGGCTCAGCAGCCCGGCGTTGATCTCCCCACGCTGCAGCCCGTGCAGCCGGTACACGGTCGCGCCGAGCGGGATGACCTCGTAGTCACCCTGTCCCAGCCCGTGCCGGCGCAGCAGCTCGTACAGCACGAACGCATAGCCAGAGTCTGGCGCGTCCACGCCCACCGGCCCTCCACGCAGGTCCTCCCAGTCATTGACGTGCTGCTGCACGATCAGCTTCTGCGCCATGCCCCGGTCGATCACCAGAAAGATGAACAGGTCGGTACCGCCGAAGGCGCGGAACCTCATCACGTTATCGGCATTGGTGTGGGCGAGGTCCCACTGTCCCGCGAGCATCCCTTCCATCTGCGTCCGGGAGCCCGTGGCGTCCTCGACGTCCAGAGCAAGCCCCACCTCCTCCAGATATCCGCGGTGCTGGGCGGCGAGCAGGGCGCTCGGCCGGGAGAAGGTCGTCAGTCGAAGTGTCCGCGTCATCAAGACACTCCTCGCGGTGCCGTCGGGTCCAGCACCACCTTGCCGACCAAGCCGCCCTTCTCGAACAGCCGGTGCGCGTCGGCGGCCGCGTCCAGCGGCATGATCCGGTCGATCACGGCGTGGAGCTTGCCTTGCGCCGCGGCCTCGAGCGCGCTGGCGACGTCCCGCTTGGACGCACCGGCGCCGCCGATGATCCTGAGCCGGCGGCCGTACAGCCGGCGGACGTCAAGTTCCACCGTGCCGCCGCCATGAGCCCCGGCAGTCACGAGCCGGCCGCCGTGCGCCAGCGAGGCGAACGCCTTCGGCCACACGACGGGGTCGCTGATGTTCTCGAACACGACATCGACGCCGCGCCCGTCGGTGATCCGCTCGACCCTCGCACTGAGGTCATCGGCGCGGTAGTTGACGCCGTGGTCCGCGCCGTTGGCCAGCGCCGACTCGACCCGCGCGTCCGCTCCGGCACCGGCAATGACCGACGCACCCAGCAGCTTGGCCACCTGCACACCGGCGGCACCCAGCCCGCCGGCGGCGCCCATCACGAGCACCCACTCACCTGAGCCGACCTCGGCCAGGTTGCGCAGCAGGTTGAACGCGGTCGGGGCGTGCCGCAGAATCACCGCGGCGTCCGCGAACCCGAGCTCGTCCGGCACCTGCACGACGTTCTTGGCGGGGGCGGAGACGTACTCCGCGTAGCCGCCCCACCGGTGCACGCCGATATGGCGTGAGTTCGGGCACTGCTCCTCGCGGCCGGAGGTGCAGAAAGCACACTTCCCGCAACGGATGTGCGGAATGACGGCCACCCGGTCACCCACCCGGGCCGACTCGACGTCGGCGGCCGCGGTCACGACCACACCCGCTGGGTCGACGCCGAGGACGTGCGGAAGGGTCGTGCCTCGTGTAGTGCCGTCCGCGCGCACCTTCAGGTCCAGCGACCGGTTGACCGTCACTGCGTGCACCTTGACGACGACCTCGCCGGGAGCCGGGGTGGGGTCGGGCACCTCTTCGACCTGCAGGACCTCCGGTCCGCCGAACTCCCGGACGACGACGGCCCGCATCAGGCGCTCCGCTCGGCGACCGCGGCCTCGTCGCTGCTCGTACCCGCGATCGGTCCCGTGTCGTCCTCGGGGAGCAGGTAACAGCAGTTCGCCGGCACCTGGACGTGGACCCGCTGGCCCTCGGAGGGGCGCTGGCGCCGGGGCACGTGGGTACGCAGCCGCTGCCCGTTGACGTCGACGATGCACTCCCAGAAGCTGCCGAGGTAGATCGCCGACACCACCGTGCCGAGCCAGACGTTGGTCTGACCGACCTGGTCCTCACCCACGAAGTGCAGGTCCTCGAGGCGGACGAGGATGCTGCACGTCGCCGGCGGCTGCCCCGCGTGATCGATCGTGATCGCGCCGAGCGCCGACTCGCCGACCCATCTGCCGTCCACCACGCGGAGCTTCGTCACGTCCACGACGTTCGCCATGCCGATGAACTCGGCCACCGAGCGGGAGGCCGGACGGGAGTAGATGCGCTCCGGCTCACCGAAGTCGACGATCTGCCCCTGAGACATGATGGCCACGTAGTCGGAGATGGCCAGCGCCTCCGACTGGTCATGGGTTACGTACAGAGTCGTGATGCCGAGAGACTGCTGCAACTCGCGGATCTCCTTACGCATCTGATCGCGCAGCTTCGCGTCGAGGTTCGACAGCGGCTCGTCGAGCAGCAGCACCTCGGGCTGACCGACGAGCGCGCGGGCGAGGGCCACCCGCTGCTGCTGGCCACCCGACAGGTTCGGCGCGCGGCGGTCGGCGAGGTGGTCCAGGCCGACCAGCTCCAAGACCCGCATGCTGCGCTCGCGGAGCGTCGCCTTATCCACGTTCCCCTTCAGCGGGTACGCGACGTTGTCGAACACCGTCATGTGCGGCCAGATGGCGTACGACTGGAAGACCATGCCGACCTGGCGCTGGTTCGGCCGGAGGTTGATCCTCTGCCGAGCGGAGTAGACCACCTTCTCGCCCACCGTGATCGTCCCCCCTTCCGGCTTCTCGAGCCCCGCGATCGAGCGCATCGTCGTCGTCTTGCCGCAGCCGGATGGTCCCAGCAGGGTCAGCACCGACCCGGCCGGCACTGCGAAGCTGATCTCGTCCACGGCGCGGACGCTGCCGCCGGCGAATGACTTGAGCAGGTCGGTCACTTCGATCGTCATCGTGCGCTCCTCACAGGTATCGGACCGATCTCGGACGCCCGGACCGGACTCACTGCTCTTCCTTGACGCCGTACCGGTTGCTGATCACTCGCGCAATGATGGAGAAGAAGGCCAGCGCCAGAACGACGAGGATTCCGAAGGCCGAGAGGAGGCCGTAGCTGCCGTTCTCCCAGATGTCGAAGACCGCCACGCCGATCGGCTCGTTGCCGTACGAGTAGACGAGGAGCGAGGCGGAGAGCTCGCGGTAGGCGTGCACCAGCACGAAGATGAAGGCGGCGAGCATGCCCGGCCGAAGCAGCGGCATGGTGACGGTGCGGAACGACCGCCACCAGCTGGCGCCGGCGACCTCCGCCGCCTCGTGTAGCTCGTCGCTCACCTGGGTCATCGACGCGGACATGATCCGCAGCGCGACGGCGGTGAAGCGGGCGACGTAGAGCAGGAAGAGGATCCAGATCGTCCCGTAGACCGGGATCGGGACGGACAGGTAGAGCCACAGGAAGGCCACACCCATCGCCACCGCGGGAATCGCGATGGGGGCGAACGACAGGTGGTCCAGCCACATCCGGCCAGGGATACTTGTCTTCACCGTGATCCACGCGACGACGGTCATCAGCAGGACGACCACCGCCGCCGAGGCGATCCCGAGGAACGTCGAGTTGACGAAGGCCCGCTGGACCAGGTCGCTGTCGAGGACGGCGCGGTAGTTGTCCCAGGAGAGTAGGGCGAAGCCGTCGGCGGTGATTGGCTGGAACCCGCGGGAGGGCGGGTAGAAGCTGGCCCACACCAAGATGATCATCGGCAGGCCGAGCGAGAAGAGGCAGATCAGCAGCGAGCCCGCAAGGGTTCCCCACTTCATCGCGCCGAGGTCGGTGCGGCGGGGGCGGAAGGCCTTGCCGGTGACGACGGCGAAGGCGTCGGCGTGGCGCGTCATGTGGTTGTAGAGCCAGAGCAGGCAGGAGCAGAACGCCAGGATCAGCACCGCAAAGACGGCCGCCACGCCGAAGTCGGTGGGAGTCGTCGAGGTCTGCCGCCAGATCTCGACGACGAAGGTGAACTTCTGCGCCGGGATGCCGATGAGGGCCGGCGTCTCGAAGGTCTCGATACCGCGGATGAGCAGCAGGATGAGCGTGGCGAGGATCGCCGGCCGAATCAGCGGCAGGGTGATCCGCCCTGTCGTTCGCAGCAGCCCCTTGCCCGCGACCAGCGACGCCTCCTCCAGCGACGGGTCCATCGAACGCAGCGCAGCGCTCATGAGCAGGAACACCAGGGGCAGGATGTCCATGGTCTCGACCCAGATCATCCCGGCCATCGAATAGATGTTCAGCGGCGCTTCCTGGAGCCCGAACAGCGCCTGCAGCCAGCGGTTCAGCGTGCCGATGTTCGGGCTGGCCAGGAAGATCCAGGAGATGGTGGTGAGGATGCCCGGCAGGATCAGCCGAAGCACCATCATCAGCGTGATGAATCCGCGCAGCGGGGTATTCGTCCGTTCGCACACCCACGCGAGGTACGTGCCGAGGATGAACGCGAGGACCGTCGTCCCGGTCGCGAAGACGAAGGTGTCCCACAGCACGCCCGTCAGGCGGCCGCCATCGAACGCCCGGGCGAAGTTGTCCAGGGTAAAGGAGGATGGGGAGAAGAATTCGTCCGAGCCGGGGCGGGCGCTGCTCACCGAGCCCCACAGCAGGATGATCAGCGGGATCGCGATCTCCCACACGAGGATTGCCGCGACGGCGAGGAAGACGAACGTTCGGGGATCGCGCGGAACCCACCGCCGGCGCCGCCCCTGCTCCGGCGGCTCGACCGGTGACCGCAACGCGGCCACCTGTTCGGGACTTTCCACTGGCGTCGTCACACGTGCCACCTCGGTCGTCGAAGCGCGGTTGCGGGAGTAGCGGAGAGACGGTGGCGCCGGCCACCGGAAGGGTCGGCGCCACGACTTTGCCCGGGGATGCGCCGGCTTACAGAGCCGGAGCACCGCCGCCGAGGAACAGATCGGCGAAGATCTTGAAGCCCTCGTCGAAGTTGGCCTCCTCGGGGCCGAGCACCGTGACCTCCGCGCCCTCCATGAGCTCGGCGTACGGCTGTTCCTGGGTGGTCAGCGTGCCGGGCTTGTTCTGGTCCAGGAACACCTGCTGACCCTCGGCCGTCAGGAAGAACTCCATCAGCAGCCGGGCAGCGTTCGGGTGCGGAGAATCGGCGAAGATGCTGGCCATGTCGAGGACGACGGGCAGCGGGGCGGGGCTCGGCCGTTGTCCACGGATCGGCGCACCCTGCTGCTCGAACTCCCAGATCCGGTGGCCGTAGCCGTCGAGCATCACCGGGAACTCACCGGAGGCGAGCAGCTCGGTGCGGTTGGTCGATCCGCGAACCAGCCGGGGCTCGTTGCCGGCGAGGCACTCGAGGAACTTCATGCCGTCCTCCTCGCCCATGCCGGAGAGGATCCCCGTGGCCCACTCCCCGCCTTCCTGGTCAATTGCAAGCTTGCCGCGCCAGTCCTCGTCGCAGTAGCCCATCCAGTCCTCGGGCAGGTCACTTTCCTCGGCCAGGGTGGTGTTGAAGGCGGGATGAAAGGTGAGGGTGCCGACCGCGATGTACGGGCCGTCCATCTTGAACTCCTCGATCACGTCCGCCTCGTTGACGGGTCGGTACTCCTCGAGCGCACCGGCGGCGTCGAGCGCGGCCTGGTCACCGGCTCCGCCGCCGTAGACGTCGCCCCTCACGTTGCCGGACTCGGACTCGAGCAGGGCGCGCTCCAGAATCGTGCCGCTGGTTGCGCTCACCGGCTCGAACTCGATGTCGGGGTAGGCGGCGTTCCAGGCATCGACGATCGCCTGGAGCTCCTCGTCGCCCGCGGACTGGTAGTAGGTGACCGTGCCTTCCTCGATGGCCGCCTCTTCGAGGCGGGTGAGATAGTCCTCCCGGCTCTCGCCGTCCATCTGGACGACGACGCCGTTCTCCGCGCCCTCGCCGGTGGCTGAACCTCCCCCGTTGGACTCGTCACCGCCACAGGCAACCAACAGACCGCCCGCCACTACCACGGCGGGGAATATCAGGAACTTGCGTGCTCTCATCTCGCGGTCCTCCAGCAGTTTCGTGGAACCTTGGAACGACTCGTTGCCGCCGCGGGCTCGCCCGCCACGCGGCACATCCCGATGTCGATGGCTGCACCTCCCTAGTTGAAGGTGTCATTGAAGATGCGGAACGCCGCGTCGAAGTCGGTGTCGCGGGGCCCGAGGAACACGACCTCAGCGCCCTCCACCAGGTCGCGATTCACCTGCCCCTGCTCGTCCTCAGCGAGCACCCCGGCCTTGTTCCGGTCGAGCCACACCTGCTGGCCTTCCGGCGTCAGGAAGAACTCCGCCAGCAGGCGGGCCGCGTTCGGATGCGGCGCATCCTTGAAGATCATTTCGAACTGGGGCAGGGCCGGCAGCGGAGAAGGGCTCGGCCGCTGCGCACGGATCGGCGCACCCTCCTGTTCGTACTCCAAGATGCTGTGGCCGTAGCCGTCGAGCATGACCGGATACTCACCGGAGGCGAGGAGCTCGGTGCGGTTGCTCGTCCCGCGAACCAGGCGCGGCTCGTTGGCGGCGAGGCACTCGAGGAAGGCCGTGCCCTTCTCTTCGCCCATACCGGCGAGGAGCCCAGCAGCCCAGTCCGCGCCTTCCGGGTCGATCGCGACCTTGCCCTTCCACTTTGGATCGCAGTAGCCCGTCCAGTCGTCGGGGAGTTCGTCCTCGTCGACCAGGTCGGTGTTGAACGCCGGGTGGTAGGTGAGGTAGCTCGCGAATACGTACGAGTCGTCCGGCTTGAACTCCTCGGCGACGTCCTCCGTGTTGATCGGTCGGTAGTCGTCCTGTGCACCGGCTGCTTCGAGCAAGGCGAGGTCGGCGGATGACGCGTGGTAGACATCGCCTTGCACCCGGCCGGTTTCGGCTTCGAGCAGGGCCCGTTCGAGGAGCGTGCCGGCGCTGGCGCTCACTGGCTCCAGCTCGATCCCGGGGTACGCCTCGTTCCAGTTCTCAATGATCACATCGGTCTCGGAGGTATTGGCGGATGTGTAGTACGCGACGGCGCCCTCCTCCTGGGCCGCCTTGTAGAGGCGGTCGAGATAGTCCGCTCGGCTCTCGCCATTCGTATGGACGACGACTCCGTCCGCCATGCCTTCACCGCCACCTTGGCCGTCGGCGCTGGTCTCTCCACCTCCGCCGCAGGCGGCCACCAGCCCGCCGATCAGCACGATGGCGAGGAACAGCTCGAACCTTCGCTGACCCATATCGCGACCTCCAAGCTTTCGTGGTGCTGGTCCTACCGCCGGTGTTGGTGATCTCCCGCGACCCCTAGTTGCCGCCCAACGCAGGCACCTCCATCGATCCGGCGTCGAGATCCCCCGCGAAGGAGATCGCGCCGCGGGGAACGAGAAACCGCTCGCCGGCCGGCCCGATGGCTTCTCTGAGCAATCCGGTCTCCCGCACGTGCGGGTCGGTGACCACCTCGTCGATCGTGTAGAGGGGTGCCGCCGGGACATCTGCCTCGAACAGCAGCTCGAGCCAGCGATCCCGCGGCTGGGTGGCGAAGGCCGCCTCGAGCTCGGCGCGAAGCTCGTCGAAGTGCTCCAGCCGTGCCGGGTAAGCGCCGAAGCGCGGATCCTCGCGAAGGTCCGCTCTGCCGACGACGTCGGTGAGTCGGACCCAGAACTTCTCCGGCGACGACAGGTGCACCGCGAGCGGACGACCGTCACCGGCACGGAACGCGAGCGAGTGTGAGCGTCGACCGCGGGAGAACGGCGTCTCGAGCTCCCCGGACTCGCCAAAGTTCGCCACTGTCGTGCCGAGCAGGTTCAGCGACGAGGCGAGCATGCTGACGTCGAAGCGTCGTGGAGTGCCCTCACCTCGGGCGACGCCGACCAGCCCGGCGACAACCGCCAGCGCGCCGTTGAGACCGCCCACGGTGTCCGACATGGCCGGCCCGACCGCGCGCGGCTCGGCGATCGGGGACAGGAGGCTCCACAAACCGCTGAGCGCCTGCACGATGGCGTCGTAGGCGGGACGCTTCGCGTACGGGCCGGTGGGGCCGAAGCCGGTGACGGTGCAGTACACGATGTCGGGGTTGCGTTCTCGCACAGCGGCCTCACCGATGCCGAACCGGTCGAGCGTCCCCGGCCGGAAGTTCTCGATCAGGGCGTCCGCGTCACTGGTCAGATCGAGGTATGCCGCCTGTCCCTCGGGGTCGCGCAGGTCCATCGTCACGCTGCGCTTTCCGTAGTTCAGAGCCGCGAACTGCGGGCGCGTTCGCCTGCGCTGGCTCGTGCCGCCCCAGCGGCGGAAGGCGTCACCGCTGCCGAGCGCCTCGACCTTCACGACGTTCGCACCGAGCTGTCCCAGCAACAGGCCCGCATAGGGTCCGCTGATGTACGAGGCGCACTCGATCACGGTGACGCCGGCGAGCGGACCTCCTGGCATGGTTTGGATACCTCCGATCGTGCGGTCTAGTAGCGGAAGTCGGGCCGACCGTGCGCCAGGATTCGCTCCCGGTAGTACGCCATCGGCTTGCGGTTCTCGGCCCGGGCACCTTCGGGCTCCTCGGTGACGACGAACTCGCCCGACGCGAGCTTCTCCTCGATGACCGGCAGCATGAGCGTCCACAGGACGAAGGGGTGCGCCCCGTCCCGGTAGAGCGTGGTGAAGTCGTAGGTCTTGAGCGCGGTGCGGGTGGCCTCGTCGGGGGTCTCGACGGCCGACTGCTCGTTCTCATTGTCGAGCAGGCGGCTCATGCGCTCGTCGAAGTACCAGTCGACGTAGCCGTCCGGGTCGTCGATGTACCGGCGCACGAACTGCTCGTTGCGGTCGGTGTCGTACAGGAACTTGTTGACGGCGTAGTGGTCGATCATCCCGCCACCTCCGACTCGTAGATGAAGCACGGAGCGGGCGATCCGCGCCGCTTCATCGCCTCTGCATGGATCAATGTCATGTCCTCGTGCAGCGCAGCCATGGTCAGCATGTTCAGGAACTGGAAGGACGTGTTGCCGTGCGTCATCAGGCGCTCGTACGTCGACTCAGCCGTCAGCGACTCGAAGTCGCGGCCGGTCAACCAGTCCATCGCCAAGGAGTCGAACTCGGGGTCGACGGAGTAGGGCATCATCTGCTCGGGACCGCCGACCTCCAGTGACAGGTTGCCGCTGACGACGACCGCGACCCGGTCCACAGCGTTGGACCCCTCGATCGCGTTGCGCAGCGCCGTGCCGAGGTCCACGAATCGCTGGCCGGTCGGGATAGGCGGTGCGCCGCAGTTGGTGAGTACCGGCACGACGGGGATCTCGAACGAGGGCTGGCTGATCAGGGTCGGGACCACGCAGGCGTGGTCGAGCCGCATCTCGTCAGAGAACGCGAAGTCGAAGCCGTTCTCGAACCCAGCCTCGATCATGTCGGTCGCGAGCTGCCGGTTGCCGCCCAGCTCGATCCGCGGCAGGTCGAACTCCCTCGTCTCGTTGTAGAAGGTTCCTTGGTAGGTCTTCATCCGGCCGACCAGGAACTGCGGCATGTTGTTGTGGAAGAACTGGTGGAAGTGGTCGCTGGCGACGATCACCACGACGTCCGGATTGGTGCTGCGAAACGACTCCTGCACGCGTGCGGACCAGCCCAACAGGTTCCTGGCGTCCTCGGTGAGCTCGGCCTCCGGTTTTGACGTCTTCGCGTAGTACCACGGGTGATGGGTGGTACCGATCATCGTCACGATCTTTGCCATGCTTCCTCCGAGCAATGGGTTGCGAGCGCTACACCGCTCTGGTCGACGGGGTACGCGAGTTCTCTCGCGGTCGGAATGCGTGCAAGGTGACGCCCGCCGGGAAGTCGAGGAACACGACCTCGACGGGCATGCCCACCCGTACGTCGCCGGGCTCACGGTCGACGATGTTCGTGATCAGCCGCGGACCTTGCTCGAGCTCGACGACCCCCACGACGTAGGGAAGCTGTTCGGCGAGCTCGGGAGCGTAGGCGCGGCGGTACACCGTGAACGTGTACAGCTCGCCGCGGCCTGAAACCGGTTCCCACGCGAAGTCCTCGCTCCAGCAGTGCTGGCAGTGGTTGCTCGGCGGGAACCAGAACCGACCGCATGATCTGCATCGCTGGATCACCAGCTCATGCCGTGCGCAGGCGTCCCAGAACGGCTGCGACTCGGGAGTCGGCTGCGGAACGACCCGCAGCGGGTGGTCCGCTTCGGTGGTGGCGCCCTGGGTCGGCCCGCTCATCAGCCACCCTCCAAGATCAAGGTCGTGTGACACACCGTGTTGCCGCCGTGCCCGCTGACCAACGCCAGTCGGGCGTCGGGAACCTGTCGCTCCGCCGGATACTCATGCCGCAGCTGGCGGACGGCTTCGACCACCTGCAGCATGCCTTCGACATGTCCCTCGGAAAGCTGCCCGCCGGACGTGTTGGTCGGAATCGCGCCGTCGAGCCCGAGTGCACCGGAGGCGACGAGCTCGCCACCTTCACCCTTCTCGCAGAAGCCGTAGTCCTCGAGCTGCGCGAGGACCATGTAGGTGAAGCAGTCGTACAGCTGCGCCGTGTCGATATCCGATGGCGAGACGTCGGCGATTCGGTAGGCCCGCTCACCGCTGGCCCTGGCGGCCGTCTGAACCATGTGGTCATCGATGGTCCAGCCCCGGAGGTTGTTGTGGCTGCCGAAGCCCCGCACGACCACCGGCGGGTGTGGAAGGTCCTTGGCACGCGCGGTTTCGGTAACCACGACCGCGCCGGCACCGTCGGTGCGCAGCGAACAGTCGTAGATGCCGAACGGTTCGGCGACCAGCGGCCCGTCCAGGTACTCCTCCATGGTCAGCGGCGACTGCATCTGCGCGTGTGGGTTGCGGGTTGCGTGCTCACGCACAGACACCGCGACGTGGCCGAGCTGTTCCTTGGTGGTGCCGTACATCGCCATGTGGCGTTGCGCGCCGAGGGCGTGGGTCGCCGGCTCGCCGAAGTACCCGAACGAGTCGCGCCACTCGCGCGTTCGGTTGTGGGTGGACTGGTTCATCCGGGCCTTGCGGCTGCCCGAGCGACGGGTCCGAGACCACGAGTTCCGCGCATAGCCGCAAAGCACAGTGGTGGCGAGTCCTGCTTCGATCGCCAGCGACGCGAGGACCACAGCCAAGGCCTGGCTCGCTCCCCCGTTGCCAAGGCTGGTGCTGAAGGCCGCGTTGAGCCCCAGTCGCTCGCCGACCTGCTGCTGGAAGCAGTACTCGTCATCGGGCCCGCGCACGATGACGCCGTCGATGCTGGCAGGCGTCAGGCCCGCGTCGGCAACTGCAGCCACCGAAGCGTCGGCCATCAGTCCGATCGCAGTGGAGCCAGGGACTTCCCCGAGCTGCGAATGCGCGGCCCCGACGATCGCAACGCTTCTTTGGTACATCGATCCTCCCTCGCTCAGCGAGCCGGTGTCGTGGCACCGTCGGGTGTGGTGGTGGGCAGGTAGCCCTCGGGGAAACCGAGCTCGGCGAGGATGTTCTTGGTGTCGTCCCCCGCGATCGGCGCGGGTCCCAGCCGCGTCGGTGTGCCGTGCAGGTTCACGCCACTGCCCAGGAGCTGCATGCGTCCCGCCGAGGGGTGCTCGACCTCTTTCACCAGGCCGAGATGGCGGATCTGCTCGTCCTCGACGACGTCGGCGAGGGTATTGAGCGGACCGGCGGGGACATCTGCGTCCCGGAGCCGCTTGAGCCACGTCGCGCGCGACCCAGTCGCGAACGTCTCGTCCAGGAGTGCCTGGATGTCTTCGCGGTGGGCGACTCGCTGGCCCCGATCGGTGAAGCGCTGGTCGTCGGCGAGGTCGGTGCGGTCGATGGCTTGCAGCAGCGACCGCCAGAACTTGTCCGGCGACGAAAGGTGAACAACGAAAGGTGCCCCCGCCTCGTCACGCACGGCGTAGACCTGTGCCGTACGCGCCCGTGTCCGGCGCGTCGGCGGCTGCCCGCCGTCATGCAGGTACCGCGCCATGTTCTCGGCCAGGAACGTCGTCGAGGACTGCAGCAACGAGGTGTCGACTCGCTGACCCTCACCCGTCCGGGAGCGCGCGGCGAAGGCCGCCAGCACACCGTACGCAGCGAACAGGCCCGCGAGGTGGTCCGACAGCGAGATCCCCATCGGCTGAGGGTTGTCGAGGTCGGTCAGCAGGCTCATCAGGCCGCTCATCGCCTGGCCGACGGTGTCGTAGCCGGGGCGCTGGTGGTCTGGCCCGCTCAGGCCGAAGCCCGTGATGGAGCAGTAGATGAGGCCGGGGTTGTCGGCCTTGACCTGCTCGTAGCCGAGGCCGAGCCGCTCCATCGCGCCCGGGCGCGAGTTCTCCAGCAGGATGTCGGCGTCAGCGACGAGGGACCGTGCGACCTCCAGCCCGCGGTCCGACTTGAGGTCGGCGAGGATGCTGCGCTTGCTGCGGTTCAGCGAGCAGAACATGCTGCTGTAGTTGCCGCTGGCCCACCCCCGGTAGGGGTCGCCCCGCGGAGGCTCCTCCACCTTGATCACCTCCGCACCGAGGTCGGAGAGCAGCGCGCCGGCGTACGGACCAGCTACATAGCTGGCGAACTCCACGACCTGCACTCCCTCGAGCGCGGTCACGCGTGGCGCCTCGCTGAGAGGACGGGTGCTCCGCCTTGCGCACTGGGCCGTCCCACGTCATACCTTCCTCTTCGGGCTTCCGCCCGCGGATCGACTGTGGACGTGTCAGGTACTCGACAGCTGGGCTGCCGCCCGCCCCGGAGCGGTTCGTTCCCGACTCACTGTCGGGGCGGGGTTGTTGGACTAACGTTTGCACGTCGTAATGGTCTGAACAACATGCAGTTTCTCGAAGACGGGTTCAGGAACTCTTGATGCCTGCTCCGGTCGACTGCTCGGTGGCCGGCTGGTCGGATCCGCCGCAGAGTTGGCGGATCAGGCAGACGAACGACTCAGCCACCGGCGACAACGGCGTCCTCGGCAATGACGTCAAGAACACGGTCCGGTTCGGCTCGAACCCCTCCACCGAGCGACGCACCAGGACGCCGCTCGCGACCTCGTCCGCGACCGTCGTGCGCGGCAGGACCGCAACGCCCTGCCCAGCCAGCGCTTCCGCCTTGATCGCCTCCGTACTACCGAGCTCGACGATGGTCGGGGTCACGCCCGCCTGCTCCAACAGCCGCATGACTCGCTCGTGGCCGAGAACGGGGGGCTCCCGCAGCAGCAGGACGTGAGGTGCGAGGCTCGCGGTAGTCAGCCGGGTCTCGCCGGCCAGCGGGTGTTCGGGTGACAGCGCGACGACCAGCGGCTCTTCGAACAAGGGCTTGACGTCGAGCGGCCAGTCGGGGCCGACGCGCCCGACCAGCGCAAACTCCGCGCGCTCTTCCATAACCTCGGTCTTGGCCTGCTGACTGCTGGCCATGATGTGGTACGAGACGTCCACCTTGGGATAGGCGCGTTCGAAGGACTGCAGAACGGGGCGGACGGCGCCTGCGCCGATCGTGCGGCTGGTCGCGAATCGCAGCGTCCCAGACTCGAGAGCACTCAGCTCAGTGAGCTGACGCTCGACCGCGTCGAGACCTTCGAGCAGTGCCAGGGCCTGGTTGTACAACACCGTGCCAGCAGCGGTTGGCACCGTTCGTCGCGGACCGCGGACCAGGAGTGGCGTGCGAAAGCGTCGCTCGAGCTCGTGAATCTGCATCGACACCGACGAGGGAGCCACCCTCAGCTCCTCGGCGGCGCGGGCCATGCTGGAGAACTGCACGACCTTACAGAAGACTTCGAGCTGGTGGATACTCGGACGCTTCATCCGACACCCTCACCGGGCGCAGCGCGGTCGGCCGAACCCTCGGGCATTCGGCTCGGTGACGTCGTCATGTCCGAACGAGGTCGAGCGTGCTAGGCCGAACACGGGCAAAGTAACCGATTTGACGGTGCAGCTCAAGAGCCGTGGCATTACGGCGCACCACCCGGCAGCGGCTGACGGTTACGGGGCGACGAGCCACCTGTCGAGCCAGCCAAGTGCCGTGTCCCACGCCTCCCGGGCGGCAGCGGCGTTGTACCGATCCGGGTTGGAGTCGTTGTGAAAGGCGTGCTGAGCGCCGTCGATAACGAGGGACTCGAATGTCTTCCCATGCAGCGTCATCGCCTTCTGGATCTCGGGCAGCTGTGACGTGATCCGCTCGTCGAGCTCGCCGTAGACCGCCAGCACAGGGGCCTGGATCCCAGGGACCGCGTCCAGGTCAGGGTTCGGCCCGTAGAAGGGAACACCCACGCTCAACCGGGGCTCCTTCGTCAGTAGACGCCAGGCGATGCCGCCGCCATAGCAGAATCCGATGACTCCCAACCGCTCCGAAACGACATAGTCGAGCTCCGCGAGCTGCTCAAGGACACCGCGAAGATCCGCAACGAGGTCGTCGCCATCTATTCCGCCCAGCGCCGCTGTAACCTCGCTGGGGTCCTCGAATGAGCCCGTCCCCCCGACCCGCGCCAGAAGGTCGGGCGCGCACGCGACATACCCGTGCCGCGCCAGTCGCCGCGCGACATTCTCGATGTAGGGGACCAGCCCCTTATTCTCATGGATCACCAGCACCGCAGGGGCTCGCCCACCACCCGATGGACGGGCGACATAAGCCGCTTGGTCGACCCCCGAGCCGGTGAGCTCCATCCGCGCGACAGCGATGTCGGTGTCAGCCACGTACACGTCGGAATCGCCTGGATAGCCGTTGGCTGACCCGCTCGCCGCCACCCCAGAGACCGCGTACCCCAGCTCCTCCTCCTCGACCAGCTCGGACTCGAGGTAGGCCCGCAGATCCATCACGTTCCCTCTCTTTCCAGTCCACGACACGTTGCCCCGCATACTGCCGCGCGAAGACGCCCATTCCTTGCGTCGCACGTCGGGCGTGCTGGTGACAGTACTGCTCGCCGTCGACCTCGGCGTCTACCCGGGCCAACCCACGCACGTAACCGGCTGGTCTTCTGCCACCCTGATCTCCATGGCAGACAAGACACGACGCGTCGCCCTCGTCACCGGCGCCTCGCGCGGCCTCGGCGCCGCCATCGCCGAGCGACTGGGCACCGACGGGTACGCCGTCGCCGTCAACTACGCCCGGTCCGAGCAGGGCGCCCGAGCCGTCGTCGACCGGATCGGCGCGGCCGGCGGCCGGGCGGCGGCGTTCCGGGCCGACGTCACCGACGAGTCCGGTGTGACGGCGCTGGTCGAAGCTGTCCGCGGCGAGCTCGGCCCGGTCGACACGCTGGTTCTCAACGCGACCGGACCGCAGCCCACGACCGCAGCCGCCGACCTCGACTGGCAGGTGCTGCTCGACCAGCTGAGCTTCTTCGTCAAGAGCCCGGTCCTGCTGCTGGCCGCGGTGCTGCCCGACATGGTCGCTGCGGGCCGCGGCCGGGTCATCCACATCGGCTCCGACGTCATCGAGCGCCTCCCGATCGGCAACTCCGCGTACGCCGCGGCCAAGTACGCCCAGCTCGGCCTGGCCCGGATCTGGGCCAAAGAGCTCGCACCCCTCGGCATCACCGTCAACACCGTGGCGCCGGGCTGGGTCCCGGTCGAGCGGCACGCCGCCGCCGACCCCGCGCTCCTGCAGCGGTACGTCGACGGCGTGCCGGCCGGTCGCTTCGGCACGCCGGAGGAGATCGCCGCCGCCGTCTCGTTCCTGGCCGGCGACGACAGCGCGTTCGTGGTCGGTGCCCGGCTGACCGTGAACGGCGGCAGCACGGTGGGCTGACGGGCACCATAGACGGATGGACCTCGAAGACCTCCGGCTGGCCGTCTACCGCACCTTCGCGGCGACCGGCCGCGCACCCACGAATGGCGAGCTCGCCGCCACCACCGGCACCGACGACGCGCAGGTCAGGGCCGGACTACGCGCACTCGCCGCCGCCCGCCACCTCGCGCTGGACGCCGACGACAGCATCCTGATGGCGCACCCGTTCGCCTCCGTACCACTGGGCTTCTCGGTGATGGGCCACCGCACCCTGTGGTGGGGAGGCTGCGCCTGGGACTCCTTCGCGCTCCCCCACCTCGTCACTGACGAGCCGGACGTCCTGGTCGCCACCCGATGCCCCGCCTGCGACCGACCGCACGCCTGGGTGGTGGGCCGCGCCGCCCCACCGAAGGGCGACCAGGTCGCGCACTTCCTGATCCCGGCCGACCACATCTGGGACGACGTCGTGCACACCTGCGGCCACCAGCGGCTGTTCTGCTCCGAGACGTGCGTCGACGACTGGCTCGCGGCCACCGGCAACGAGCGTGGGTACGTAATGGACCTCCGCACCCTCTGGCGGCTCGCCGAGCACTGGTACGACGGCCGGCTCGACCGGGGCTACGTACGCCGCGACACGTCCGAGTCCGCCGCCTACCTGCGCGAGGTCGGGCTGCGCGGACCGTTCTGGGGTCTCTCGGACTGAGGCACTGCGTGCCGAACGGTGACAGCGGTCGCTGTCCGGTGCCGTTCACGGGGGCGGGCAAGCCCCCCGATCAGTGGGTGCGGCGGCGATCGGAGTACGCCGTCAGCGCAGAACGCAGGACGGACGGGTCCCAGCCTTCCTCGACGGCCTGCCACACCAGCGCGGCCTGACTGGTCGGGGCCGGTCCGTCGACCGGCTGGTCACGGTCGAGATTGGTCGGGAAGGCATAGCCCTCGGCGGACGCCGCCACGACGTTGCGCAGAGCATCGTCGGCGGTGCCGGCCGTCCGCATCTCCAGCAGCGTCGGGAAGAGCGCGTTGCACATGCTCTCCCGGTCCACGCTCTCCATCGCCCGGCCGAAGGCGGACGAGATCTGCAGCAGGTTCGCCATCCGGCGGACATCGGCCGATCGGTTGTGGCCGGCCGCGTGGAACAGTGCCGGGTTGAAGAACACGGCGTCGCCCTTCGCCAACGGGAGCTGCACGTAGTTGGACTCGAAGTGATCGCCGAACTCGGCACGCCGCCAGGCCAGGTAGCCCGGCAGGTACTTGTGCGAGTGGGGCAGGTACTTCGTCGGCCCGGTCTCCACCGGCATGTCGCCATGCGCCACCGCACCCTGCAGCGTCAGCACGGGCGACAGCCGGTGCACATGCGTCGGGTACTGCTCGACCCGTTCGTTGGCCATGAACCCGAGGTGGTAGTCGCGATGCACGGTCTGCGCCACTCCGCCGGGGTTGACGACGTTGACCTGCGACGTGACCTGGTAGCCCGGTCCCAGCCACGCCAGCGAGACAAGGGCGAGCATGTCGTTGGCGTAGTAGGCGGCGAACGCCTCGGGCTCGCGCAGCGCCAGCTTCTCCAGCGCGTTCCAGACCCGGTCGTTGGCGCCCGGCTTGGCGAAGTGATCGCCGGCCGACTCGCCGCTCGCATGCTGCGTCGAGATCATCGCGTTGAACGCGTCCGTGGCCCGGTCGACGACGCCCGGGTCGGCGAAGGCGCCACGGAGTACGACGATGCCGGGGCCGTCCATCAGGGCACGCGCCAGCTCGGCCTGTCCACGCGTCGACACGCTCTCCGACCGCAGCCGGTCGCTGTCGTACATGAGGACGTTCTGCTCGACAGATGTCGCGAGCGGATAGTCGGCCACGTCGGTGACCTCGTCGACAACCTCGCGGAGGTCGTCGAGGTGACAGTCGTCCTCTGCCAGCCGGCTCATCGACCCGCCGCCGCGAGCAGCGTCTCGGCGGCGCTGCGCAGTCCCTCCAGCTGGTCGAGCTCCTGGTCCTCGTGCTCGATGTTGACGGCCATGTCCGGGTCGACCTTCTCCAACGCACGCAGGAACTCGCCCCACCAGGCGACGTCGTGCCCGCGGCCGACGGCGACGAAGTCCCACGACGCGTTCTCCGGCCAGCGGCTGAGCGTGTAGCGACCACCGAGCGAGAGTGCGTCGGCGTCGGAAGGGAGGACTCGCCCGAACCGGTCGTCCAGCACCCCGTTGACCTTCGCCGCCTCGTTGATCCGGGTGTCCTTGGCCGCCGCGTTGTAGACCAGGTCACCGAGCGAGTTGACCGCGAGGACCGGGTCGATCCCCTGCCAGAACAGGTGGCTCGGGTCCATCTCGGCGCCGACGTGCGTCGCGTTGATCTCGGTGGCCAGGCGCTCCATCGTGGACGGGTTGTAGACGAGGTTGTGCGGGTGCATCTCGATGCAGACCTTGACATCCGCGTCGCTGGCCCGGGCCTGGATGTCCTTCCAGTACGGGATGGCGACCTCGTTCCACTGGTAGTCCCGGGCGTCGAGCGACGCGCTCTCCCATGGCAGCACCGTCCATGACGGCAGGGTGGCGCCGCTGTTCGTGCCCGGCAGGCCGGACATCGTCACGACCCGCTTCACGCCGAGCAGCGCAGCGATCTCGATCGCCTCCCGGACGTCGTTCGAGTGCTTCTCCCGGACCTCCGGGTCCGGGTGCAACGGGTTGCCGTTGCAGTTCAACGCAGTGAGCGTCACGCCCGCCGAGGTGAACACGTCGAGGTACTCGTCGCGCGTGTCCTTGCTCGCGCGCACCTGCTCGATCGGCAGGTGCGCCGCCGGCAGGAAGCCACCGGAGTTGATCTCCGCGCTGTCCAGGCCGAGGTCGCGCAGCGTTTGCACCGCTTCGGCGACGGGCTTGTCGTGCAGGCAGGCGGTGTAGGCACCAAGCTTCATGATGGTCGAACCTTTCGGAATGGGTGCGCCGTACGCGGCTCAGACGACGACGTCGGCGCCACCGGACTCGGCGGAGTCGACGACGGCCCTGAGCAGTCGGATGTTGTGCAGGCCGTGCTCGAACGACGGTGTCCGAGGGAGTTGGTCGAGGCCGGCGACCTGCTCGAGGAAGGCCCGGGCCTGCCAGACGAACAGGTCGTTCTGGCCGTAGTTGACGCTGTCGAAGTCCATCGCGAGGCCGCCGGCGACGTACGGGTGGGCGGGACCCACCAGCACCTGCCGGAACCCGTTGACGGCGTGCGCCGAGGACCCGTCGACGAGGCCGAACTCGCCGGCTCGGGCCAGGTCGAAGGTTGCGGCACCCGACTGGGTGAACAGCTCGAAGCCGAGCGAGTTCGGCAGGCCGTAGGCGACCCGGGACGCGGACAACGTGCCGGTCGCTCCGGACGCAAACGTTGCCGTGAACGTCACCAGGTCCTCGTTCTCGACCGGCTCCATGACATCGCTCACCGCCGTCGCGGCGTGCCCCACAGCAGTGCCGAGCGGCAGCGCCCGCTCGGTGATCACCGTCGACAGGACTGCCCCGCGCACCGAACGCACCGGCCCGCAGACGAACTCGGCGAGGTCGATCAGGTGGCTGCCGATGTCGGACAACGCACCCGAGCCGGCGCCGCCCCTGTACCGCCAGCTCATCGGGCCGTGCGGGTCGACGCCGTAGTCGCACCAGTAGTGGCCGTTGAAATGTACCGGGCTCCCGATACTCCCCTCCTCGACCAGCTGCCGGATCGCGGCGATCGCCGGCGACCGGTGGAAGGTGAAGCCCACAGCCGTCTCCACTGCCAACGACTTCGCCGCCGCCACCATCGCCTCGGCGTCCTCGATGCTCGGCGCCAGCGGCTTCTCGCACAGGACGTGCTTGCCGGCCGCGAGCAGACCTTCGACGATCTCGCGGTGCAGCGGGTTCGCGACCACGACACTCACGACGTCGATGTCCGGAGCGTCGGCGATCGCCTGCCAGCTGGTCTCTGCCCGCTGGTAGCCGAATCGTCGGGCGGCATCGGTGGCGAAGTCGGTATTGACGTCGGCGACCGCGACCAGCCGGATGTCGGGCAAGCCCGGTCCGTACACGGTTGTCGCACCGCGATATCCAGCGGCGTGGGCACGGCCGGCCATGCCGGCGCCGATGACAGCGACCCCAAGTGACGACGATGCCATGTCAGCCCCAGTCGCTCGAGTGCTTCTGGATCTGCTCCAGGTTGAAGCGCGCCGACTCCTCGGCTCGCTCCTCCCAGGCGAAGACGCAGACCGTCATGATGCCGTCGAAGCCAAGGCGCCCGAGAGTCGAGAAGAACTCGTCCCACTTGACCTCGCCCTGGCCGATGTCGAGGTGCTGGTGCACGCGCGCGGTCGAGCCGGGCGGGTTGACGATGTAGCGCAGGCCGGACGAGCCGCGGTGGTCGAAGCTGTCGGCGACGTGCAGGTGGGTCAGCAGCTCACCGGCGTACTCCATGATCTCCGTCATGTTGCCGCCCTGGTGGAACGTGTGCGGTGCGCAGTAGAGGAACGATACGTTCGGCGAGTTGATCCCGCGCACCATGTCGATGGCGACCTTCCCGTCCTCGACGAAGTCGTCGGGATGCGGCTCGAGCCTGAGGTGCACACCCTCACGTTCGAAGACCGGCAGCAGCTCCTCCATCGACTTCCAGAACTGTCCTTCGCTGAGGCTCGCCTGCTCGGGGCGTCCGTTGAACTCGGAGTTCATGGTGTCGCAGCCGAGCTCGACGGTGATCTCGATGGCCCGCTTCCAGTAGCGCACCGCCGCCTGGCGTTCGTCCTCGTCCGGCCCTGACCACCGGTAGAGCGGCAGGTTCGAGGCCACCGATACCCCGGCGGCGTCGAGCGCCTTCTTGAAGTCCTGGACCTTCTGCCGGTCGGCCCGCGGGTGCAGGAAGAACGGCATGAAGTCCTCGCGCGGCGAGAGCTCGATGTGCTCGTAACCGAGATCTGCGACTACGCCGGGCAGCTCCAGCAGCGGCACGCTGCGCAGCATGTAGGGGTCGAGGGCAACCTTCACGTCGAGCTCACTTCCCTGCGTAGAAGGACGGTCGGTCGACCAGCTCGACAGCGACCCGCGCACCCTCGGCACGCGCTCGCAGCCCGGCCTCGGCGACCGCCGTCGCGGCGTAGCCGTCCCACGCGCTCGCGCCATGGAACTCGCCGCTCGCCAGGCTGTCGACCCACGCCTGGAGCTCCGCCTGGTAGGCCGACCCGAACCGCACCCGCCAGTCAGGGGGTACGACCGTGGTGCGCCCGCCGCGACGGGTCACGGCACCGAGCGTGGGAGTGTCCATCGACGCGACCCCCTCGGAGCCCACCAGCTCGCAGCGCACGTCGTAGCCGTACTGCGCATGGATGAACGACTCCACGGTGACGAGCACGCCCGATGCCATCTCGAACACCACCAGCTGCGGGTCCTGCGCCGACCCCGCCTTCGGCGACGGCTTGCCGGCCAGCACCGTGACGGTGGCGATCTCGTCACCCAACAGCCAACGAGACGTGTCGACCTCATGCACGACCGAGTCGGTCAGCGCCAGGTCGCTGGTGAACCAGTCAGGCGCCGTCGGGTTGCGGTGTAGGCAGTGCAGCATCAGCGCCTCACCGATGTCCCCGCTGTCGAGCGCGGCCTTCACCTCGACGTACGCCGCGTCGTACCGGCGCATGAAGCCGAGCTGCACCAGCTGCCGACCCGCCGCCACCTCGGCCTCGATCACCTTCAGGCACTCGGCCGTGGTGGGCGCCAGCGGCTTCTCGCACAGCACCGGCTTGCCGGCGTCGATACAGGCCAGCACCTGCTCGGCGTGCAGCTCACCCGGCGACGCGATCAGGACCGCGTCGACCTCGGGGTCGTTGATCACGTCGCCGTCGGTTGCATGGGCGACGGCACCCACCCCGGACGCCACCTCCTTGGCACGCTCGGTCGCCACGTCGAACACCGCGACGACGTCCGCGCCCGACACCTGCGACGCGATCCGGTTGGCGTGATCGGTCCCGATGTTGCCGGTACCGATCACTCCGACTCTGAAGACCACTTGAATTTCCCTTGCCTCGTAATGAAGTCAACGCTTCAGCTCATGCGTCAGCGTCTGCAGCTCGTCGCCACCGGCCATCTCCGTGGTCAGCTGGTCGAGGGTGATGTCCTCGTACTTGCAGTCCAGAGTCATCCGGCCGCGGTTCAGCAGCACGAAGTGGTTGCCAACCATGTAGGCGTGGTGCGGGTTGTGCGTGATGAAGATGACGCCCAGACCCGACTTGGCTGATGCCGAGATGTAGCGCAGGACGACCCCGGACTGCTTCACGCCGAGCGCGGCGGTCGGCTCGTCGAGGATCAGCACCCGGGCGCCGAAGAAGACGGCCCGGGCGATCGCCACACACTGACGTTGTCCACCGGACAGGGTGCCGATCGGCGCGTCGATGTCCGGCAGGTCGATGCCCATCTTGTGCAGCTCGTCCTTGGCCGTCGTACGCATCTGGTCGATGCTCAGCTTGCGGAACGGCCAGAACCCGTCGACCATCTCCGAACCGAGGAAGAAGTTGCGCCATACCGGCATCAGCGGCACGACCGCGAGGTCCTGGTAGACGGTGGCGATGCCGTGGTTCAGTGCCTCGCGCGGCGAGGAAAGCCGAACCTCCTGACCGTCGACGAGCAGCTGACCCTCGTCGTGCTGGTGGCGTCCGGCCACGATCTTGATCAGGGTCGACTTGCCCGCACCGTTGTCACCGAGGACGCAGGTCACCTCTCCCTTGCCGACCTTCAGGTTGATGCCGTGCAAGGCGATGATGTGGCCGTACTGCTTGCCGACGTCCTTGAGCTGGACGAGCGGTACTCCGGTGGGGATCTCCTCCAACGGAGCATCTGCGAGTTCGCTGGTCATGGTCGTCAACTCCTCGAAGCCCGGTTGCGGACCCATAGGTTGGTCACGGTCGCGAGCAGCAGCATGACGCCGAGGAAGAACTTCACCCAGTCGGGGTTCCATCCGGCGTAGACGATGCCCTTCTCGGTCATGCCGTAGATGAACGCGCCGATCGCGGCACCGATCGCCGTGCCGTAACCACCGGTCAGCAGGCAGCCGCCGATGACGGCCGCGATGATGAAGATGAACTCGTTGCCCACGCCCTCACCGGACTGCACCGAGTTGAACGTGAACAGCAGGTGCATGCCCGCGAACCACGCCAGGAAGCCGACGCCCATGAACAGGCCGATCTTGGTCTTCACCACGGGTACGCCGACGGCGCGGGCACTCTCCGCGTCGCCGCCGACGGCGTAGATCCAGTTGCCGACCTTGGTGCGCAGCAGCAGCCAGGTCGCGATCGCGACGAAGACCAGCCACCACACGATGGAGATGCGGAAGGTGGTGCCGGCGATCGAGAAGTCGGAGGCGAAGATCGCGTCCGCCAGCCCGAAGCCGTCCATGTCGGAGATGTTGCGGCTCGCGACCTGACCAGTGAGCAGCTTTGTGACCGCCAGGTTGGCGCCCTGCAGCATCAGGAAGGTGCCGAGCGTGATCAGGAAGCTCGGAATCTTCGTCTTCATCACCAGGTAGCCGTTGAAGAATCCGATCGCGAGCGCGACGGCCAGCGCGACGAAGATTCCCACCCACACGTTGGTGCTGAACTCGTAGCTGAACAGCGATGCCGTGAGCGCCGACGTGGTCACCGCGACACCGGCGGACAGGTCGAACTCACCGCCGATCATCAGCAGCGCCACCCCGACCGCCATGATGCCGATCGTGGAGGAGGAGTACATGATCGTCGAGAAGGCGTCGAGGCTGCGGAACGGGTCCGCCACGGCGAAGAAGAAGACGTAGATGCCGATGGCGCCGACCAACGCACCCAGCTCAGGGCGCAGCAGCAGCTTCTGCAGCGGAGAGGTCTTCGTGACCCGCTCGTCGGCGAGCGGGGTTTCGGTAGCGACAGGTGACTCACTCATGGTGTCTCCCAATGTCCAGCGGACGAGGCCGGGGAGCCGGGGTGCCGGCTCCCCGAGCGCTCTACCGGGTGCCGCGCTTGGCGTACTCGGCGACCGTGTCGATGTTCTCCTGGTCGATGAACGACGGTCCCGTGAGCACGGCCTCGCCGCCGCCGATGATGTTGCCGTTGGTCAGGTAGAGCCACAGTGAGTCGATCGCCTCGTACCCCTGCAGGTACGGCTGCTGGTCGATCGCCCACTGCACGTCACCGGCCTCGATCGCGGCGACCAGGTCGGCGTTGGTGTCGAAGGTGACGACCTGGGCCGAGCTGCCGGCTCCCTCGACCGACTGCACCGCGGCGAGGGCGAACGGCGCACCGAGCGTGACCACCCGGTCGATGGTCTTGTCCTGCGCCAGCTTTGCCTCGATGTTCGAGCCCACCGATGGCATGTCGCGCCCGTTGACGTAGAGCTTCTGGGTCTTTCCGGAGAACGTCTCCTCCACGCCGGCGCAGCGCGCTTCGAGCTGCACCTGACCCTGCTCCTGGATGACGCACATGGCATTCTTGGCGCCCTCCTCGTTCAGGCGCTCGCCCACCGCCTGGCCGGCGACCGTCTCGTCCTGGCCGAAGTACATCAGCGCGCCGGTGTCCTCCCAGCTGTCGACGCCGGCGTTGAACTCGACGACCGGGATCCCGGCCTCGACCGCCTTCTGGACTACCGGCCCGAGCGCGTCGGGATTGGACAGGGTCGTCGCGATCGCGTCGACGTCACTGTCGATCGCGGTCTGGATGAGGCTGGCCTGCTTCGGCGCCTGTGGGTCGTTGGAGTAGATCAGCTCGACGTTGTCCTTCGCCGCGGCCGCCTCGGCACCCTTGCGGATCAGGTCCCAGAAGGTGTCGCCCGGCGCCTCGTGCGTGATCATCGCGATCTTGACGCGAGGAGTGTCGGCAACTGCGGCGTTGTTGCCGCCGGAGGCCTTCTCCTCCTCCTGCTTGCCGCCGGAGCCGCTGCAGGCCGCGAGGCCTAAGACAGCCACGGCGGCGAGAGCGACGAGTGCGCTGCTCGTGCGCGTGTTCTTCATGGTGTACTGCCTTTCCTAGGTGACCGGGTTTGGTCAGGAGTACGACGCCCGGGCCCGAGCCCGCACCGTCCGAGGTACTGGCGGGTCCGGGTGGCGATGGGGAGGGGAGCATCTGCCGTGCAGGGGTAGAGGTCCTGCTCGACGATCGCGAAGAGGTCCGCGTCGAGGCGTGCCAGGGACTCGATCAGCGGCTCCAGGGCGGGTTCGCCGTTCGGCGGCTCGACCATGGCGCCGAGCGCGACCGCCTCGGCGAAGCACAGCTGTTCGTCGTCGACCCGTCGCACGATGTCGGGGTCGACCTGCTTGAGATGCACGTAGCCGATCCGGTCGGGGTAGCGCTGGATCAGCTCGAGGTTGTCGCCGCCGCAGTACGCGATGTGCCCGGTGTCGAGGCACAGCGCGACGCTCTCCGGGTCGGTGGCGGTGAGGAACCGTTCGACCCGTTCCTGGGTGTCGACGTGGCTGTCGGCGTGCGGGTGGAACACCAGTGAGACGTCGAACTCCGCCGAGATCACCTCGCCCAGCTCGGACATCCCGCTGCAGAGGTCGTCCCACTGCGCCGGCTCGAGGTCGACCGGCTGGTTGATCGTGCCGTCGAGGTCGGCGTAGCCCTCCGGCAGCAGCACCAGGTGCTTGGCGCCGAGTGCGGTCAGCAGCCGCGCCTCCTGCCGGCAGTCCTCGACGGCCTGCTTCAGCGCCTCCGCACCGCGATGCAGTCCGGCGACCACCGCTCCCCCGGACAGCCGCAGACCGCGCTGGCCGAGCTCGTCAGCGAGCCGGTCGGCATCGGTCGGCAGATAGCCGTACGGCCCCAGCTCGATCCACTCGTACCCGGACTCGACGACCTCGTCGAGGAACTGCTGCCACGGTACCTGCGCGGGGTCGTCGGCGAACCACACGCCCCAGGAGTCGGGCGCGGTGCCCAACCGGATGCGGTGCTGCGTCGTCATCGCGTCTCCTGGTCAGTGAGCGGTCGGGAAGTGGAAGCTGGACGCGACGGGGTGCTCGACCTGCGGCCACCGCGACGTGACTACCTTGGCCCGGGTGTAGAAGGACACGCCTTCCGGGCCGTGGATGTGCTTGTCTCCGAACAGCGAGTCCTTCCAGCCGCCGAACGAGTAGTAGGCCATCGGCACCGGGATCGGCACGTTGATTCCGATCATGCCGACGTGCACGCCGCGCTGGAAGCGACGCGCCGCCTCGCCGCTGGAGGTAAAGATCGCCGTGCCGTTGCCATACGGGTTGGCATTGACCAGCTCGATCGCCTCGTCGACGGTCTCGACCCGCAGCACCGACAGCACCGGACCGAAGACCTCCTCGGAGTAGACGTCCATCTCCGGGGTCACCTCGTCGACCACGGTCGGGCCGACGAAGAAGCCCTGCTCGAAGCCGGGTACGACGAGGGACCGGCCGTCGACCGTCACCCGTCCGCCCTGCTTCTCACCGGCGTCGATCAGGCCGATGATGCGGTCGCGTGCCTCCGGCGTGACGACGGGGCCCATCTCGCTCTTCGCGTCCCGGCCGGAGCCCACTACAACCTCGTTGGCCTTGGCGTTGACGGCCTCGACGATCGCGTCACCGGCCTCCCCGACGGCGACCGCGGCCGAGATCGCCATGCACCGCTCCCCCGCCGAGCCAAAGGCCGCGGAGACCAGATGGTTGGCGGCGAAGTCGAGGTCCGCGTCCGGCAGGATGACCGCGTGATTCTTGGCGCCGCCGAGCGCCTGCACCCGCTTGCCGGTGGCGTTGGCTCGCTCGTGGATGTACTTCGCGATCGGCGTCGACCCGACGAACGAGATCGCCTGCACGTCCGGGTGGTCCAGCAGCGCATCGACCGACTCCTTGTCCCCGTGTACGACGTTGAAGACGCCCTCCGGCAGACCCGCCTCCGCCCACAGCTCCGCGACCCGTACTGACGCCGACGGGTCCCGCTCGCTCGGCTTCAGGACGAACGCGTTGCCGCACGCGATGGCGACCGGGTGCATCCACATCGGCACCATGACCGGGAAGTTGAACGGCGTGATCCCGGCGACGACGCCGAGCGGCTCGCGGAACGAGTAGACGTCGACGCCCCTCGACACCTGGTCGGAGTAGTCGCCCTTGAGCAGCTGCGGGATGCCGCAGGCGAACTCCACGACCTCGAGCCCGCGCTGCACCTCCCCCTTGGCGTCCGACACGACCTTGCCGTGCTCGTCGCTGACGATCTCGGCCAGTTCGTCGACGTGTGCGTTGACCAGCTCACGGAACGCGAACAGCACCTTGCTGCGCTGGCTCAGGGACGACTGTGACCACGACTCGAAGGCCGTCTTCGCGGCGCGGACGGCGGTGTCCACGTCGGAGGTGCTCGCGAGCGTGACCTCGGCCTGCGTCTCGCCGGTGGCGGGGTTCCACACGGTGCTGCGGCGGGCCGACTCTCCGGCGGTGGTCTGGCCGCCGATCCAGTGCTGGATGGTTCTCATCGGGTGCGTTCCTTTGGGTTCTAGAGGTACGGGCGCTGGTCAGTCTTGCGGGTGTCGTAGGTGCGGCGGGCCTCGGTGATGGTGTCGAGCGTGGACACCTCCGCGACCGGCACGTCCCACCACGATTCGCTGTCGGGTGCCGGCACCAACGGGTCGGTCTCGATGTGGACCATGACCGGTCCGCCCGTGTGCTGCTTGGCCTTCGCCAAAGCGGTGCGAAGCTCCTCGACCGTCGTGGTCCGGAGCACGTGGACGCCGAGGCTCTCCGCGTTGGCAGCGAGGTCGATCGGCAGCTTCGGCCCGTCGAGCCGACCCGAGTCGCCGCGGTAGCGGTAGGCGGTGCCGAAGCGCTGTGACCCGAGCTCCTCCGACAGCGCCCCGATCGACGCGAACCCATGGTTCTGCACCAAGACGACGATGACCTTGATGCCTTCCTGCACAGCGGTCACCAGCTCCTGCGCCATCATCAGGTAGGAGCCGTCGCCGACCAGGACGAAGACGTCACGGTCGGGGCACGCCATCCGGACGCCGACGCCACCGGCGATCTCGTAGCCCATGCAGGAGTATCCGTACTCGACGTGGTAGTCCTTCGGGTCGCGCGTTCGCCACAGCTTGTGCAGGTCGCCCGGCATCGACCCGGCGGCGCACACGACCACGTCGCGCGGCTCCGACACGTCGTTGACCGCGCCGATCACCTCGGACTGCGCCGGCTGCGGCTGGTGCCCGAGGTGGTACGCCTCCTCCACGACGGCGTCCCACTGCTGGGCGAGCTCGGTGGCCTTCGCGGAGTACGCCGGGTCGACGCGCCATCCGGCGAGGCCGTCTTGCAGCGCGGCCAGCCCGGCCCGGGCATCGGCCACCAGCGCCGTCCCGGCCTGCTTGGCGGCGTCGAACCCGGCGACGTTGAGGTTGACGAACGTCACGTCCGGGTGGGCGAAAGCGGTCCGCGAGGCGGTGGTGAAGTCGCTGTAGCGGGTGCCGACGCCGATCACCAGGTCGGCCTCGCGGGCGATCGCGTTGGCGGCCGTCGTGCCCGTGCTGCCGACGGCACCCAGCGACAGCGGGTGGTCGTACGGCAGCGAGCCCTTGCCCGCCTGCGTCTCCGCGACCGGCACCCCGGTGGCCTCGGCGAACGAGCGCAGCGCGTCGGTGGCCTCGGCGTAGATCGTGCCGCCACCGGAGACGACCAACGGCCGCGTCGCCGACTGGATCGCCGCGACCGCGCGCAGCACGGCCGCGGGCTCCGGCACCGGTCGCGCGACATGCCAGACCCGCTTGACGAACAGCTCCTCCGGCCAGTCGTGCGCCTCGGCCTGCACGTCCTGCGGGAGCGCCAGCGTCACCGCGCCGGTCTCCACCGGGTCGGTCAGCACCCGCATCGCACCGAGGAGCGCAGCAGGCAGCTGCTCGGGACGCCACACCCGGTCGAAGAAGCGCGACACCGGCCGGAACGCATCGTTGACGGAGACGTCGTACGACGTAGGGTCCTCCAGCTGCTGCAGCACCGGCGCGGAGACCCGGGTGGCGAAGATGTCGCCGGGCAGCAGCAGTACCGGCAGCCGGTTGACCGTCGCCAGCGCCGCACCGGTGACCATGTTGGTCGCTCCGGGGCCGATGGATGCGGTGACCGCGAGCGTCTGCAGGCGGTTCCTCATCCGGGCATAGGCGGCGGCTGCGTGCACCGCCCCCTGCTCGTTTCGCGCCATCCAGTAAGGGAGCGAGTCCGGGTCGTCCAGCTCGGCCTCCAGCAGCGCCTGGCCGACACCGGCGACGTTGCCGTGGCCGAAGATGCCGAAGCAGCCGGCCACCAGCCGTTGCTCGACGCCGTCGCGCTCGCTCCACTGGTTGGCCAGGAACCGCACCGTTGCCTGGGCGACAGTCAGGCGCACCATCTACGCCCCCTTCTCCGACGTCGTGGTCAGCGGCAGCCGCGGATCCACCGCTTGCTCGGCCCAGGTGTCCCGCACCCAGCCGTGCGCGGGGTCGTCGCAGATCAGCCAGGCGCGCTCCGAGCCCGGTCCGGCCATCACGTTGAGGTAGTAGAGGTCGTAGCCCGGCGTGGCCATCGACGGTCCGTGCCACCCGTGCGGGATCGTCACGACGTCGCCGCTGCGCACCTCGGCCAGCAGGTCCTCGGGGCGGTCGGCCGTGCCGTACACCCGCTGGTAGCCGACGCCCCGGCCCGCGGGTCCCGCGCCGACCTCGAAGTAGTAGATCTCCTCCAGCACGCTCTCCTCGCCGGCGCGGTCCTCGTCGTGCTTGTGAGGTGGGTACGACGACCAGTTGCCGGCCGGTGTCAGCACCTCGACGGCGATCAGCTTGTCGGCCTCGAACGCCCCGGCGGCGGCGAAGTTGTTGACCTGCCGGCTGCACGATCCCGCGCCCCGGGTCTCGACCGGCACGTCCTCGGCCGCGCCGTACCGGGCCGCCAGCCGGCGGGAGCAGCGCGCCGACGGCAGCGCGAACCTGCCGCCACCGGCGGACGAGATGGTGACCGTGGAATCCCTTGGCACGTAGGCAAAGTCGGTGACCCGGCTGAACACACTCTCCCGGCCCTGTAGCTCGAAGGTCTCGCCGTCACAGGCGACCGCGCAGCCGCCGGCCAGCGGGAGGACGACCATCTCCTCCTCACCCGTGTCCACAGTGCGGGTGCCGACCGGCGCCAACGTGAGGACCCGCAGCCCGGCGTAGTCCCAGCCGGCGTCGGCGGGCAACACGCTGAGGTCACCCTCCCGCGCCACGATGTGCATCGCCTTGCCGTCGCTCACAGCAACCCCACCGTCCGGTCGACCGCGGCGGCGACGTCACCGTCGGGCGGGTAGAGCAGCGCGCGGCCGACGACCATCCCCTGCACCGTCGGCAGCTTGAGCGCGCGCTGCCAGCGGTCGATGGTGTCCTCCTCGTCCACACTCGCCTCGCCACCGAGCAGCAGCACCGGCAGCGAGGACGCACCGGCGACGATCTCCATATCGTCCACGACCGGCAGCTTGAGCCAGGTGTATGCCGACGTCGTGCCCAGTGCGGCGGCCACGGTCACCGAGCGCACCACCGACTCGGTGGTCAGGTCGTTGCGGACGCGGCCGTCGGCCCGATGCGAGATGAACGGCTCGACCATCGCCATCAGCCCGTAGCCGGCCAGGTCGGTGACGGCGTGGGCGCAGGCCTGCAGGGTCTGCACGGTGGCCGGGTCGTCGGGGTCGATGCGACACAGCATCTTGCCGCCGTCGAGGCCGGCCGCGGCGATGCTCGCCGCGTCGTACGCCGTGAAGCGGTCGTCGATCTCGAACGCCGTACCCACCAGCCCGCCGCGGTTCATCGAGCCGATGACCACCTTGTCGTCGAGCGCGCCGAGCAGCAGCAGGTCCTCGATCAGGTCGGGCGTGCCGAGGAAGCCGTCGACACCGGGGCGGGCCAGCGCGACCTGCAGCCGGCGCAGCAGCTCGGCGCGGTCCGCCATCGCCAGCGGGTCGTCACCGACGCGCAGCGCTCCGCGGGCGGGGTGGTCGGCAGCGATCAGCATCAGCCGACCGGACTCGCCCAGCAGGTCGGACCGCCGACGCCGGTGGTCGGCGGCCGCGGTGATGTCGTGCGGGCGCCGTGCCCGGGTGGTCGCGATCGTGCGGATGTCGTCAGCGGTCATCGGTGCTCCTTCAGCTTGGCGTCGACCTGGACGGAGGTCGGCATGGCGTCGGAGCAGGACAGCTCACCGGCGACGATCGCGCCGGCGGCGTTGGCGAACCGGATGGTGCGTTCGGTGTCCCAGCCCGAGAGCAGGCCGTGGCAGAGGGCGCCACCGAAGGCGTCGCCCGCACCCAGCCCGTTGACGACGTCGACCGGCGCCGGCGGCACCTCGACGCTGCCGTGGTCGTCGACCGCCAGCACGCCCTTGGGCCCCTGCTTCACCACCGCCAGGTCGACGCCGCGCTCGCGCAGGGCCGCGGCGGCGCGAGCCGGCTCGGTCTCGCCGACCGCGACCTCGCACTCCTCACGGTTCCCCACCGCGACGGTCACGTACTGCAGCGCCTCCTGGACGGCGCCCGTCGCCTCTTCGGGGTGCGGCCAGAACGTCGGCCGGTAGTCGAGGTCGAGGATCGTGAAACCCCGCCTGTCGCGTGCCTCCAGCGCCGCCAGCGTGGCGCTGCGGCTCGGCTGCTGTGACAGCCCGGTAACCGTCGCCCAGAAGATGTCGGCCGAGCGGATCGCGTCGAGGTCGAGCTCGGCCGGGTAGATCTCCAGGTCGGGCGCCTTCGGCTCACGGTAGAAGTAAAGCGGGAAGTCGTCCGGCGGGAAGATCTCGCAGAACGTGACCGGGGTCGGCAGCTCCGCGACCTCGGAGACGAACACGTCGGACACGTCGTACCCCTTGAGCGCGCGCCGCACGAACCGGCCGAACGGGTCGTCGCCGACCCGCGTGATGATCGCGCTGCGTCGGCCGTGCCGGGCGGCGGCGACCGCGACGTTAGTGGGGCTGCCGCCCAGGAACTTGGCGAAGCTGACGACGTCCTCGAGGCCGACGCCGATCTGCTCGGGGTAGATGTCGACGCCGGTGCGACCGATGGTCAGGACCTCCCAGTGGTCGGTCATGCGGCCAGCTTCCCGAGGAACTCGAGGCTGGCGCGTACGTCGGCGATCGGCCCCTCGTCAGGCGCCGGCTCGGTGTCGAGCATGGCGTCCTGCTCCATGACGTACCAGCCGCGATAGCCGCTGCCTTCGAGGTACGTGATGATCGCCGCGATGTCGATGTCGCCGGAGCCGAGTGGGTGGTAGACGCCGCGCCGGACGGCCTCGGTGTAGCCGACCTCACCACGCTGCACCCGCCCGGCCAGCGCCGCGTCGACGTCCTTGAGGTGCGTGTGCGCGATGCGGTCGGGGACCTGGCGAGCGAGGTCGACCGGGTCGGTGCCGCCGATCAGCAGATGGCCCGTGTCGAGGCACAGCGGCACGTCGCTGCCGGCCAGGACGCGGTCGACCTCGTCGCGGCGCTGGACCATCGTGCCGACGTGCGGGTGCAGGGTGGCGGTCACCCCGCGCTCGGCGGCGATGTCCCTGATCCGGTCCAGGCTGTCGAGCAGCGCCGCCCACTGGCCCTCGTCGAGCGTCGGCCGCTCGTCGTACCCGTCGCGCCCGGTGGCGGCGGCGAGCACGAGGATGGTGGCGCCGGCGGCGGTGAGGTGCTGCAGCGCGGGCTCGATCGCGGGCAGCGGGTCGCCGTCGTGGAGTACGACGGGCACGAACCCGCCGACCGCGTTCAGGTCGTACGACCTGAGCAGCGCCGCGGCCGCCTCCGGGTCGACGGGCAAGAAGCCGTCCGGGCCGAGCTCGGTGGCGGCGATGCCGAGCTCGTGCATCTGACCGAGGACGGTCCGGGGCGGCAGCTGGTGGCCCCAGCCGGGGACCTCGCAGACGCCCCAGGAGATGGGGGCGGCGGCAATGCGGTCGGCCGCCGAACCGCTCACTTGCTCACCTCCGCGACCTCGACCCGGCGCCCCTCACGCATGGACAGGTCGGCGGCCTCGGCGATGCAGAGGGCGGCGAGCGCCTCGTCCACCGTGCACGGGCTGGGCGTCGTGCCCTTGGCGACCTCGATGAACGCGTTGACCTCCGCCAGGTAGGCCGGGGTGAACCGTACCCAGAAGTTGGGCCAGGGATCGCCGGCGGGCAGGGTGGCGCCGTCCTCGGCGGAGACCAGCGGGGTGCGCTCGTCGAGACCCACGGCGTACGTCGCCTTGGTGCCGGCCAGCTCCATGCGTACATCGTGGCCGCCGCCGTTGTAGCGGGAGCCCTGGAGCGTCACCAGCGTGCCGTCGTCCAGCGTCAGCAGCGCTGCGGTGTTGTCGACGTCGTCGGACTCTCGGAAGAACGCGGCCCCCCGGTTGGCGCCGCGCGCGGTCACGTCGACGACCTCGCGACCCGTGACCCAGCGGAGGATGTCGAAGTCGTGGATGTGGCAGTCGCGGTACATGCCGCCGCTGCGGGGGAGATAGTCGGGGTGCGGCGGCTCCTGGTCGGCGGTCACGAGATGCACCCGGTGCAGGTCGCCGATCGTGCCGTCCGCCAGCGCCTGCTTGGCGGTGCGATAGCCGTGGTCGAAGCGACGTTGGAAGCCGATCTGGACCGGCACCCCGGCCGCCTCGACCTCCGTCAGCACGCGCCGCGACTGGGTGATGTCGAGGGCCACCGGCTTCTCGCAGAAGGTGGGCAGCCCGGCCCGTACGCCCGCGGTGATCAGGTCGGCGTGAGCGTCCGTCGCGGTCGCGATAACCACGGCGTCGACGCCGCTGGTGAAGACCTCCTCGACCGCGTCGACACTCTCGCAGCCGAGCCGTTGCGCCGCCTCGTGCGCCCGGGCCGGGATGGCGTCGGCCAGAACGAGGCTCTCGACGTCAGGGTGCTGCCGCACGACGGTCGCATGGTTGCTACCGATCCGGCCGAGGCCCAGGACTCCGATGCGCATGCCTGCAGTGTTGTCCTCCCGATCGTCCGTCGTCAAGACTTTGTCCTTACATTCTATCTTTCTGACAATCGGTGTACGGTTTGGCAGTGGCCTCCACCCCGTTCTCGATCTCGGTCGATCGGCGCTCGCCGGTCCCGCTGTACTTCCAGGTGTCGCACCAGATCGAGGAAGCCATCGAGGCCGGCACGTTGGAGCCCGGCCACAAGCTCGACAACGAGATCGCGCTCGCCGACCGGCTCGGGCTGTCGCGCCCGACCATGCGGCGCGCGATCCAGGAGCTGGTCAGCAAGGGGCTGCTGGTGCGCAAACGCGGCGTCGGCACCCAGGTCGTGCATGGCCGGGTCCGCCGCGAGGTCGAGCTGACCAGCCTGTACGACGACCTGGAGCGGACCGGCCAGAAGCCACGGACCCAGGTGCTGGTCAACGCGGTCGAGCCGGCGCCGTTGGAGGTCGCGGACGAGCTCGGCCTGGCGGCCGACACCCCGGTGCTGCGGATCGAGCGGCTACGGCTCGCCCGTGGCGAGCCGCTCGCCGTACTCCGCAACTGGCTGCCCCAGTCGGTGCTCTCCCCCACCGACGCCGAGCTCGAGCAGCACGGCCTCTACCAGATGATCCGCGCCAGCGGGACGCACATGCGCATCGCCCGCCAGCGGATCGGCGCACGCGGCGCGACGTCGGCGGAGGCGAAGCTGCTCGGCGAACGGAAGAACGCGCCGCTGCTGACCATGCAGCGGACGACGTACAACGACTCGGGCAACGCCGTCGAGTTCGGCAACCATGTCTACCGGGCCGAGACCTACTCCTTCGAGGTCACCCTGGTCGAGCGCTGACACCCGGCTCCCTCCTCTCCCCCGCTGCTCCCTGAACGGCACGGGCCCGTGCCGTTCCC
>WHTB01000074.1 GCA_009379735.1 Propionibacteriales bacterium
ACCAGGAACATCGTCGTGCCGTACATCAGCATCAGGTCGCCGATGCCGTGTGCGTCGACACTGAGGGCTTCGGCCCACGCGTCGATGGTGCCGGTGATCACCGGTGTGCCCGAGGGGATCCCGGTCAGCTCGGCCGCCTCCGTGTGTACGGTGCCGGCGACGTCGCCGGACCAGCGCAACGGCGGCAGCGTGATGTCGGGACAGATGTCGTCGACCCACGGCTCGTACCAGGTCTCGGCGCTGATGTCGTACAGCGGAGTGCACTGGCTGGCGGAGTGGTGGTCCAGGACGTACTCGCCGGTGAGGTGGTGCACCAGCCACGAGCTCGTCATGAACAACCGGCGGGCCTGAGCGAACACGTCCGGCTCCTCGTCGGCGACCCACGCTACCTTGGCGCCCGCGGCCTGGGTGGACAGCGAGGACCCGCAGCGAGTACGGATCGCCTGGTCGCCGTAGCGCTCGGTCAGCCGCTCGATCTGGGCAGTCGCGCGGGTGTCGACGCCGTACAGGATGGCTGGTCGAAGCGGGACGCCGGACTCGTCGGTGAGGAGTACGCACGGACCCATCCCACTGACCCCGACCGCGACGACGTCCACGTCGACCGCGGCGAGGAGCTCGCGGGCCAACGCGACGAACTCCTCCCACCAGATCGCGCCGTCCATCTCCACGTGGCCGGGGCGCGGGCGTTGCACGTCGTGCTCGCGGGACGCGGAGACCAGCAGGCGACCGGCGAGGTCGACCAGCACGCCCTTGCTGCTGGAGGTGCCGATGTCGACGCCCAACGTTGCCGCGGTCATGGCCGCGACCGTGGCAGAAATCGATTTCTCAGTCAACCGTGCACCGCCATCTTTTCGTCACGGGGCGGAGTCGAGCACGATCCGGCGGGCCGGCCCGATGTCGCCGTTCAGCCGTTGCAGCAGCAGGTCGGCTGCGGTCACGCCGAGCTCTCTGGCCGGCAGCGGAAGCACCGAGGCGCCCGGTCGGGGGAACATCCCGAAGGGCAGGTCGCCGAGTACGGCGATGCCGACCGCGTCGTCCGTAGCCAGGGCCTGCATGGCGCCGACGCCCATCAGGTTGTTCGCCACGAACACCGCATCCGGCGGCTCCGGCAGGGCGCGCAGGCTTGCCATCGCCGCCTGGCCGCCGTCGACCCGGTAGTTGGAGTGGACCAGGTAGGCGTCCGGCTCGGCGCCGGGGCTGCGCTGCGCGAACACCTGGCGCCAGCCCTCGGCGCGGTTCTGGGCGGTCTCGACGGTGGCCGGGCCGGTGATGCAGGCGACCACCGAGTGGCCCTCGGCGTAGAGCCGCTCGGTGGCGGTGCGACCGCTGGCCACGTCGTCCATCACCACCGTGTCGAGGTCGTACCCATGCGCCGAACGGTCGACGGCCACCACGGGTGTGCTCATCGCGACGATCGCGTCGAGGTCCGGATGGTCCGATGCGGGCGCCAAGATCACGCCGGCCATGTGCTCGGACAGCGCGACCTGGAGGTACCGGGACTCCTTGTCCTCCTGCTCGTCGCTGTTGCACAGCACCACGGAGAGGCCGGCGTCCAGCGCGCGGTCCTCGACGCCGCGGGCGAGCGCGGTGAAGAACGGGTTCTCGATGTCGGGGATGACCAGGGCGATCACCTCAGAGCTGCGCCGGCGGAGCCGCTGCGCCGTGCGGTTGGGGACGTAGTTGAGCTCCTCGGCGGCGGCCAGGACCCGGTCGGCGTACGCCGGCGAGACGGCGATGCCGTTGAGCACCCGAGACACCGTGGCCGGTGACACCCCGGCCCTCGCGGCGACCTCGTAGATCGTTGCCATGGTGGTGTGAGAGTACGCGTCAGGTCGGCGGCCGCAGGCGCAGATCCTGCATGCCGCCGTCGACCGCGAGACCGACACCGGTGGTGGAGCCCGACGTCGGGCTGGCCAGGTACGCGACCGCGCGCGCGACCTCGTCGGCGGTCACCAGCCGGCCGTGGGGCTGGCGCGCGTTGAGCGCCAGCCGCTCGGCCTCCGGGTCGTCGGCGGTCGCGAGCAGACGGCCGATCCACGGCGTGTCCGCCGTACCCGGGTTGACGCAGTTGACCCGGATGCCCTCACGGAGGTGGTCGGCGGCCATCGCCCGGGTCAGCGCCAGCACGGCACCCTTGCTGGCGCTGTAGAGGGCGCGCTGCGGCAGGCCGGCCGTCGCCGCGATGGAGCAGGTGTTCACGATCGCCGCGGCCGGCGACCGGCGCAGGTGCGGCAGCGCGGCCCGGCTGACCCGCACCACGCCAAGCACGTTGACGTCCAGCACCCGCATCCACTCGGAGTCGTCGTTGTCGGCGACCGTGCCCTGCGCACCGATGCCCGCGTTGTTGACGACGATGTCCAGCCGGCCGAGCCCACCGACCACCTGCTCGACGGCGGCGCGGACCGAGGCATCGTCGGTGACGTCGGTGCGTACGGCGAGGACGTCGGCGGGCAACCCGGCCGGTTCGAGGTCGAGGGCTGCGACCCGTGCGCCCCGGTCCCGCAGTACGTCGACGACCGCGGCGCCGATTCCCGATCCGCCACCCGTGACGACGGCGGCCAGGCCGTCGAGCTCAGCCGCCATCAGCTGCTCCCTTCGGCGACCAGCTCCTGGCGTTGCCGGCCGAGACCGTCGATCTCGACCTCCACCACGTCACCGGTGCGGAGATAGGGGAACCGGCCGGACAGCGCGACGCCTTCCGGTGTCCCGGTCAGGACCAGGTCCCCCGGCTCGAGCGCCATGTACTGGCTCAAGTGGTGCACGACGTGCTCGACGGTGAAGATCATGTCGGCGGTGTTGGAGTCCTGCCGTGGCTCGCCGTTGACCCAGCTGCGAAGTCCGAGCTGGCCGTGGTCGACCTCGTCCGGGGTGACCAGCCAGGGGCCGGTGGGGTTGAAGCCAGGCGCCGATTTTCCCTTGCTCCATTGACCACCGGACACCTCCAGCTGGAACGCACGCTCTGACAGGTCGTTGGCCAGCACGAAGCCCGCGACGTAGTCGAGACTCTGCGCCGGCGACTCGAGGTAGGAGGCGCGCTGGCTGATCACCACCCCCAGCTCGACCTCCCAGTCGGTCTTCGTGCTGCCGCGCGGGATCGGCACGGCGTCGTGCGGGCCGACCACGGTGTTGGGTGGCTTGAGGAACAGGATCGGGGTCTCCGGCGGGGCGGAGCCGGACTCGGCGGCATGTGCGGCGTAGTTCATCCCGATGCACACCACCGCACTCGGCCGCGCGATGGGCGCCCCCACCCGCCGGCTGTCCACGTCGTCGACCTCGGGGAGCGTGCCGGCGTCGAGTGCCTGACGCACCAGGCCGGGGCCGTCGGAGGAGAGGAAGCGTCCGTCGATGTCCGCCGTGATCGTGGTGAGGTCGAACGTGCGGCCGTCGTGGTGGGCGACGGGACGCTCCGCACCGACGGGTCCGAGGCGGGCGAGCTTCATCATCGTCTCCTAGTGAGCGGTGAGATATCGGATCTCTCACGGTATGTCGGGTCGAGATTACGCTGGGGAGCTGTCGGTGGCAGATCTTGACCGAGAAAACATCGGATGTCTAGTCTGTGACAGCCGCACGGCCATTCGTACCAGGGAATCAGGAGACCACGTGAGCCGCTTCCTCGGTCTGGACACCGACGATGTCCGGTTCCCGACCTCGTTGACGTTGGACGGGTCAGACGCGATGAACCCCGATCCCGACTACTCAGCCGCATACCTGCGGGTGCGCACCGACGGCGCAGACGGCTTGGTGGGGCACGGCTTCGTGTTCACCATCGGTCGCGGCAACGACGTCCAGGTGGCGGCGATCCGCAGCCTGGAGAGCTACGTCGCGGGTCGTGACGTCGATGAGGTGCTCGACGACCTCGGTGGCTTCTGGCGCCATCTGGTGCACGACTCGCAGCTGCGCTGGCTGGGCCCGGAGAAGGGCATCATGCACATGGCCGTGGGTGCCGTCCTCAACGCCCTCTGGGACCTGAAGGCCAAGCGGGCCGGCCGGCCGCTGTGGCGGCTGCTCGCCTCGCTCAGTCCGCAGCAGATCGTCGACCTGACCGACTTCCGCTACCTCACCGACGCGCTCACGCCGGACGAGGCGCTCGAGATCCTCGAGAAGGCCGAGCCCGGGCGGGCGCTGCGCGAGCAGGACCTGCTGGACAACGGCTATCCGGCCTACACCACCACCCCGGGATGGCTGGGCTACGACGACGACAAGCTCGCTCGGCTCTGCCGGCAGGCCGTGGCCGACGGCTTCGAGCAGATCAAGCTGAAGGTGGGCGCCGACAAGGCCGCGGACGTACGACGGCTGCGCATCGCTCGCGAGGTGTGCGGCCCCGAGGTCGGCATCGCGGTCGACGCCAACCAACGGTGGGACGTGGCCGTGGCGATCGACTGGATGAAGGCGCTGGCGCCGTTCGACGTCGCCTGGATCGAGGAACCGACGAGCCCGGACGACGTGCTCGGGCACGCCGCCGTGGCGCGAGCCATCGCTCCGATCCCGGTTGCGACCGGCGAGCACGTCGCCAACCGGGTGATGTTTAAGCAGTTCCTCCAGGCCGGGGCGCTGGAGATCCTGCAACTGGACGCCAGCCGGGTCGCCGGGGTCAACGAGAACATCGCGATCCTGCTGCTGGCCGCCAAGTTCGGGGTCCGGGTCTGCCCGCACGCCGGCGGGGTCGGTCTGTGCGAGGCCGTGCAGCACCTGTCGATGTTCGACTACGTGGCGGTGTCGGGAAGCAACGAAGGTCGGATGATCGAGTACGTCGACCACCTGCACGAGCACTTCGTCGCCCCGGTCGACGTACGTCGGGGCCGCTACCATGCACCGTTGATGCCCGGGACCGGAGCGGAGATGCTCCCGGAGTCGGTCGCCACGCACAGGTACCGGGCCGATGTCTGAGCTCACGCTCGGCCGGATGGGCTACGGCGCCGCCAACGTCGGCAACCTCTACCGCGCCCTCACCGACGACGAGGCGTGGCGGACGCTCGAGGCGGCGTGGGACAGCGGTGTCCGCTACTTCGACACGGCGCCGCACTACGGGCTGGGGCTGTCCGAGCGGCGGCTCGGAGCGTTCCTCGCCACCAAGCCCCGCGACGAGTTCGTGCTGTCGACCAAGGTCGGCCGGTTGCTCCGGCCGAACCCCGCCGGCGCCGGCCGGCAGGACGACGCGAACAACTTCGCTGTGCCGGCCGACCTCGAGCGGGTCTGGGACTTCACCGCCGACGGCGTGCGGAGCAGCCTCGACGAGTCGTTGGTACGGCTCGGCCTCGACTCGGTCGACGTGCTCTACCTGCACGACCCGGAGCGGCACGACCTGCAGCGCGGCATCGGTGAAGGACTGCCGGCGTTGGCCGCAGTGCGCGACGAGGGCCTGGTCAGCGTCATCGGCGTCGGCTCGATGGACACCGAGGCGCTGCTGGCCGCGGCGCGATCCGGCGTCGTCGACCTGCTGATGGTGGCCGGTCGGCTCACCCTCGTCGACCAGTCCGTGGCCGACCGCGTCCTGCCGGCGTGCCGGGCGCACCAGGTCGGCATCGTCGCGGCCGCGGTGTTCAACTCCGGCTTGCTGGCCACCGACACCCCGTCGGCCGGATCGCGGTACGACTACCGCCAGGTGCCCGGCGAGCTGCTCGCGCGCACCCGTCGGATTGCCGAGATCTGCGCGCAGTACGACGTACCCCTGCCGGTCGCCGCCCTGCAGTACCCGCTACAGCAGCCGCAGGTGCGCTCTGTCGTGGTCGGCGGAGCCCGGCCCGAGCAGGTGCGGCAGAACGCCGCCCGTCTCGCCGCCGACGTACCCGCCGAGCTGTGGAAGCGGCTGGACGACGAAGGGCTGGTCGAGCTGTGAACGGTCAGTCGAGCACGCTGGGCGGCGGGCGTCGTTGACGCCTCGAACGCCCGCGCGTACGGTGCAGAAATCGATTTCAGGAGCTGCTGGTGCTACACGGAATAGATCCGCTGCTCACCGGTGACCTGCTCGCTGGTCTCGACGCCATGGGCCACTCGGACGCGGTCTGCCTTGCCGACGCGCACTTTCCGGCCAGCCGCCTGGCGGACCGGCTGCTCGTCGTACCCGGGATCGAGACGCCGGACCTGCTCCGCGCGGTGTGCACGGTGCTCCCGCTCGACGACGCGCCCGCCGTCGACCTGATGACGTCCGCGGACGGCAGCGTGCTCGCGGTGCAGGAGGCGCTGATGTCGGCCGCGAACGTGGACCAAGGCGGCGTGCGGTTCCTCGACCGGCACGAGTTCTACGCCGAGGCGGCGACGGCGTACCTCGTCATCCGGACCGGCGAGACCCGTACCTACGGCAACGTGGTCGTACGCAAGGGCGTCGTCGCCGATCCGGCGGGACGTGGTTGAGGTGACGGACTACCTGCTCGAGGTCGAGGGCGTCAGCAAGGGCTTCCCGGGCGTCCAGGCACTCGACGACATGCACCTGAACCTGCGTCACCACGAGGTGCTCGCCCTGGTCGGGGAGAACGGCGCCGGCAAGTCGACGCTGATGAAGCTGCTGACCGGCATCTACGAGCCGGACGCCGGCCGGTTCCGGCTGAACGGGTCGCCGCTGGCGGTGAGCGGTCCCAAGGAGGCGTTGGAGACCGGCATCAGCGTCATCCATCAGGAGTTCAACCTGATGCCGCACCTGACCGTGGCGCAGAACATCTTCATCGGCCGTGAGCCGCGCAGCGGCGGCTTCCTGCTGTCCGAGCGGGCGCTGAACCAGCGAGCCACCGCACTGGTGGAGCGGCTCGGGCTGCCGCTCAAGGTCACGCAGCTCGTCGGCAACCTCACGGTCGCCAAGCAGCAGATGGTCGAGATCGCCAAGGCCCTGTCGTACGACGCCAAGGTCTTGATCATGGACGAGCCGACCGCGGCGCTCAACGACGCGGAGGTGCAGACACTGCACGACCTGATCCGGAGGTTCACGCGACCAGACACCGGCGTCATCTACATCTCGCACCGGATGGACGAGCTGAAGCAGATCAGCGACCGGGTCACGGTGATCCGGGACGGGCAGTACGTCGAGACGCTCGACACCGCGACCACTACGATGAAGGAAGTCATCTCGCTGATGGTCGGACGGACGATCACCGGCGAGGCCGAGCCCGAGGGCGTCCGGGACGACCGTGAGGTGATCCTCAGCGTCGAGGGCCTCAGCACCAAGGAGCTGCTCACCGACGTCTCGTTCGACCTGCACCACGGAGAGATCCTCGGGTTCGCCGGGCTGATGGGTGCGGGTCGCACCGAGGTTGCGAGAGCGCTGGTCGGCGCGGACAAGGTGGACAGCGGAGTGGTGCGGCTTCGTGGCAAGGAGGTCAAGCTCCGCCACCCGGCCGACGCCGCCAAGCATCGGATCGGCTACCTGTCCGAGGACCGTAAGCAGCTCGGCCTGCTGCTCCAGCAGGACGTCAGCGCCAACATCGCGCTCACCTCGCTCAGTGAGCGGTTCACCAGACTCGGCTTCGTCGACATCAAGGCCGTGCGGGCGAAGGCGCAGGAGACGGTCCGCGCACTCGGCATCAAGACGCCGTCGGTACGCCAGACCACCAAGTTCTTGTCGGGCGGCAACCAGCAGAAGGTCGTCATCGCCAAGTGGCTCGTGAAGAACTGCGACATCCTCATCTTCGACGAGCCGACCCGAGGCATCGACGTCGGTGCCAAGGAGGAGATCTACGCGCTCCTCAACGACCTGGCGCAACAGGGCAAGTCGATCATCATGATCTCGTCCGAGCTGCCCGAGGTGCTCCGGATGGCGCACCGGATCCTGGTGATGACCGAGGGCCGGGTCAGCGGCATCCTCAGCCAGTCAGAGGCCACCCAGGAGAACGTCATGCACTACGCGACGCTGCGGCCCGACGAGAGCGTCGAGGACGCGGTCGAGCTCGGCCTCCTCCCGGAGGCGGCCCTGGCGGGTGGCAGCTCCGAGTCATCCCCGGGCAGTAGCGAAGGAGAGGTGGGGCAACGATGACCACGGCCAACGTCTCGGTGGAGCCGGCGCCCGCGCGCGGCCTGAGCTCGGCGGTCAGGGACCGGCTGCAGCAGCTGCTGGCGTTTGCGAGCCTGATCGTGATCGCCGGGTTCTTCTCGATCGCCAGCTCCAGCTTCTTCAGCTACTCCAACATCACCAGCATCTTGTTCTCCACCGTGGTGATCGGCACGCTGGCGCTGGGCACGACGTTCGTGATCATCACCGGCGGCATCGACCTGTCGATCGGCACGGGCATGGCCCTGTGCGCCGTGATGTCCGGCGTGTTCATCGTGAACCTCGACCTGCCGGTCGGGCTCGGTGTCCTCGCGGCGATCCTCTTCGGCGGCCTGATCGGACTGGTCAACGGGTTCAACGTCGCCATCATGAAGATCCCGCCGTTCATCGCGACGCTGGCCATGATGCTGGTTGCCCAAGGACTGGCCCTGGTCATCTCGCACAGTGCACCGATCTACTTCACCGACGACCCGAGCTACGTGAAGATCTCGACCGGGAACCTGATCCCCGGCGTTGACTTCCCGAACGCCGTGCTGGTGCTGCTGGTCGCCGTCGTGGTCTCGGCGATCCTGCTCAGCAAGACGATCCTCGGCCGCTACACGTACTCCATCGGGAGTAACGAGGAGGCCACTGCGCTGTCGGGCATCAACGTCCGCACGTGGAAGATCGTGATCTACACCCTGGCCGGCCTGTTCATCGGGCTGGCCGGCGTGATGATCTCCGCCCGGCTCGGCTCGGCGCAACCGGCCACCGGGATGGGGTACGAGCTGCAGGCGATCGCGGCGGTGGTCATCGGTGGCACGTCGCTCGCCGGGGGCAAGGGATCGATCGTCGGCACCCTGATCGGTGCCCTGATCATCTCCGTTCTCAACAACGGCCTGCAGATCATGTCGATCCCGCAGGAGTGGCAGAACGTCATCCTCGGGATCGTCATCTTGGTCGCCGTCTACGCGGACATGATCCGGAAGAAGGAGGCCTGACACCACCGCCGTTGCACCCACGGCCTGCAGTCCCGCGCCGGGCGGTCACCGCCCGGCGGCACACCACGTAAGGGAGTTTGGAAGATGAGATTGAGTCGAGTCGGAGCGGCAGTGGCCGCGATGACCGTCGCCCTGGGGCTCAGCGCCTGCGGGTCGGACGGTAACGGCGGAGGCGGCGGTGGAGGTGGCGGTGGCGGTGGCGACGAGCCGTACATCGCGATCGTCTCGAAGGGGTTCCAGCACCAGTTCTGGCAGGCGGTGAAGAAGGGCGCGGAGCAGGAGGCCGAGAAGCAGGGGGCCCGGATCACATTCGAGGGGCCGGCCACCGAGGCGGAGGTCGAGGCCCAGGTGACCATGCTGAACAACGCCCTCGCCAAGAGCCCCGACGCGATCGGGTTCGCGGCTCTCGACAGCAAGGCCGCGGCACCGCTGCTCGACCAGGCGAAGTCGTCCGACATCCCCGTCATCGCGTTCGACTCCGGGGTGGAAGGTGACGTCCCGGTCACCACGGCGGCGACCGACAACAAGGCGGCTGCGGCCGAGGCGGCCAAGCACATGGCCGAGCTGGTCGGCAACAAGGGCAAGGTCGCCCTGGTCGTACACGACCAGACCAGCCGCTCGGGCATCGACCGTCGTGACGGCTTCGTCGAGTGGATGGAGGCGAACGCACCGGACATCGAGCTGCTGCCGGTGCAGTACGGCGGAGGTGACCAGGCCAAGTCCGCCGACATCACGAAGTCGATCATCCAGGCCAACCCGGATGTCGCCGGCATCTACGGTGCCAACGAGGGCTCGGCCATCGGCGTGGTTAAGGGCGTCGAGGAGAGCGGCAAGGACGGCATCACGATCGTCGGCTTCGACTCCGGTCAGGCGCAGCTCGACGCGATCACCAGTGGCCTCGAGGCCGGAGCGATCACGCAGAACCCGGTCGGCATGGGGGAGGAGCTGGTCAAGGCCGCGATGAAGGCGATCGATGGCGAAGAGCTGCCGAAGACGATCGACACGGGCTTCTACTGGTACGACAAGTCCAACATCGAGGACGCGGAGATCCAGGCCGTCCTGTACAAGTGAGGCGATGCGGGCGGGGCCGACGTCGGTCCCGCCCGCGGGTACGCGTGGGGGTGAGACGCCACGGTTGACCGACCCGGTACTCTATCGTGACACGATATAAATACTGGCGGCGGGAGCGACGATGACGGACAGGCATCTGGACCATGGGCTGGCGGAACGGATCGTCGCCGAGTCGCAGGACGCCATCATCTTCGCCGGTCGCGACGGCGTAATCCGGCTGTGGAATGCCGGCGCGGAACGTCTCTTCGGCCATGCAGCGAGCAGTGCGATCGGCCAGTCCCTCGAGCTGATCATCCCGGAGCGGCTGCGGCAGCGGCACTGGGACGGCTGGGACCGGGTGATGGCCACCGGCGAGACGAAGTACGGGACCGAACCGCTGGCGGTCCCCGGTGTCCGCGCCGACGGGAGCCGGGTGTCGCTGGAGTTCTCGATCACCATCCTCCGCGACGGGGGCGAGATCGTCGGCATCGCCGCGATCCTGCGCGATGTCACCCAGCGGTGGGAGCAGGATCGGGCGCTCCGCAACCGCGTCACCGAGCTCGAGGAAGCGGCACGCCCGGAAGCTCCGTCCGAGATCACCGCCTGACGACGTCCATCGGCTCGGGCTGCCCCGTTATGTCCTACCGGCGAATGCGGGCAGTTCGGTCATGCGTACCTCGAAGGCTTGACATGAAACGACATTTTAGGTCTCCTGTTCAGGACTGAGCCTTGGGAGGCGCGCCATGAACAGGTTGGTCATCGCGTTACTGGGAGCCGCCTCCGTCGGAGCCGCCGCACTGGTGGTCCCCGACGGGGCGAGTGCCGACCTCGCGTCGCCGACCGACGGCGGTGACCCGAGCGGCTACGTGATCGGCCAGCATCCGTACAGCTCGGTGTACGAACCTCCGCCGGGGGTGATCGGCGGCAACTCGTTCGTCGAGGCGTTCGACATGGTCGGCGACGACGGTCTGCCGCAGCGGCATGTCCAGATGACCTGGCAGTCGAACGAGGACGTCGCCCAGGTGGACAACCTCGCCTCGATGATCCACTCGCACGACGGCGGCTTCACCTTCCCGAGCGGGATCGACCAGGACTCCGGCTCCGGGTTCTACGGCAAGCTGCGCGACGGGGACCTGCTCGGAGTCGAGTTCATTCCCGAGCGGGTGGTCGACGAGCACACCGTCGAGCTGATCACCCGACGGTCGAAGGACGGCGGGAAGACGTGGAAGCGCCAGCTGGCCACGTTCACCACCGACAAGACCTTCGACCCGACGAAGTTCAACCGGGGCGTACGGGTCCACCGCGACATCTTCTACGCCAACGACGGGTCGCTGCTGCTCACCTACTACACGAGCTACCCGGAGGACCCGGGATACCGCACCGAGCTGGCCCGCAGCACGGACAACGGGCGGACCTGGAAGCGGTTCGCGACGGTTGCGACTTTCACCGACGGACGGTGGATGGGGGAGTCGGGGATCGCGTACGCCGCGAACGGCGAGCTCGTCGCCGTGCACCGCACCGGCACCCCGGGTGGAGCCAACGTCGGCCCCATCTACACCAACCGGTCAGCCGACCACGGCAAGACCTGGTCACGGCCGGTGCCGCTTACGATCACCACTGCCTCGGGCGACCCGGCACCCACCACCGGTGTCATGCCCACCGTCCAGCTGTTGCCCAACGGCATCATGACGCTGACCTTCGGCCGACCCGACAACTGGATCGCGATCTCGCCCGACGGGCTGGGCAAGAGCTTCGAGCAGGCGCAGACGACGTACGTCAACCACCCGACGGTCGTCGCGTCGTTCCAGCGGTTCCACGGCTCGTCCGGCAACGGTGGCCAGGCGCCGGTGGCGTCCAACCGGGTGATCGTCGTGGGTGACAACTGCGCACCGAGCTGGGGCTGCCCGGAGACCGATGCGGGCTTCCACACCGACGGTGACTACCGGGTCTGGAAGAAGTTCGTCGACATCGTCGGTCCCGGCGTCGGCAAGATCGACCTGCTCGGCAAGTACGCCGAGGGCACGGTGGCGATCGACACGACGATGAGCTCGCGCCTGACCAGCCTGCCGGAGATGAGCCCGGTCGGGGCGATCGACGGCTCGACCGACTGGGCGTCGTCGGCGGTCCGACGCGCCACCGGGCCGGCGACGTACACGCTCACGCTCGACCGGACGTACACGCTGAACCAGGCCGGCCTCAGCCTGCATCCGGGCAAGCCGGCCGCGGCGACCGTCGAGGCGTCCGTCGACGGGGAGCACTGGACGACGATCGTCGAGACCGGTCAGATCACGTCCTACGCGATGAGGTACTTCCCCATCGAGGACGCGCACGCCAAGCAGGTCCGCATCACCGTGGACGACGACAACGAGGAGGCCGACCTGAGCGCCTTCCTCAACGAGGTCGAGCTGTACTCGACCGTCGACTCGTTCGAGAACGACCCGGTCGACCAGGTGCCGCGCGGCTACACCGATGCCGTCGGTGCCTCGGTCACCGACTTCGACGTCGACGACTCGCGCCACGTGCTCCGACTGGTCGACGCCTGGAACGACAAGATCGCCCAGGCGCACTGGGTCAGCGCGCCCGAGACAAGCCAGACCCTGAAGTTCCGGGTGAACTCGATCGGCTACGCGCGGAGCTTCGCGTTCGTCACCAAGGGCGACACGGCCAACGACACCGGTGTGCCCGCGTACCAGCTCAACGTCGGCAGCGACGGCAGCATCGGCTGGTACGACGCGACCGCACGCACGTGGACCAAGCTCACCGAGCCGAAGGCCGCCCCACAGAAGCAGTGGCACACGATCCGGGTGGAGGCGACGCTCGAGGACGCCGAGGTCTTCCTGAACGGCACGTCGGTGGGCACCGTCAGTCCGACGACGCCGGGAGTCACCGCGCTGACCGGACACGCGTTCACCTCCAGCGGGACGACCTCGACGTACGACCACTTCCTGATCGACGACGTGGAGCAGCGTGGCGGCGGGTGAGGTGGTTACCCGTACAGCGCGCGGCTCAGGACCGCCGCCTCCTCGATGCGCAGGCGCTGCGACACCTGCGCCTCGGTGATCGCGGACGCGCCGTGGAACGTCCCCGGGTAGTGATGCAGCTCGACCATCACCCCGGCCTCGATCAACCGCGCCGCGTACGCGATCCCTTCGTCTCGGAGCGGGTCGAAGTGCATGGTGCTGAGGTAGGCCGGGGGCAGCCCGGAGAGGTCGTCGGCGCGGGCTGGAGCGGCGTAGGGGGAGACATCGCGGGTCCCGCGTAGCCCCGGTCCGAGGTAGGACTCCCAGCTGACGATCGCCTTCGGCCGGTTCCATCTCGGGGTGTCGGTGAAGATCGTCATGCTGTGGGTGCTGAGCCGGTCGTCCAGCTCGGGGACGGCAAGGAGCTGGAAGCGCAGCGGCGGACCCCCGCGGTCACGGGCGAGCAACGCGGTGGCGGCGGCCAGGCCCCCGCCCGCGCTCTCGCCGTGGACCGCGATCCGCCCCGGATCGATCCCGAGCTCCGTCGCGTGCTCGGCCAGCCAGGTCAGGCCGGCGTAGCAGTCCTCGAGGCCCGCCGGGAACGGGTGCTCCGGTGCCAGCCGGTACTCCACGGCCACGACAGCCCCGCGCAGGTCGCGAGCCAGCTCGACACAGCGCGGGTGTGCGAGGTCGACCGAGCCGAGAACGTACCCACCGCCGTGGATGTGGTAGACGGCCGGGACCGGACCGCCGGTGCCCTCGGGCAGGTAGAGCCGGAGAGCGACGTCGGGCGCACCGTCGGCACCCGGCGCGTGCACGTCCCGCACCGTCAGCCCGGTCTGGTCGGTCGCCGGGGCGCGCGCCACCATCTCGGCGACCACCGCACGCGCCGCCATCGGGTCGGCGATGTCGATGACCGGCATTGCCGCCAGCCCAGGCAGCAGGTCGGCGTCGAGCGGGTACCCCAGGCCCGCGGTCGTCACGGCAGTGGATGCCGCTCGCGCAGGTTGACCTGCGAGTACGCGACGTGCCGGGTCAGGGGGTCCGCGGCCAGCGCCGCCTCGGTGAGCGGCAGCAACGCGTGCGTCTCGTTGTAGAGCCGGTAGTACGCCTCGGCGAAGTTCACCCCGGCGGCCCGGCCGAACTCGCCGTTGTTGGACTCGATCAGCTTCCGGGCGAACGGCCCGGAGTAGCCCTGGCTGTCGAAGCAGTCCATCGCGGCGACCTTGCGGTCGACCACCGGCGTGATGTCGACGAGCACGTCGTTGCGGACGCCGTAGGTGCTCAGCCCGTCGTGCGGGAACACCGGCAGCGAGGTGAAGAACACCTGCTTGACGTTGACCTCGGCGCGGCCGTCGAGGTTCTTCAGGTACGTGCCCGCCCGGCCGAGCGCGGCCAACGCGGTCATCGTCGCCGCGGTATGGGTGTTGGCCGTCATGGCGGGGTGCAAGGGGTAGTCGCAGATCAGTATGTCGGGCTGCTCGATCGCGATCTGCTCCGCTGTCCGGTCGACGACCTCCTCGTGCACGGTGCTCATCGCGTCGTCGAGGTCGAAGGTGACCAGCCGCCCGATGCCGATGATGTCGGCGGCGCGACGGAGCTCGTCCAACTTGTTCTCGATGATGTCGTCGACTCCGGAGCTCACGACCTGCTCGTCCGGGTCGTCCTTGCGCCACTCCTCGGCGTACTTGTTCGGGTGGATCCGTCCCCCGTGGGTGAGGATCAGCGCGACCACGTCGTCACCGTTGTCCGCGTGGCGCGCCAGGGTGCCGCCGCAGTTGGTGACCGTGTCGGCCGGGTGGGCGTAGATCGTCATGATCTTCATGCTGGGTGCTGGCTCCTTGTCCGTGGCGGGTTCAGTGGCGGGCGCTGATCTCCCACTGCTCGTGCGCGACGCCGGCCCGGACGGCGTACTCGCGGCTCCACATGTTGACCGTGCCGCACGCGTGGTTGGGGATGACGCGCAGCAGGTCGCCGACGCGAAGGTCGGCGACGCCTGGACCACGGAGGAACCCGTGCTCCTCGTTCGCGGTCCAGAACTCGATGTCCGGCAACGGCGTGCCGTCCGCGCCGCAGACGACTCCCGCACCCCGGTCGGGTGCGAGGGAGTCCGCGCTCATCGCCTTCAGGCCGGCATCGGTGATGGCCGTCCCGGGCCGTTGCGTGCTCACCACGCGGGTCAGCACGGTGAGCGCGCAGTCGTCGAACGACGCGCTGCCCAGCCTGACCTGGTTGGCGTCGAAGTAGACGTACGTGCCGGGGCGCGCCTCGTTGACGCCGTCGGCGTACGGCGACGAGGTGAGACCGGGTGTCGACCCGACCGAGACGATCTCGCAGTCGAGGCCGGCCGACCGGATGTCGGCGGCGACGGCGGCCAGCGTCTCGCCACAGCCTCGCGCCGCTGCGGTCAGCGCGTCGCGGTCGTCTCCGTACGTCGAGAGGTGACCTTCGTGGGTCATCACGCCGCGCATCCGGAGCCCGCCGAGGGCGAGCAGCTGCTGAGCCCGCAGCACGGCGAGCCCGGGCTCGACGCCGGCCCGCGCCTGCCCCGTGTTCACCTCCAGCAGGAAGCCGACCTCGACCCCGGCGGCGAGCGCCTCGACGCTCAGCGGCTTCGCGGCCTCGACCGAGTCGAGCGCGACGGTGAGGCCGTGGTCCCGCGCCGCTGTGACGGCGAACCCGACCTTGGTGGCGCCGACCGGGAGATGGGCCCACAGCAGGTCCTGGAACCCCGACCCGGCGAGCAGCTCCACCTCGGCCGGTGTGGAGCACGTCAGGCCGGTGGCGCCGGCGGCCAGCTGGCGCCGGGCCACCTCGACACACTTGGACGTCTTGACGTGCGGCCGCAGTCGTACGCCCGCCTGGTCGAGGTCGGCCGCCACCCGCTCGATGTTGGCCTGCATCCGGTCGACATCCACCAGCAGCGACGGCGTCGGCAGGTGCTCGAGCGGCAGCGGGAGGGCGGTCGTCATGACGTCAGCCCGAGAACCGGTCGAGGGTCGCCGTCGAGCAGCCATTCGATCGTGTCCGGCTCGATGGAGGGGAGCCCGGCCGGCTTGATGTCGGCGAGCGCCCGCAGTCCGGCGACCGCCTCCGCGGGGGTCCAGATCGGGAAGTCGGAGCCGAACAGCAGCTTGTCGACCACACCCCACTCCTGCGCCCTGACCAGCGCCCGGTAGCCGTCGAACGGCCGTGCCCAGGACGCCGAGACGTCGGAGAACACCCGCCGGTTCTTCCGCAAGGTCACCACCGTCTCCCGCTGCCACGGATGCCCCAGGTGCGCGATGATCTGGGTGAGCTCCGGGTGCCGCCGGGCGACCTCGTCGACGACCAGCGGCTGGCTGACCGACAGGTCGCCGACCGGGCTCGGTGTCGCGCCCATGTGCCACAAGA
>WHTB01000188.1 GCA_009379735.1 Propionibacteriales bacterium
CGCTCAAGACCTGGGACGACGTGATGGCCGCGAGCGACGTCCGCTTCGGCTCCACCGGCCCGGGCGCCTCGGACTTCGTCACCCCCTCACTGCTGATCTCGGTGTTCGACCTGGATGCCGAGGTCGTCACCGGCTTCGACGGTTCCAGCGAGGTGGAGCTCGCCTTGCAGCAGGGCAGCGTCGACACCATGTCCGGCCAGCTCGACAGCCGCCAGGCCGCACTGGAGAGCGGCGACCAGCAGGCGCTGCTCACGTTCGACCGGGAACGTCCGGACATCGCCGCTGACGTACCCACGGTGCTGGAGCTCGACCTCGACGCCGAGCAGGAGGGGCTGATCGAGGCCCACCTGAACCTCTTGGACGTCGGTCGGCCCTTGGTCGGCCCTCCGGGCATGGAGGCCGACGCCCTCGGCTGCCTGCGAGACGCCCTCGCCGCGACGGTCGAGGATCCTGAGGTCCTCGAGAAGGCGGAGTCCAGCGAGCGGCCGTTCAACTACCTGTCCGGGGAGGAGCTCGACGAGGTGATCGACGGCCTGCTGGACGCTCCCGACGACTACGTCACCGTGCTGAAGGACTCGTTCACCACATCGCCGTGACGACATCCCGATACCGAGAGCGCGAGGTGGGTGTGGAGGACGTCGAGCTTCCCGTCCCCCAGGCTGACGCCGACCCGGCGCCGGCCTGGGGCAGCGACGTCATCGTGGACGTCCTCCGCGCGCTCGACGTGCCCTACCTGCCGCTGAACCCGGGGTCGTCCTTCCGCGGCCTGCACGACTCCGTCGTCAACTACGGCGGCAACCGGGCGCCGCAGCTGCTGCTGTGCCTGCACGAGGAGATCGCCGTCTCGCTGGCGAACGGCTGGGCCAAGGCGACCGGACGGATCGGCGTGGCCGCGGTGCACGACCTGGTCGGTCTGATGCACGCCTCGATGGCGGTGTACGACGCGTTCTGCGACCGGACGCCGATGCTCGTACTCGGTGGGAGTGGACCGGCGGACCCGGCGCTTCGTCGTCCGATCGACTGGGTGCACTCGGCGAACACCCAGGCCGAGCTGGTCCGCGACTTCGTCGTGTGGGACGCCGAGCCGACCACGCCCCAGGCGTTCGTGCTCGACACGGTGCGGTGCGCCCAGCGGTCGATGTCGGTGCCGAAGGGCCCGGTGTACATGTCCCTGGATGCCGGCGTCCAAGAGGCGGCGCTCGCCGAGCCGGTGGTCATGCCGGACCTCCGGCTGCGGGCGCCGACGTCCACGATCGCCGCCACCGCTTCGACGGTCGCGGAGGCCGCCGACCTGCTCGCCGCCGCACAGCGTCCTGTCGTCGTCGCGGGCCGGGTCGGGCTGGACCCGGCCGCGACCGCGGTCGTCACCGAGGTGGTCGAGCTGCTGGGCGCTGCCTACCGGGATGCCCGCAGCAGCGTCGTGATGCCGACGACGCACCCGCAGAACTGCACCGGCGACCCCGAGCTGGTCCGGGAGGCGGACGTCGTCCTCGCGATCGACGTCACCGACCTGAACAGCCTGCTCCGCACCCAGTCCAAGGGTGCCCGCGGGAGCGCGGCGCCGCCGGCTGGCGCCGGGCCGCGCGTCGTCGACGTCTCGTACGGCACGTTGGGCCTGACGTCGTGGAGCAACGTGCAGGCCGAGGCCGTCGACCGGGACGTACACCTGCTGGCCGAGCCGCTGCACGGCCTGCGGCAGCTCATCGAGGAGCTGCGCCCGCGCATCGACGCCGGAGAGCGAGAGCGTCGGGCCGCGGGGGTACGCGAGCGGGCCGAGCGGCTTCGGCAGACCCAGCGGCAGACCCTGGCGGAGCACTGGGACGACCGGCCCATCTCCCAGGCCAGGCTGGTCGCCGAGGTGTGGGATGCGGTGCGACACGTGGACCACCTGCTGTGCCTCCGCAACAGCCGGAGCTGGCCCGACGGCATCTGGGAGTTCGCCGGTTCCGGCACGTACCTGGGTGCGCCGACCGGGGGCGGGGTGGGTTACGGACCGGGTGCGCTCGTGGGAGGTGCGCTCGCCGCCCGTGACCGCGGACAGCTCGGCGTGGGGATCATCGGTGACGGCGACCTGATGATGGCCCCGGGTGCGCTGTGGACTGCCGCGCACTACCGCATCCCGGCGCTGGTCGTCGTCAACGACAACGGTTCCTTCTACAACGACGAGCCGCACCAGGCCGCGGTGGCGCGGCAGCGCGGCCGACCCGAGGAGAACAGCTGGATCGGGATGCGCATCGACGAGCCGAGCGTGGACATCGGCGGCCTCGCACGTTCCTACGGCTGCGTCGGGCTCGGCCCGGTCGAGGACCCCGACGACCTGCCAGGCGTACTCACCGACGCGGTTCGCCAGGCCACCCGAGGCGCCACCGTCGTCGTCCACGTACGGACGGCGCGCGGATGAGCACCCGAACCCCACGATGGGAGACCGGTATGACGTTCGTGACCGAGACCAGGCGGCGCACTGCCACCCTCGCGACCTGCCTGGCTGTGCTCGCACTCACTGCCTGCGGTGGCGGTGGTGGTGGCTCCGGAGCAGGCGACGACGGCGCGAAGGCGTACGAGGGCGAGACGATCGACTTCGTCGTCCCGTACGAGCCGGGCGGTGGCTATGACGTGTACGCACGCGCGGTCGCCCCGTACCTGGCGGAGTGCCTCGACGCGACCGTCGTCGTACGCAACGAGCCGGGGGCCGGTGGTCTGCGTGCGACAGCGGCGACGGCGGCGGCCAAGCCCGACGAGAACCGGATCCAGATCCTCAACACCGTCGGCGTGGTCTCCGCCCAGATCGCCGAGGCCGAGGGTGCGCATTTCGACCTCAACGAGTTCTCCTGGCTGGGCCGGCTGTCCTCCCCGCCGAACGTGCTGGTCGTCGGCACCGACAGCCCGATCGAGTCCTTCGACGACATCGTGAGCAGCTCGGAGGAGGTGCGCTTCGTGGCCCAGGGCCCGGGGGCCAACGACTTCATCAACCCCAACATCCTGGGCGCGGCGTACGGCTTCCCGTTCAAGATCATCACCGGGTTCGCCGGCTCTCCCGAGGCCCGGGCGTCGGTGGTCGCCGGCGACGCAGATGCGCACATCCTGCCCGTCGACAGCCAGCTCGAGGCGATCGAGGCCGGCGACGTACGGCCCATCGTCACGATCGACAAGGAGCCCGACCCGCTGCTCCCGGACGTGCCGACGGTGTACGACACCCCACCGGAGAACCCGGACGGCCAGGAGGTGGTCGACAACCTGGTCGCGATGAGCCAGACCGGACGCGGCGTGGTCGCACCTCCCGGGCTGGACAAGGAGCAGCTGGCCGAGCTGCGGGACGGTCTGGCGTGTGCGACGAGCGACGAGAAGCTGGTCGCGGACCTCGAGTCGCAGAAGCGGCCGCTGGCCGTCCTGGACGGCGAGGAGACGGCTGAGCTGGTGGCCGACGTCCTCGACTCGCCGGAGTCGTTCCAGGACCTGGTGCGAGACAGTTACTGAGGTGGGCATGAACAACCTGACGCTCGCGATCGCCGACTATGACCGCGTGTCGGCGCTCGCCGACGGACGGGTCAAGCCGGAGGGCTTCGACCTGGATGTGCAGACGCTGGCGCCCAGCGAGACCTTCTACCGGATGCTGAAGGAGGACGCCTTCGACATCAGTGAGATGTCGCTGTCGTCGTTCCTGATCGCGCGGGAGCAGGGCAAGGAGTGGACCGCGATCCCGGTTTTCCCTTACCGGACTGCGTTCCACGTCAACGTTTACGTCAACGAGACCGCCGGCATCGTCGACCCGGGCGACCTCGCCGGCAAGCGGTTCGGCCTCACGGAGTACCAGGTGACCGCCGCGTTGTGGGCGCGTGGTGTCCTGCAGCACGAGTTCGGCCTGGACCTGCGGGAGGTCGAGTGGTTCGTCGAGCGGTCTCAGGCGCTCAGTCACGGCGGAGAGACCGGCTTCGTCCCGCCGCCGGGGATCCGGATCACCGAGATCGGACCGGATGACACGCTGGCCGCGATGGTGGTCGACGGCCGGCTCGACGCGGTGCTGCCCAGCCCGTACCCGCGGATGGCGTCTCGGCTGAACCGGACCGATGAGGCCGAGCTGGCCCGGACGCCGGGAGTCGCGCGGCTGTTCCCCGATCCGGCGGCCGAGGTCGACCGCTTCTTCGACAAGTACGGCTACCTGCACCTCAACCACACGGTCGTGATCCAGAACCGGGTGCTGCACGAGCTGCCGGACCTGCCGCAGCGGCTGATGGCAGCCTTCACGCAGGCGAAGGACCTCGCGTACGACGGTCTGGAGCGGCTGCGCAAGTCGAGCCTGGTGTCGGGGGCGCTGCTCGTGGAGGCGCAACGGCGCCGGTACGGGGACGACCCGTTCCCGTACGGCCTGGCGGCCAACCGGAATGCGCTCGAGGCGCTGGTCGGCTACTCGGCGGATCAGGGCCTGATCGCGTCGGCGCCGCCGGTCGAGGAGCTGTTCGGGGAGTCCACCCGCGACACGTAAGACGGTGCGGCGCGGGCGCGGGCGCGGCGTCGGCCGGCCGCTCGGCCGCTGGTCAGTCCCGGCGGGCCGCCCCACCTGATGTTCGTACGCCCCGCGCCTTGCAAGGCTCGGGCCGTACGGGGAACACGCGGTTACGCCTCGTTCACGACGGCGGCCGAGGTGAACGGACAGGGCGGGCCGTGTCCCACCGTTGGCCAGCTCCGCCGCCCCGACCGACCTCTCGGTTCACCGCCCGCGCCGTTTGCGCGCACGTGTTCGCAGACTGCGTGGGTTGCGCCCCGGCGGCTGCATTCTTCGAACACGTGCTCCCGGAATGCAGTCGCGGTCGGCCAAATGTGGCGACTCACCCCCACGCGTACCCCATCATCCCCACCCCTGTAGCAGTGGGGATGATCGGGTACGGCACGGATCCGTGCCGTTCCAGGGCAGGGCAGGTCGGGGTCGGCGCCGCGCGCGGGCTGTCATCACTGCCGCGGGCAGCTGGGGAGACTTTCACACGTCCTGCGGTACAAATCTTTCCCCAGTCACGGCCAGCAGCGCGGCCGGACGGCTATTTCTTGGCGCAGACGACGTCAACCAGGGCCGGCAGCCCGGTGGCCTGGACATGGTCGGCCGCGCGCTGGACGGCAGCCCGCACCTCGGCCGGGTCCGTGACCGGCCCCTCCGCATGCCACGAGAACGACCGGGCCAGCGCCGCGAAGTCGGGGGCCGGGTTGTCGATCTCCATCCCGATGTGGGCGCGTTCCAGCGGCGTGCCGCGCTGGCGCGCCAGCCGCTCCTGGTGCTCCCAGTCGTTGTAGTAGGCGCGGTTGTTGAACATCACCACGAGCATCGGGATCTGGTAGTACGACGCCACCCACAGCGCGCCGGCGTCGAACATCAGGTCGCCGTCGGGCTGCAGGTCGACCACCAGCCGGCCGGAGCCCTTGTGGGCCAGGGCGACCCCGAGCGAGATGCCGATCTGGGTCGCCGTGCCCAGCTGCCGACCGGGGTGGCGGGACGGCTGGTCGAAGTCCCAGGTCCGCTTGGCCCACTCCGCCGCGGTGCCGGCGGTCAGCACCCAGTCGGTGTCCTTGATGACCTCCCACACCTCGGTCGCCAGCGTGGCAGTGGACACCGGCCGAGCATCCGACAGCTCCTCGGCGGACGCCCGCCAGCCCGCCCACGCGGCGTCGTGCAGGGCGGCCACCTCGCGCGCTCGGTCCCGGCGCCGCTCGACCTCCGCCGGGGACTCGCCCGCCACCAGCGTGCGACACATCTCCAGCAGCATCGGCAGCGCCACCGACGTGTCGGCGGTGACCTGCAGGTCGGTCTCGATCAGCGCCGCGTAGTCCTCGCTCCACGACGACAGGTTGACGTCGTTGAAGCCGAGGTCGAGTACGCGGCATCCCGGCGCGAGCCGCGACTCGACCGAGCGCGCCGTCGAGTTCAGCACCTGGGTCGCCTTGCCCATGTCCTTGACGTCGAGGAACAGCACGCAGTCGGCGTCCTCGAGTGCCTTCGTACCCGTGACACAGAGCGGGTGCCGGTTCGGGAAGTTGAGCCGGATCCCGGTGTCGTCGACGCCAGCGCCGAGCAGCTCGGCCAGCGCGACCAGGTCGTAGAAGGACTGCGGGTCCCGCCCGGCGTACCCCGGGATGACGATCGGGCGCTGCGCTGCGACCAGCTCCTCGGCCAGGAGGCGCAGCTGCGCCGGGTCCGGACCGATCGCCGCCGGGACGTCCAGCCGCTCGAAGTTCGGCAGCTCGACCGGCCCGTCCAGCGGCTGCTCCTGCAGGCCGGCGTCGAGCGCGATGTAGACCGGTCCCGCCGGCTCACTGGCCGCGACGCGGTAGCCGCGGGCCACCGCCTGTCCGACCGACTCGAGCGAGCGCGGCTCGTAGTCCCACTTGGTGAAGTCGCGGACGGCGTTGCCCTGGACGTTCGCGCCATGGATCCAGTCGATGTTCGGGCGACGCCGGTCGTACGCCGCAGGTCCCGACCCACCGAACACCACGACCGGCACCCGGTCGATGTGGGCGTAGTAGACCGCCATCGTGCCCTGCAGCAGGCCGACGACGTTGTGCAGGATCACCGCCATCGGCTCGCCGGTGGTCTTGGCGTACCCGTGCGCCAGCGCCACCGCGATCTTCTCGTGCGGGCACTCGATCATCTCGATCGCGTTGTCGCCGTAGTTCACCAGCGAGTCGTGGAGCCCGCGAAACGACGAGCCCGGGTTGAGGGACACATAGCGGAACCCCATGGCGCGCATCGCGTCGACCATGACGTCCGAGCCGTACATCGGCTTGTCGTAAGGGGCAGGCACGGTGTCTCCGTTCGGGCGGTTGGCGTGCTTGCTCAGCTGCTGCTGCTGACCACGAGTCCATCGGTGGCCCCGGCGTACTCGGGCGCGGCCTCGAGATGCGCGACCTTGTCGTACCCGAGGTGCTTGAAGACGCGGTTCTGCGACGAGAGCAGCCGCAGCGGCGACCCGTCCGCGGCGAAGTGCTGGGCGACGGTGTTCTGGGGTACGTAGAGGGTGTCGCCGGTCCGGATCTCGTGCCGCGTCGGCTCCTTGGCGATGCGGGCGTAGTACTTCTCGGCGATCTCCGCCTCGACCTCCCAGTGCAGGGAGTAGCCCTCGCCCTCGAGGACGTACAGCACCTCGTCGGCCATCTTCCAATGCTTGCCGGAGCGGCTGCCGGCCGGGATCGACAGCTCGAACACGTCGACGCTGAACTGCCGGACGTCGGTGTGCTCGGGACTGTTCAGCACGCGGACCCGACCCAGCGGCGTGTCCTCCCAGGGGCAGTCCTCGGCGCTGACCACCTTCTTGCGGTCGAGTACGCCAGGGGTCCAGATCGCCGACCAGTCCTCGCGCGGACCGAACTCGTCCTCCCGCTCGACCGGGCCGCTGCGGCCCTGCTGGATCAGGCCCATGAACATCCAGGTGCACTTCGCCTTCATCACGAGGGCGACGGCCTTCTCGTCGTACGGGTTGAAGTGCCGGTGCACCGAGTCGGTGTGGACCAGGACGAGGTCGTCCTTCTTCCAGTCGTAGCGCTGGTCGTCGTGGACCTCGTACCCCGCGCCCTCCAGGATGTAGAAGGAGGCCTCGTTCTGGTGGCCGTGGCCATGGTTCGACGACCGCGGCGGCAGCTCGACGAAGTGCACCTGCAGGGTCTGGGTGAGGAAGTCCTGGTCGCCGGGGCCGATCCGCCACCAGGTCCGAGACTTCTCGCTGTCGCCGGAGTGGCCGACCTTGGCGTCGTCGACGACGACCGAGTCGTCGCGCACGCGGTCGGCGCTCAGCTGTGCCTGCCGGAACTGGTCGAGACCGTAGGTCTCCGACGTCAAGCCTCGAACGAAAACGCGGCCGCTCTGCGCCATGGGTCCTCCCGTGTCACCACCGTGAATGGTCTTACCTTTCTACCATGAAGACGGGCCACCGAACCAGCCCGCGACCGGGCCTCGGACCACCGCTAGAGCACGCGCCCGAGCCGCTCGGCATGCCTGCGGAGCACGGGGAGAGCGACCTCGCGCATCTCGGCCAGGGTGATCCGCGCCGTGAACGCGCTCATGCTCAGCGCAGCCTGGGTATGGCCGTGGCGGTCGCACACCGGGACGGCCATCGTGCGCATACCCCAGTCCAGCTCCTCGTCGGTGAACGCGACCCCCTCTGACCGGGCGAGCTGCACCCGGGCGAGGAGATCCTCGACGGCGACGACGGTGTTGGTGGTCGTCTTGACTGGCCGGCAGTGCTCGAGCCGCTCCTGCAGCTCATCGTCCGGGAGGGCCGCGAGCAGCACCCGCCCGGTGGCGGAGGCGTGCGCCGGGAGCTGGGCGCCGAGCCGTACGCCGGTCGACACGATGCGCTGCACGTCGGCGCGGGCGACGAACACCGCCCACTCGCCCTGGAGCACCGCCAGCGAGACCGCCTCGTCGAGCTCGTCGCGGGCCGCCACCACGAACGGGTGCGCCAGCAGCGGCAGCGGCGCGGTTTCGAGATAGGCCGCACCGAGCCGCATCATCCGGGGCGTCGGACGGAAGAACTTCCCGTCGTAGCTGACAAAACCGAGCGCCTCCAGGGTCAGCAGGCACCGGCGCGCGGTCGCCGGAGAGGTCCCGGTCGCCCGCGCCGCGTCGGTGACGGTCAGCTGCGTCCGGCCGGGACCGAACGCCTCGACCACGGCGAGGCCCTTGGCCAGCCCCGCCATCCCCTCGGGGGCCCGGTGCCCGTCGA
>WHTB01000202.1 GCA_009379735.1 Propionibacteriales bacterium
ACATACGCGCAACCTCGACGCGAAGATCTGGGACGGATGTGCTCTCTCGGCACGAACCTGCGACAATCGGTCGGCAGCTGTACGCATGAGGAGGCCCCATGGGTAAGACCGGACGCAAGCGCCGTGCCCGTCGCAAGAAGGCGGCAAACCACGGCAAGCGCCCCAACGCCTGATCCCAGGCTCGGGTAGATACTGAAAGACCCCGGTTCCGTCCAGGAACCGGGGTCTTGTGCGTCAGGCGGTGAAACCGGGGTCGCGGTAGGTCTCGGTGATCTCCACGTGCACCGCGCGGATCTCGAACAGCACCTTGTCGCGCAGCCGGTCGGGCGCATGCTCACCGCACGAGCGCGCCACCAACGACTTGACCACGCGATCGAGGTCGTACTTCGCGAGGCAGGGCCCGCACTCGTCGAGATGCTGCTGGATCTCGTCGCAGGTCGCGGAGTCGAGCTCACGGTCGATGAACAAGAAAAGGTCGCCCAGGACCTCGCTGCAGTCCTTGTCGTGCGGCTTTCCGCAGCTCATGACGCGTCTCCAGGAGCAGTCTTGGCGCCCGCGGGGACCAGGCCGCGCTCACGGGCGTAGTCCTCGAGCAGCTCGCGCAGCATCCGTCGGCCGCGATGCAGGCGCGACATCACGGTGCCGACCGGGGTGCCCATGATCTCGGCGATCTCCTTGTAGGCGAACCCCTCGACGTCGGCGAGGTAGACCGCCATCCGGAAGTCGTCAGGAATGCGCTGCAGCGCCTCCTTGACGTCGCTGTCGGGCAGGCCCTCGAGCGCCTCCGCCTCGGCGGACTTGAGGCCGCTGCTGGTGTGCGACTCGGCACGAGCCAGCTGCCAGTCCTCGATCTCCTCCGTCATCGTCTGCTGCGGCTGACGCTGCTTCTTGCGGTAGGAGTTGATGAAGGTATTGGTGAGGATGCGGTAGAGCCACGCCTTCAGGTTGGTGCCTTCCTTGAACTGGTGGAAGGCGGCGAACGCCTTGGCGAACGTCTCCTGTACGAGGTCCTCGGCGTCGGCCGGGTTGCGTGTCATGCGCAACGCAGCGGCGTACAGCTGGTCGAGGAAAGGCATCGCGTCACGCTCGAAGCGCGCGGCGCGCTCCTCCGTGGTCTCGATCGCGGGATCAGTTGTCATCGCGTCCCAGCCTACCGGCGCACCCGTCGGCCCCACGAACTCGGCCGTCGTCGGTTCACCCCGCGAGATGTCGCCGCGAGGGGGCAGGGTGCTGAGCACTGGTCGTCCTCCTGGTGTCGTCTCCCTTGCGTCAACAGCGCCCGTGGGTGCGCCATTCCCACTCCAGCTCAGGCGACCTCGCGGGTGATCCACTCCAGCACGGCCTCCACGAGTACGCCGAGCGCCTCCTCCTGGGTCAGCACGTTGCGCTTCGGCACCCGAAAGCCGTGATCCGCACCGGGTACGACGGCCAGGTCGACGCCGTCGGGGAACTCGTCGGGTTTGCCGAACACGTCTCGGTCGCCCTGGACCACCAGCGTGGTCACCCCGGCGCCGGTGAGCTCGTCGACCCGCGACTTGTCGGGCCGTCCCGGAGGGTGCAGCGGGAACGCCAGGGCGAGACAGCCCGACGCGCCGAGATGCCGGGAGGTGCGGCAGGCGACCCGGGCGCCGGCGCTGCGTCCGCCGAGCACCAGCGGAGTCTGCGGACGCAACGTGTCGAGTACGGCGACCCACCCCTCGTCGAGGATCTGCGGCGCCGGCGCCACCTTCTTGCCGGCGACCCGCCACGGCTGGTCGAGCCGGAACACCGACACCCCCTGGGCCGGCAGCGCCCGGGCCAGCGCCAAGAGGTCACGATCGACGGAGCCGCCGCCCGCCCCGTGCCCGAGGACGAGGGTCGCCATCGGCCGCCGTGACCGGTCGACGTGCAGCACCGCCTCACCGTGCGGCGTCGGCACCGTGCGCGTGGTCGTCACGAGTCGATCATGCAGGACCGGACGGCTCCGCCGCGACCGGATCGACCAGCTGCGGGCCGTTGTTGGCGACGTTGTTGACCTCCGTGCTGACCGCGAACGCCTCGAGCCGGGCACCGGGTCCACCCGGTGCGGCCGGCACCAGCAGCTCGAGGAGGCCGTTCGGATCGGGGGTGGCCGGGTCGAGCCAGTCGGCATACCGGTCCGGCTCGACGAGCAGCGGCATCCGGTCGTGGATCTGGCCGAGCTCGTCGGTGGCCGTGGTCGTGAGCACGGTGCTCGTCCAGCGCCAGGCGGCGTCGTCGGACGGGTCCATCGACGGGTCACGCCAGATCTCGTACAGCCCCGCCATGCTCAGTGTCGAGCCGTCGGCCGGCCGGATGAAGAACGGCTGCTTGACCGGCTTGCCGCGCGGGCCGATCCGCTGCGTCTGGTACCACTCGTAGTAGCCGTCAGCCGGCAGCAGGCAGCGGCGGACCGCGAACGCCCGCTTGAACGCCGGCTTGTCGGCGACGGTCTCGACCCGGGCGTTGATCATCCGATTGCCGATCGACGGGTCCTTGGCCCAGGACGGCACCAGGCCCCACTGGACGACCCGCAGCCGGCGGGTCGCCGGCGCCGACTTGTCGTCCCGCGGTGGCCGCGACACAACGGCGTAGACGTCTTTGGTCGGAGCGACGTTGTAGTCGGGCTCGAGCGTCTCCCGGACGTCGAAGTGCTCGATCTCGTACTCGTCGACGAGCTCGTCCGGCTGATGGCTCGACGCGTACCGACCGCACATGCGCCCAGCCTCGCACAGCCCACCGACGGTGGTCAGCGCGCCAGCTCGTCCAGCAGCCGCCCCGCGGCCTCGTTGGACGTCGGCAGACCCTCGACCCAGACCCGGTGCCCGTGTCCGCGGCCGGCCTGCCGCCGCCAGTCGACCAGCAGCTGGCGGAGCAACCCGACCTGCTCACCCAGCCCGGCCGTCCGCCGTACCAGCGTCACCGCACGTCGAGCACCGACCCGGGCCACGGTCTCGCCGGCCGGGTAGACCGACCGTACGGCGTCGACCACGTCGACGAACCGGAGCGCGCGGTCGAGGCTCTCCATCCGGCTCTCGGCCGGAGCACCGTCGACGAGCTCGACCACCACCAGGCCGTGAGAGTCGGGCACGCACTGCCCGGAGCAGTCGGCGTCGCGGTAGATCTCGTCCAACCGGGTACGGGCATGCGCCGTCGTGGCGAGGCCGGTCAACGGGTCCTCGCACGACAGCGCATGGAGGTACTGCAACGACGACTCCGCCCACCCGGTGGTGAGGGCACGGACCGACGAGAACGCCGGCTGCCCGACGCCGGCGATCTCGTGGGTGCGAAGCAGGCCGTCGAGCACCTCGTCGATCCCGGCCCCGCTCTCCGCCAGCCGTTGGCCGGTGACCAAACAGGGCCCTTCGAGGTCTCTCCCACTGGCCAGCGCCTCGCCCACCGAAGTGAAACCGAGCGGCACCCCCGGAAGAGTGCTCTCGGTGACGGCTCCCGGTCGGCGGCGCTGGAAGACCTCGAACAGCATCACCCCCGTAAGACGGACGATGAGCCGGATCATGACGCGAAAGCGTGTGACTACTACGCTGGGTAGCGACTCCCGCCGGGGGTCGGCACCTTTTGCCTGATTCGTCGTTGGTACCCACGCCATGTCCGAACTGCTCACCGAGCACCACACGCCGAGCGACGCCGAGCTGATCTCGCAGGTCCGCGGCGGTGACAACGCTGCCTACGGCGAGCTGTTCGACCGGCACCGGGCCGCCGCCGAGCGGCTGGCCCGGCAGCTCGTCCGCGGGCCGGACAGTGACGACCTCGTCTCCGAGGCGTTCATCAAGGTGCTCCAGGTCCTGAGCTCCGGCGGCGGACCCGATGTCGCGTTCCGCGCGTACCTGCTGACCGCGGTCCGGCGCCTGCATATCGACCGGGTACGCGGTGCCAAGCGGGTGCAGCCGTCCGACGACATGGAGAAGTACGACGACGGAGTGCCGTTCCAGGACACCGCGGTCGACGGGTTCGAGCGCTCGGCCACGGCGCGCGCGTTCGCCTCGCTCCCCGAACGCTGGCAGCTGGTGCTGTGGCACCTCGAGGTCGAAGGCAACAAGCCGGCCGAGGTCGCGCCGCTGCTCGGCATGAGCGCGAACAGCGTGTCCGCACTGGGGTACCGCGCACGCGAGGGCCTGCGCCAGGCCTACCTGCAGATGCACCTCGCCGACACCGCGGACGAGCACTGCCGGTGGACGACCGAGCACCTCGGCGGGTACGTCCGAAGTGGCCTGTCCCGCCGCGACAGCCTCAAGGTCGACCATCACCTGCGGGACTGCCGACGGTGCACCGGGCTCTACCTCGAGCTCACCGAGGTCAACTCCAACCTCGGAGCCCTGCTCGCGCCGTTGCTGCTCGGCACGCTGGCGACCGGCTATCTCGCGTCGACGGCCGCGGCCGCGTCCGGTGGACTGGCCGGTGCCGGGCTGCTCACCCGGCTGGTCGACAGCATCAAGAGTGGCGGCAACGCGGCCGCCGGCGGCGTCGCCGTCGGTGCGCTCGTGGCGATCGCCGTCGTTGCGGTCGCGGTGAGCAACATCGTCGGCTCCGACGACACCCCCAGCGCGAAGCCGCCGCCGAGTGCCGAGGCACCCCCGAACGCTCCTGCCGAGCCACCCGCCGACGAGCCACCGGCCGCGCCACCCGCCGACGAGCCACCGCCGCCCGCCGACGAGCCGCCCCCGCCGGCCGAGGAACCCCCGCCCCCGCCGGAGGAGCCGCCGGCCGTCGTACCCCCGCCCCCGCCGGAGCCGACGACTGCCCCGCCCGAGCCGACGTCCACCCCGACATCCACGCCGCGACCCAAGGAGCCGACGCCCAAGCCGAAGCCCACCACCACGCCTACACCCACACCGCCGCCCCCGGAACCCCCGCCCCCGGCGGTGCCGAGGGTCGACCTCCGGCTGAGCACCTCGACGATGGCGACGACGTCAACGGTGTCGAGCGAGTCGTGGGACCAGGGCGGCAAGAAGTCCGTGGTCGTCACGGCCGGTGCCCAGGACGAGGTCAGGATGGTCCGGGTCGTGTTCGTCGGGCACCGGGTCAAGGTGGCGTCGAGCTCCTGGGCCTGCTCATCGAGCGGGCACAAGACTGTGTGCGTCGGCAAGGGCCGGACCCCCGAACGGTTCACCGTCCGTCGAGCCCAAGGCGTGGGGTACTGGTGGTTCGGGGCGGCGATCGACGCCAACGGCCAGGAGTTCATCGACCCGAACCCGTCGAACAACAAAGTGTTCTGGTCGTCGAAGGGCAGCCACCGGTAGGTCGCCCGCCGGGGAGGCGTGGTGAATATCGTGGCGTAGACGGGTAAGAAGGTCATATGACGCTTGTGAGACTGCTCGCTCGGCCGATGCTCGCCTCGATGTTCGTCGTCGGCGGCTACCACGCCTACAAGAACGCCGACACGATGGCCAAGAAGGCCCAGCCGGTCGCCGACAAGATCGTGCCGGTCGCGCACAAGATCGCGCCGCAGGTTCCGATCCCGGACGACACCGTCACGCTGGTCAAGCTGAACGCGATCGCGCAGATCGGCGCGGGCGCGCTGCTCGCGACCGGCAAGTTCCCGCGGCTCGCCGCCGACGTCCTCGCCGCGACCCTGGTCCCGTCCACCGCGGCCGGGCACAGGTTCTGGGAGGAGGACGACCCGGCCGTACGCGCCAACCAGCGGGTGCACTTCCTCAAGAACGTCTCGATGATGGGCGGCCTGCTGCTGGCGTCGGTCGACACCGAGGGTCGGCCCGGGCTGCTCTGGCGGGCCCGCAACACCGCCCACGCCGCTCGGCGCGAGGCCCGGCACGTACGCCGCGCCGCGAAGCGGGAGGCCAAGTTGGCCAGGGCGGAGCTGCCGTTCTCCTGACCCCGTGGAGAATGCCGGTGTGACTCGCACCCACGGACATGCCCACCGCGCCGCAGCCGACAACGCACGGGCTCCCCTGCTGATGCGTTTCGTGCTGGCCGCCTTCGTGGTGCCGCTCGTCGCCGCGACCCTGGTCGGCATCGTCAAGCTGTGGCCGGACTCGACGGCCGGGAAGGCACCCGAAGGTTTCGCACTCGAGCGCGCGCACGGCACGATCACCGCGCTGAACGACTGTAAGGACGGCCGCACCGGCTGCGTCACCGCGACGGTCGACCTGACCAGCGGCCCGGGCGCGCCCGGCGAGGTCACGGCCGCGCTGATCCACGGAGCCGACGCACCGGAGTACCTCGTCGGCGACGACGTCCTGCTCGGGTACGCACCGAAGGCGCCGGCCGACGAGCGCTACACGTTCGTCGACTTCGACCGGACGAGCCCGCTGCTGCTGCTCGCCGGCGTGTTCGTGGTCGGCGTGCTGCTGCTGTCACGGTGGCGCGGCGTCGGGTCGCTGGTCAGCCTCACGGGCTCGCTGGTGCTGATCGTCTACTTCACCCTGCCGAGCCTGCTCGACGGTCAACCACCGCTGCTGATCGCGGTCCTCACCGCGTCGGCCATCATGATCGGCTCGCTGTACTTGTCGCACGGCATCTCGCTGCGCAGCAGCATCGCCTTGATCGGCACGGTGGCGGCCCTGGCGCTGACCGGTGTGCTCGGCCTGCTGTTCACCGAGGTCGGCCAGTTCACCGGGTTCGCCGACGAGACCAGCAGCTACCTGAAGACCATCGTCGGCACGGTCGACCTGTCGGGGCTGCTGCTGGCCGGCCTGGTGATCGGCGCGCTCGGCGTGCTCGACGACGTCACGGTCACCCAGGCGGCCGTCGTCTGGGAGCTCGCCGAGGCCGACCCGCTCGCGTCCCGCCGGTCGCTGTTCACCCAGGGGATGCGGATCGGCCGGGCCCACGTCGCGTCGACCGTCAACACGCTGGTCCTCGCGTACGTCGGCGCCACCTTGCCGCTGCTGCTGATCTTCTCGGCCACCGAGGTGCCGTTCGCCGACCTGGTCACGCTCGAGGTGATCAGCCAGGAGGTCGTTCGCGGTCTGGTCGGCAGCCTCGGGATCATCGCCGCGGTCCCGATCACCACCGGGCTCGCCGCGGTCGTGGCCGCGCAGACCGCCGGTGAGCGAGTCCACCAGACCGGCGCCGGCCGATAGGCTCGGTGCTGATGACGACGACCTCCACGACCGGCCTCGCGGACCCCTGGCCCGCCCCGCGCGCCGACCGGCCCGTCGTATCGACTGTGCGCCTTCCCGGCTCCAAGTCGGTCACCAACCGGGCCCTGGTCCTGGCCGCGCTGTCCGACGGTCCCTCGCGGGTACGGCAGCCGTTGCGTGCTCGCGACACCCTGCTGATGGCCGACGCGCTGCGCGCGCTCGGAATCGAGGTCGCCGATGACGGTGGCGACTGGGTGGTGCGGCCGGGTCCGTTGCATGGCCCCGCCCGGGTCGACTGCGGCCTCGCCGGGACCGTGATGCGGTTCGTGCCCCCGGTCGCCGCGCTGGCCGACGGGAGCGTCGCGGTCGACGGTGATGCCCGTGCCCGGGAGCGGCCGATGGACGTCGTACTCACGGCGCTGCGCACGCTCGGCGCCGTGATCGACGACGGCGGCTCCGGCACGCTGCCGTTCACCGTGGCCGGCTCCGGCGGCCTGGCCGGCGGCGTGGTCACGGTCGACGCGTCGGCGTCGAGCCAGTTCGTCTCGGCGCTGCTGCTCGCCGGAGCCCGGTACGACGCCGGCGTCGATCTGCGGCACGACGGCAAACCCGTGCCGTCGCTCCCCCACATCGCGATGACGGTGTCGATGCTGCGCGCCCGTGGGGTGGCGGTCGACACGTCCGAGCCCGACCGGTGGGTGGTGTCGCCCGGCCCGATCGCCGCGACCGATGTCCTCGTCGAGCCCGACCTGTCCAACGCGGCCCCGTTCCTCGCGGCCGCCGTCGTGACGGGCGGCTCCGTCACCGTGCGGGACTGGCCGACGACGACCGACCAGGCCGGCGACCAGCTGCGCTGGCTGCTCGCCCAGCTCGGCGCCGACGTCGCGCTGTCGGCCGACGGGCTCACGGTGTCCGGCCCGGGCCAGCTGAGCGGCGTGGACCTCGACCTGCACGACGTCGGCGAGCTCACCCCGGTCGTCGCCGCCTGCTGCGCGCTCGCCGGTCAACCGTCCCGGCTGCGCGGCATCGCCCACCTGCGCGGCCACGAGACCGACCGGCTGGCTGCCCTCAGCACCGAGCTGAACCACCTCGGCGGCGACGTCACCGAGACCATCGACGGGCTGGAGATCCGGCCGCGTCCGCTGCACGCCGGGGT
>WHTB01000373.1 GCA_009379735.1 Propionibacteriales bacterium
CCTGCGCCGACCTCGTCGTGATGGGACCGCATGACGTCGACGAGCTGCTCGCGTGCATGCAGGCTTGGGGCTCGGACGAGGACCCGGTCACCGCGCTGGTGGCCGGCAACAACCGGGTGACCATCGCGTTGCTGCGCGCCCTGCGCAGCGTCGACTGCGCGATCGCGATCGTCGGGTTCGACGACTTCGAGCTGGCCGACCTCCTCGACCCGGCCATCACCGTGGTCGCGCAGGATCCGGCCAAGCTCGGCGAGGCCGCCGCCAACCTGCTGTTCGCGCGCATCGACGGCGACTCTTCGCCACCCCAGCGGGTGGTCCTTCCGACCCAACTGATCGTGCGCGAGTCCGGCAGGGTGGTGTGAGCATGCCGGCGCCGCAGCCGCTCGCGCCCAACACGCCCCAGCGCTTCTACTCGGGCGGGCGGCGCATCCTGGCCTTCCGCGGTCTCGAACCGACCGCCGACTTCGACGACCACCGCCCGGAGGACTGGCTCGGCTCCACCACCCGACTGTTCGCCGAGGACGGCACCGGGCTGACCGTGCTGGCAGACGGACGGACGCTGGCCGCGACACTCGAGACGTCGGCCGACGAGTGGCTCGGTCCTATGCACCGCAACGCGTACGGCGACGACTCCGGCCTCCTCGTCAAGCTCCTCGACGCGGCCGAACGGCTCCCGGTGCACACCCATCCCGACCGCGATTTCGCCAAGAAGCACCTCGACTCCGCTCACGGCAAGACCGAAGCCTGGCTGATCCTGGAGGCCGACCCAGGAGCCGTGGTCTGGTTGGGCTTTCGCGAGGACATCGACCACGGCACGCTCTCCGAGCTGGTCGACGCACAGGACCAGCGCCTGCTGGCACTGCTCAACGAGATCCCGGTGCAGCGCGGCGACGCCCTGCTCGTTCCGGCCGGCCAGCCCCATGCGATCGGCGCCGGCGTGTTCCTGGTCGAGCTGCAGGAGCCGACCGACTTCTCCGTGATGCTCGATCATGCCGCGTTCGGCCTCGATCCCGATCACGCCTACCTCGGCCTTCCGCGCGACCTCGCTTTGAGCTCCGTCACCCAGACTGCGCTGCGCGAGGCCGACCTCGCCGCCTTGCACACCCGCTGGGACGACGGATCGGCACCGGTCCGGTCCGGCCTCGCCGACCGGGCGACGCCGTACTTCCGGGCCGACGTGTTCGACGGCCGGCCCGGCGAGGCGGTCGGCGACGCCGGCTTCTCGGTGCTCGTCGTGGTCGAAGGACAGGGCCGGCTGCGTACCGCCGCCGGCGACCAGATCCCCTTGCAGCAGGGACAAACGCTGCTCACGCCGTACTCGAGCGGCGACCTCTTCCTGACCGGCGACGTCACCGTGCTGCGGTGCCGACCCGGCCTCGAGGACTCACCCAACACACAGATGGAGGCAGGATCATGAGACGCATCTCGCTGATCGCCGGTGTCGTGGCCGCGGGCATGGTGCTCGCGTCCTGCGGGTCCGACGACGACTCCGGGGGCGGTGGCGGCAACGCGACCAACGTCGAGGTCTTCACGTGGTGGACCGAGGGCGGGGAGAAGGCCGGCCTCGACGGGTTGGTCGGCGCCTTCGACAAGGCCAATCCCGACCTGGAGTTCGAGAACGCCGCGGTCGCGGGCGGTGCGGGCAGCAACGCCAAAAGCGTGCTGGCCTCGCGGCTGCAAGGTGGCGACCCGCCCGACTCGTTCCAGGGGCACGCCGGCGCCGAGCTCGCCGACTACATCAAGGCCGGTCAGCTCGAGGACGTGACCAGCCTGTACGAGGAGGAGGGCTGGAACGACATCTTCCCGAAGGAGGTCGTCGACCAGCTCACCGTGGACGGCAAGATCTACTCGGTCCCGGCGAACATCCACCGCGCCAACGTGGTCTGGGCCAACCCGACCGTGCTCAAGGAGGCCGGCATCACCGAGGTGCCCAAGTCCATCGACGACTGGATTGCCGACCTGGAGACCCTCAAGAGCAAGGGCGTCAAGGCCCCGCTCGGCGTCGCCACCGACTGGACCCAGGTCCACCTGCTCGAGACCGTGCTAATCGCGGACCTCGGACCGGAGGTCTACACGGGTCTGTGGGACGGGTCGACCGACTGGGCGTCCAGCGAGGTCACCGACGCGCTCGAGGACTACAAGACCATCCTCGGGTACGGCAACACCGACCGGGCCAGCCTCGACTGGCCGGACGCCGCCAAGTACGTCACCGACGGCAAGGCCGCGTACACCGTCATGGGTGACTGGGTCGCCGCCAGCATGGACGACCAGGGGCTCACAGTGCAGGAGGACTACACGTTCTTCCCGGTGCCAGGCACCGACGGGATCTTCGACTTCCTGGCCGACTCGTTCACGCTGCCCAAGGGTGCACCGAACCCGGACGGGGCGAAGGAGTGGCTGAAGACCGTGGGCAGCCCCGAGGGGCAGAAGGCCTTCAACACCAAGAAGGGCTCGATCCCGGTGCGCACCGACGCCGAGGCCTCGGACTACGGGGAGTACCAGCAGGACGCCCTGAAGGACTGGAGCGACGCGACCATCGTCCCGTCCCTGGCACACGGTGCGGCGGCCTCGATCGGTTGGCTCACCGCGATCACGTCGGCCGTCGGACAGTTCGGCAGCAGCAATGACGTCGGGCAGCTGCAGGACGGACTGGTGGCGGCGGCGGAGGCCAACGCGACCAGCTGACCGGACCGACGCCAGAGTCCGGCACCTGGCGTCCCCGTCGCGACGAGGGGCACCGGGTGCCGGGCGTGCGCCGAACCGAGCCCAACTCGACGTGGAGGCAGGACAGACCGATGAGACGTGGGATACGCAACTGGGGACCGGGGCTCCTGCTGGTCTCCCCGTCGATCGTGCTGATCGCGGTCTTCGTGTATGGCCTGATCGGCTGGAACCTCAACATCTCGCTGACCGACCGGCATTCGGCGCTGCCGGCGACCAAACATGTGGGGTTCGACAACTACACCGCGCTGTTCTCCGAGGACCGCTTCCAGCACGCGATGCTCAACCTGGTGTCGTACACCGTCGCCTTCCTGCTCGGCACGCTGTTCTTCGGGCTGCTGTGGGCGCTGCTGCTCGAGCGCAGCACCCGCGGCGAGGGCTTCTTCCGGGCGACCTACCTGTTCCCGATGGCAGTGTCGTTCGTCGCCTCCGGTGTCGTGTGGCGGTGGCTGCTGAACAGCGCCGAGGGCGAGGGCGCCAGCGGCCTCAACCGGCTGTTCCAGAGCGTCGGTCTCGACGGGCTGCAGAACGCGTGGTGGTCCAACCCGGACTCGAAGATGGGCATGGCAGCGATGGCCCTGCCGGCCGTGTGGCAGCTGTCGGGGTACGTCATGGCGCTGTTCCTCGCCGGTCTGCGCAGCATCCCCGACGAGCTACGGGAGGCTGCCCGCATCGACGGCGCCTCGGAGTACCGGCTGTACCGGCACGTGATCTTCCCGCAGCTGTCGCCGGTGGCCCTGGCGGCGCTGATCATCATCGGCCACATGTCGCTGAAGGTCTTCGACCTGATCATGTCGGTCTCGGGC
>WHTB01000451.1 GCA_009379735.1 Propionibacteriales bacterium
CACGAACCCGAGCAGCAGCAGCGTCGGCACGAGCACGCCGTTGATGCCGTACTCGAGGGAGAGCTGGGTCCAGTACGGGCTCTCGCTGAAGCTGTCGAACCCGGTCGACCCGAACAGCGTCGCCACCACCGCCACCAGGCCAGGCATCGGCGGCACGGCGTCCAGGTTGGCGAGCGGGTTGCGGATCACCACCAGGCCGTCGGTACGGCGGCCGAACGGCGACATCCGCGCCACCAGCGCAGAGAACATCTCGAACGGGTCGGCCCTGGCGAACCACTGCGCACCGAACAGGGCCGACCCGACCAGCATCAGCACGACGTACAGGCCGACCCAGGTCTGCAGCGCGAACAGCTCGGTGTTGCGCGGGTAGACCAGCTCCAGCCAGACGAACGCGAACAGGCCCACCGCGCCCGGCCACAGCCCCCACCGCGAGGGGTACGACCGGAGCCCCTCGTCCGGTGGCACGCCGAGCAGCCGGGACAGGCCGAGGTGCACGGTGCGCATCGGGCTGAGCCACCGCCACACCGGTCCGAGCAGCAGCGCCAGCGGCACGATGCCGATCCACAGCAGGACGTAGAAGCTGCCGAACGCCGGGTTGGTCAGCAGGTCCTTGCCGAACGCCAGCGAGACGGCGAACCAGCCGAAGCACACCAGCCCGACCAGCCGCAGTACGGCCTCGGTGACCGGCGAGTCGACCAGCCGCGTGACCCACGACGGCAGCGCGACACCCGACTCGTCACCGCGGAAGATCGAGCGGCGCCAGGCAAAGGCGGCCACCCCGAACGAGATCACCAACGCCCAGGAGGCACCGATGATGGCGTACTCCGGTGGGATCGGCAGGTCGCGACCACTGCCGACTCCGTGCGCCAGCACCCACTCGTTGCCGTCGAGCACGGTCGGCGTTACGGCTGGATCTGCAGGGACAGGACCTGGGTCTCCAGGTGGTGCGACTCCACCGCGTAGACGCCCGGCGTGTCGATGCTGAACTCGAACTCCTGGTCGTCGCCGACCTGCACCTTGAAGCTGTGCTCGGGCTCGGAGTGGATGTGCAGCTCGTCGGCCTCGTCGCTGTCCACGAGGAACCGGATGGTCTCACCGGCCTTCGCCTCGACCCGTTCACCGGCCGGGTCGGTCGTGCCGCCCGCGATGGTGATCTCGATCTCCAGTGCATCGCCACCGGCGTCGTCGGTCGGTGACTCGGCGGGTGACTCGGCGGTCGACCCGCTGCCCGAACCGGACCCGCTCCCGGACCCGCTGCCCGAACCAGACCCGCTGCCGCTCCCGCTGCCGCTCGTCGTGTCCGTGGCATCGGCACCGTCGTCGCCGCAGCCCGCCAGGGCAAGCACGGCAACGGCGGCCAGGGCGGCCAGGGACCGGGTGGACCGACGCATCACAACTCCTCGACGTACGGGCGGGGTGGGCACACCAAGCATGACGACCGTGCCACGATGATGGTTCCGGGGGTCCGCGAGACGAGAGGTGCGGGTGCATGGCGGAGCGGTTGCGTGCCGCTGACCTGGCCAACCTGTCGCAGGAGTCGGCGAGTACGCCGATGCACGTCGCGACGCTCGAGGTCTTCGAGCCGCCGCGCGACGGCTTCGACTACCAGAGCCTGGTCGCGCTGATCAGCGACCGGATCGCGTTCGTGCCGCGCTACCGGCAACGCGTCCAGACGGTCCCCGGCCATCTGGCCAACCCGGTCTGGGTCGACGACGACGACTTCGACGTGACTTTCCACGTACGGAGGTCCGCCCTCCCGCGCCCCGGGTCGATGCACCAGCTGCGTGACCTGGTGGCGCGGATCATGAGCCGCCCGCTCGACCGGTCACGGCCGCTGTGGGAGACCTACCTGGTCGAGGGGCTGGAGGACGGCCGGTTCGCCGTGCTGAGCAAGTCCCACCAGGTGCTGGTCGACGGCGCCACGACGCTCGACCTCGGCCAGCTGCTGCTCGACGTCAGCCCCGAGCCGCCGGAGAC
>WHTB01000222.1 GCA_009379735.1 Propionibacteriales bacterium
CGATGGCCTGTTTCCCCGGCGTTTCCATGGCGACCGCTGCCACCTACCGCGGTCGCTAACGCCAAGGAAACAAGCCGCTCAGCAACATTGCTTGTGCGGGGCGGTTGCGTACGGGGGTGCGGCCGCCCCGGCCAACGATGCGGAAGGGGGACCGATGGGTCTGGGGGTGGACCGATCTGCTCCGGTCAGGGGCCGGCAGGCACGGTCAACGCAGCCTCCAGCCCGCCCTCGGGACGAGCCTTCATCCGCAGCGTCCCGCGGTGGTGGTCGGCGATCTCGCGGACAATGGTGAGCCCGAGTCCGGTGCCCGCTGCCGAAGCCGTGCGGTCATCGGCGCCCCGCCGGAACGGGAGGGTCAGATCCTCGACCGCGGCCGGGTCGAGGCGTGGACCAGAGTTGGTGACCTCGAGCGTGGCGGTGCCCGGCCGCGCGCGCAGTCGTACGCCGACGAATCCTGCCTCGCCACCGGACAGGTTGTGCACGATCGCGTTGCCCAGCAGGTTGCCGACCGCACGTGCCAGCAACTCGGCGTCGGCCGCCACCGTGATCGGGTCGAGGTCCACCTCCCAGCGCAGCTCCGGTCCGGCCCCGGCCCGTGCGGTGGCCACAGACGTGGCGACGAGGTCGTGCAGCACAACCGGTTCCGGGTGAGCCGGCTCGACACCGGCCCGGACCCGCGCCAGCGTGAGCAGAGCATCGACCGTGCGCTCGGCCCTTTGGCTTTGCTGCAGTGCGATCGTCGCGACCCGACGCAGATCGGTGGCGTCGGCGTCGGGATCCGCGAGGGCGACATCGAGCGCCGTTCGCTGGTTGGCCAGCGGGGTGCGCAGCTCATGCGACATGGTCGCGACCAGCCGTCGCTCGGACCGGAACGCCTCCTCGATCCGGTCCAGCAGCGAGTCGAAGGTCTCGGCCATCTCGCGCAGCTCGTCATGCGGGCCCTGAATCCGGAGCCGCTCGTCGAGCGAGTCGGCGGAGATCCGCCGCGCCCGGCTGGTGATCGTGTGCACCGGCCGCAGGGCGCGTCCTGCGAACACCCAGCCCACCACCAGCGACACCACAACCATCAGCACCAGGCCCAGCACCGAGAACTGCCGCAGGTCCTCGAGCGTCTCCTCGACCGCCCAGGAGATCAGTTCGTCCCGCGGGAGCGGCAGTGGGCGGCCGGAGATCGGCGGCGCTGGCTCGGAGCCGTCATCGGGGAGGACCTCGAACGGGACATCGTCGGTGCTCACCAGCGAGTAGACCCCGGCTAGCAGCACCGCGGCCGACGCCGCGGCCACCGCGGTGTAGACCAGCGTGAGTCGCCACCGCACGCTCAGCCCCCGTTCCGCACGTTCCCTGCTCACGAGACCACCCGATACCCGGCGCCGCGCAGCGTCTCGACCAGGGCCGGCTCGCCGAGTTTGCGGCGCAGCCCCACCATCGTGACCCGCACCGCATTGGAGAACGGGTCGGCGTTCTCGTCCCACACCCGGGCCAGCAGCTCCTCGGCCGACACCACCGCGCCTTCGGCTCGCACCAACTCCACGATCATGCCGTACTCCTTCAGCGTCAGCGGCACCGGCTGCCCGGCCCGTCGCACCTCCCGGCGGCCGGTGTCGACTTCGAGATCGGCGAACCGGAGCACCGGCGGGGCAGCTCGCGTGGTGCGTCGGCCGAGCGCGTCGACTCGGGCCAGCAGCTCGGCGAACGCGAACGGCTTGGCCAGGTAGTCGTCGGCGCCGAGGTGCAGCCCGCCGACCCGGTCGTCGACGGCGCCCGCGGCGGTGAGCATCAGGATGCGGGCCGGGTAGCCGGAGTCCACCAGCTGCCGGCAGACCTCGTCGCCGTGCAGCACGGGCAGGTCGCGGTCGAGCAGCACGACGTCGTAAGGGTTGAGGTCGGTGAGTGCCAGCGCCTCCTCGCCGTCGACCGCGATGTCGGCGGCGTAGCCCGCCCGTCGCAGGCCGAGCGCCAAAGCCTCGGCCATCACGTCCTCATCCTCCACCACCAGGACCCGCACCCCTCCAGCATGGCACCGGCAAGGTTGCGCCCAGATAAGGGAACGGCCGGAAATCTCCGTGAAAGCGAACGCAGATCGAACGCTCCGTCGGCTGGAGTGTCGGGAAAGGGATTCCGAGAACCCGGAGGCACTCATGACAATCACGAGCTCGCGCTCGACCCGGTGGCGGGTAATCCGCCCAGTCACCCCAACGAGAAAGTGAGTACCCCACCATGGACGAAACACCCGACGAGCCGCGTCGTCCCGACGAGGACCGGCGCGGCCAACAGAACGACCCAACGGCCAGCGACCGGCACGGCGCGCAACCGCCCCCGCCCGAGGAGGAGGACAAGTACGAGGACGGGTACGAGGCGCCCACCCGGCGGGGGATCCTGACCAGACGACCCGTCGCCGCCGCGGGGGTGGCCATCGTGGTGCTGCTGGGCGGGGTTGCTGCTCTCGCGTTCAATGGCGACGGTAGTGACGACGACACCGCCTCCCCGGGGGCCAGCGCGACGGGCGGATCGGGAACCGCCGGCGAGTCGGACTGGGAGAAGATCGTGCCGGGCGGTGACTGTCAATGCGCCGATGGCAGCGACTACGCGTTCTGGGAGCGCCGGGCCGACCCGACCAAAGTGGTGCTGTTCCTCGAGGGCGGCGGCGTCTGTTTCGACGCGACGACCTGCGCCTTCACCGGCAAAGGCGAGAACGATTTCTACGACTTCAACCAGTCGACCGAGAGTCCGGGGCTGGGGGGCGGGATCTTCGACTTCGCCCGGGCCGACAATCCCTTCGCCGACTACAGCTTCATCTATGCGTCCCTCTGCACCGGTGACGCGTTCCTCGGAGACGCCACTCGTGAGTACTCATCGGAGCTCACCGTGAAGCACAAAGGCTTCGTCAACGGCACGGCGGCGCTCAGCTACCTCGCCGAGCACTTTCCCGACGCCACTCAGGTCGTCGTGGTCGGCAAGACGGCCGGATCGGTCGCCGCCCCGTCTATGGCGGCCTGGCAGCCGACCGGCTTCCCGACGCTCAGGTCACCGTGCTCGGCGCCCAGTCCGGCGCCTTCCCCGACGATCCCGACTTCTACGCCGAGATGATGGAGCGGTGGGGTGTCGACGACGCCATGCCCGACTGGGAGGTCAACGAAGGGCTCACCGCCCGCGACTGGAGCCCCACACGGTTCTGGATCCAGGCCGGCCTGCACGACCCCGACATCGTCATGACCCGCTTCGACTACGCCTTCGACCAAAATGCGGCGCGGCAGCTGGAGTCGGGCGGTGTGGACCCATCGACCATGGTCGAGTTGATCGACGCCCACGAGGCGGCGATCGAGGCCGCCGGCGTGACCCAGCACAGCTACACGGCACCAGGCGACGACCACGGGATCTTCGAGTTCGACAAGTTCTACGAGATCGAGGTCAACGGCGTCACGCTGGTCGACTGGGTCGAAGGGCTGCTCGCCGGTGAACCGCTCGACGACGTTCACTGCGAGGACTGCGAAACTCCGTAACCGTCGGGAGAGTCAGTGTGGCAGGTTGAAGCAAGGAATGATGCAGCGCGCCGGGTGACGGCGCACCGTCCAGGCCCTCGCCGTGCTGGAAGATGTCGTGAGGGCTCGTTGCGAGGTAGCCCGCGCCGTGCGGCGTCTCGACCAGGGCCGGCTCGCCGAGTTTGCGGCGCAGCCCCACCATCGTGACCCGCACCGCATTGGTGAACGGGTCTGCGTCCTCGTCCTCCACCACCAGGACCCGCACCCCTCCAGCATGGCACCGGCAACGTTGCGTCCAGATGAGGGAACGGCCAGAAGTCGCCGTGAATGCTAACGCTGGCGAAACGCACCGTCGGCTTGAGTGTCGGGAAAGGGATTCCGAGAACCCGGAGGCACTCATGACGATCACGAGTCGGCGCTCGATCTGGTCGCGACTCGCCGCCCTGACCGCCACCTGCCTGCTGGCGCTCCCCCTGAGCGCCAGATGGGGGCAGCAGCGATGAACACAGCACAGGCGCGGGGCAGGATCACCGACCGAGTCGTTCCGCTGGGGTCTGCCGAATGCGGCTTCCCCGAGTGCGGGCAGGAACCCGTGACCCGGACCGGCATGTGTGAGCGGCACCGTAGGGTCTCGGTCTCCCAGACCGGCTCCTGGCTCGAGGCGGGCTGAGCCGGTCGCTCAAGCCTATGTGCCGGATGGGCCGACGACGGCGACGTACTCACCCTCGCCGCGCACGTGGGAGCCGTCGGTGGTGTGGTCGAGGACGTCGATCTCGCCGTGCTGGTGAAACCGGTTGATCAGGTCGGCCAGCACCTCGGCCATCACGTCCTCATCCTCCACCACCAGGACCCGCACCCCTCCAGCATGGCACCGGCAACGTTGCGCCCAGATAAGGGAACGGCCGGAAATCGCCATGAATCCCAACGCTGGTCGAACGCGCTGTCCACTGGAATGTCACCAGAACAGATTCCGAGAACCCGGAGGCACTCATGACAATCACGAGCTCGCGCTCGACCCGGTGGCGGCTCGCCGCCCTCACAGCCACCTGCCTGCTGGCGCTCCCGGTGAGCGCCTGCGGGGCCTTCGGTGGCACCGGCGGCGGCGGGCCCAGCGAGGCGGAGCAGGCCGAGAAGGAGGACGCGTGGCTGAAGGTTGTGCGGTGCATGCGCGAGCACGGCGTCCCGGCTGAGGCCGGAGAGGGCGGCGGCATAACGATCGACCGCGACGCGAATGTCGACAGCACCACCCTCAAGAAGGCCGACGAGGCGTGCAAAGAGGAGCTCGAGGCCGCGTTGCCCAAGGAGGCCAGGGAACCGATACCGGCCGAGCAGAAGCAGAAGATGCTGGCGGAGGCGCAGTGCATGCGCGAGCGCGGCTGGGACCAGCCCGATCCCGAGTTCCCCAGCGGCGGCGGGGTCAGAAGGGAGCCGCCGTCCAACGTCGACCTCAATGACCCGCAGCTCGAGAAGGACCATGAGGAGTGCGCAGCGGAGGCCGGTACGGGGGAGGACCAGCCATGAGGTGGCACTCGCTGGTGGTCGGCGGCGCGGTGTGCGTGCTCGCCGGGGCGGGTGGCGCGGCGGCGGTCGTCGACACCAACGGCGCCGGCGCCGCCAACACGCCTTCGACCGCCGTGGAGACGACCGACAAGGTGCGCCGCGGAGACCTGGTCGAGAGCACCTCGACCAGCGGCTCCCTGGAGTACGCCGAGACTCGAGACCTCGCCGCGGGGCTGTCCGGCACGCTCACCTGGCTGCCGCGCGCCGAGAAGGTCATCGAGGAGGGCCAGCGCCTCTACCGGGTCGACGACCAGCCGGTTGTACGCCTCGACGGCGCCATGCCGGCCTGGCGCGACCTCGGCCCCGACGTGACCGACGGCGCCGACGTGCGTCAGCTCGAGGAGGCGCTGCTGCGCCTCGGGTACGGCGACGAGTACGACATGGCCGCCGACGGCGACTGGACCTGGGTGACCACGGAGGCGGTCGAGGACTGGCAGGAGGACCGCGGCCTCGACCGCACCGGCACGCTGCCGCTCGGCACGGTCGTGTTCACCGACGGCGACCTCCGGATCGACAGCCAGTTGCTCGACATCGGGGACCGGGTGCCGGCGGGTAGCGCCGTGCTCGACGTCAGCGACGTCGCGCGCCGGGTCACGGTGTCGCTCGAGGCCACGCAGCGTCACCTCGCCCCAGTCGGCGGCAAGGTCGAGCTCGACTTCCCCGACGGCAGCAAGGCCCGGGGCCGCATCGTCGACGTGGAGGTCGTCCCGGCCGCGGACGACCAGTCCGACGACAAGCTGTCTGTCACCGTGGAGCCGCTCGGCAAGAAGTCACGGAGCACGATCGGCAAACAGCTCGACGGGGCGTCGGTACAGGTGAGTTTCACCGACACGCTTGCCGAGGACGTGCTCATCGTGCCGGTGACGGCACTGGTGGCGCTCGAGGACGGCGGGTACGCCGTCGAGGTCGCCGACGGTGACGACACCCGGGTGGTGCCGGTCGAGACCGAGGGCTTCGGCGACACCTCCGTCGCGGTCAGCGGCGACCTGCATGCCGGCGACCAGGTGGTGGTGACGCCATGAGCACCGCGCTCGAGCTGTCCGGCGTCACCCGCACCTACGGCACCGGCCACGCCGCCCTGACCGTGCTCCACGGGGTCGCCCTCGCCATCGAGGAGGGCGAGTACGTCGCCGTCGTCGGCCCGTCCGGCTCCGGCAAGTCGACGCTGCTCAACCTGATGGGCGCGCTCGACCGCGCCACCGAGGGCGACGTCTGGCTCGCTGGGCATGATCTCGCGTCCTACTCCGATTCGGGGCTGTCGCGGCTGCGGGCGACGTACCTCGGCTTCGTCTTCCAGCAGTTCTTCCTGCTCGACCGGCAGACCGCGCTGGAGAACGTCGCCGACGGGCTCCTGTACCAGGGGGTGCGGCGGTCGGAGCGACGGCGGCGGGCCGAGCAGGCGCTGGAGCGGGTGGGGCTGGGGCACCGGCTCGACCACCGGCCCGCACAGCTCTCGGGCGGCGAGTGCCAGCGGGTGGCGGTGGCGCGGGCGGTGGTGCACCGGCCGCGGGTGCTGCTCGCGGACGAGCCGACCGGCAACCTCGACAGCGCCGCGGGCGCTGGGGTGCTGGAGTTCTTCGACGACCTGCACGCGGTCGGCGCGACGATCATCCTGGTCACCCACGACCAGCGGATCGCGGCGCGGGTGCCGAGGGTGATCACGCTCGACGACGGAGCAGTGGTGGCCGACGAGCGGCGGGGGACGGCGGCATGAAGGGGCGTCTGGCACTCACCGATCGAGTCCGGATCGGGGCGCTCGGGCTGGTCAGCCGGCCCGGCCGCACCGCGTTGTCGGCGCTCGGCATCGCGATCGGCATCACCGCGCTGGTTGGCGTCCTCGGGCTGTCGGAGTCGTCGAGGGCCGACCTCAACCGGCAGCTCGAGGCCCTCGGCACCAACATGGTCACGGTCCAGCCCGGGGATGACTTCGGTGGCGGGGACGCCACCCTGCCCGACGCGTCGGTGGGGATGATCGACCGCATCGCGAGCGTGTCCGCCGCGTCGGCGGTGCGCGACATCGACGCCACCGTGCGCAAGAACCACCTGGTGCCTGCGGAGCAGACGTCGGGCCTGAGCGTCGGAGCCGCCGATGTCGACCTGCTCGACACGCTCCGTGGTGAGCTGGCGGCCGGACATTGGCTCGACGGCGGCGGCGCGCCGACCGTCGTACTCGGCTCGACCGCGGCGCGGCGGCTGGCGATCGACGACGAGGCGTTGGCCCGCGGCGTGCGCGTGCGGATCGACGGTCGGTGGTTCGCCGTCGTCGGCATCCTCGAGCGCGTGGCGTTGGCACCCGAGCTCGACGAGACGGCGCTGATGAGTCTCCGCGCGGCCACCACCGTCTGGGGTGACGACCTCCCCCCGAGCACGATCTACGTCCGGGTGGCGAGCGGGCAGGTCGTGTCGACGGCAAAACTGGTGGCACGCACCGCCTACCCCGCCGACCCGACGCAGGTCTCGGTGTCGCGGCCCTCCGAGGCGCTGGCGGCGCAGGCTGCGGCGGACAAGACGCTCACCACACTGACCCTCGGCCTCGGGGCCGTGGCGTTGCTGGTCGGGGCGGTCGGGATCGCCAACACCATGGTGATCTCGGTGCTGGAACGACGCCGCGAGATCGGCGTACGGCG
>WHTB01000311.1 GCA_009379735.1 Propionibacteriales bacterium
TGCGGGTACGTCGTGTTGTCCTGCGACAGGTGGGCGTAGTAGAACTCCGTCGGCGACTGGTACCCGAAGACGATGATCACGTCGCGGTTGCTGATCGAGACCGGCGTGTCGAGGCGGACCTCGGCGTCGACCTGCACCGACTCGAACTCCGGTCCCTCGGTCAGCACGGCGTACTCGAACGGCCGGCGCGGTCCCGGTGGCGGAGAACCCGGCTCGGTCAGGATCAGCTCCGCACCCGTGAACTCCCACTTGTCGGGGGTCAAGGGAGCCCAGTTCTCGCCCGCCATCACGTCGGTCACCACGTCGTCCCCGGGGTCGCAGGACGCCGGCGCCGTGGCGTCGGTGATCCGCCAGATCTTCCCGTTGGCCTTGGAGAGCACGAACAGCTCCCCCTCGGCGTCCGTGCCGAACCGCAGGTCGACCCGGGAGCTACCGGCAAGTTGCTGCATGGTCACCTGGTTGCCCTGTACGTCGAGCAGCCGCGGCTCGTGGATCCGGGCACGAGGCTCGCCGCGCTTCATGTCCCGCACCTCGGTGTAGTAGATCCTGCCGGTGACGATGTCGCCGAAGAGGAACGAGCCCTGCAGCGCGGGGGCCGCCTCCCCGCGGTACGCGAAGCCAGCGACGAGCGCCCGCCCCGTGTCGTGGTCGTAGCTGGCGACGGGGTAGGTGTAGCCGTACTGCGCGTCGTCGGCGGGCAGCGGGTAAACGTTGGTTGGGTCGGACTTCTTGAACAGGAAGCCGCCTTCCCGCTCGTTCCAGCCGAAGTTGTCGCCGGGCTGCACCTCGTACAAGGAGTCGATGCTGGACTCCCCGATCATGCCGACGTACATCCGTCCGGTGGCGGGGTCCCAGCTGAACCGGTGCGGGTTGCGGAGGCCGTACGCGAAGATCTCCCCGAGCGCGTCCTCCTGTGCGACGAACGGGTTGTCGGCGGGGATCCCGTAGCCGCCACCGGCGCCGTCGCTGCCGGCCGGGTCGATCCGCAGGATCTTGCCGTGCGGCATCGCGAGGTTCTGCGGGCCGTCGGTCCAGTTCGGAACCTGCTCGCCGTCACCGACCGCCACGTAGAGGTTCCCGTAGTCGTCGTCATCCGGCTCCGCCGTCGGGTTGAAGCCGATCTGCTGGATGCCGTGCAGGAAGGTGTCCGAGCCCAGCCTGACGACCTCTCGGTGCGTTCCGGAGAACTGGTTGGCTGTCGGGTCGTCGGCCGTCCACTCAGTCACGATGCCGTGCACCGACGTCGTGGCCGGCGCCGGCAGGTCGGGCGTCTTGGTGGACAGCGCATTCCCGGCCTCGGTGTGGACTGTGTAGAACCTGCCGTTCTCGGCGAACTCCGGATGGAAGGCGACAAAGCCGAGACCGGTGCCGAGACTCGGTGAGAACACGAAGTCGGCGAACTGCTCCGGGGCGTTGAGGTACTCGACCGGCTCACCATCCACGACGAGCCACATCCGACCGTTGAGATCAGGCGCCGCGAGGCGACCGCTGCCGTCCGGGATCTCGCCGACGTAGTTGATCCGTGCACCCGACCCGCCGCCGGAGGCAGGGATCGTCGTGAGCTCCTCCAGCGTCAACGAGACTGTCGACGGCGTCGGGTCCTCGGGAATCGGGTCAGCGAGCGGGAGGTCCGAAGGATCTACGGCGACACAGGAATCCTCATTGCCACCGGGAACCCGAAGGTTGACCCCGTCGGTGTCCACCGCAACGTCGTCGATGAAGAGCTCACTCGGTGACACTCCACCGGTGATCGCGAAGAACCGATCGAGCGCCTCTGCCGTGCCGTTACGGAACGCGTGGGTCACCTCCTCGTCCACGGGTAGTCGGGTGGTCACGCGGTACGGGCCGCCGCGGCTGTAGAACGTCACCTGGTCGGTCGCATTGTCGGCGACCATCCAGACGCACTGCCAGGTCGTCGGCGACCAGCTGCCCACCGGCGCGAACGACGGGCCGTTGCGGACACTGAGTCGGGAGGAGTTCTGGTTGTTCGCCTGCACCTCGAAGTGCGAAAAGGTCGTGGGCGCGTCGACGTCGCTCAGGCCGATGCTCGCGTCGACCCCGCCCTCGCGCCGCATCCTGAAGAAGACGGTGCCAGTCGTGCCGTCGCCAATGCCCGGGGTCGCCCGGTGCGCATTCAGGTTCGGCCCGTGCATGCCGAGCACCTGGTTGTCGTCGACAACCGGGTCTGTCGTCACCTCGGATGCGGCCGACCCGCTCCATCCGTCCTGGCCGGAGATCGGGCCCGGCTGGTAGCTGTCGAAGTCGATGACGTCCTCGTAGGCCGGACTCGGGTCCACCAACGTCTCACTCGTTGGGTCCACGTAGATGTTGTCGATGAACGACGCGGAGCTCGGCAGGTCCACCGGGTCGTTGAGGTGGAGGTACGTCACGAGCGGCGCGGGTTCGGCGCCTCGGAAGGCGAACTCGTCGGCACCTCCGGCACTGACGAGTGCCGGCTCGCCGCGATCGGCCGCCACACGCACCTGGAAGGTGTCGGCTGCATTGTCGACGGTGACCCAGATCCGATACCGAGTGTCGTCACCGATCGTCACGTTGTCCGCAACCTGCTCCGCGTCTCCGTTGCGAACGACCAGTCCGCGTTCGTCGATGATGAGCTGGACGGCGTAGTCCTCGAGGTCGAGCGGATCGCCCGTGGTGTCGAAGCCCAGTCCCGGCGAGGAGTCTGCCGACAACCCGAGGTTAAGCGCTGTCGTCGCCACGTCGTCTGTCGCGAACTCGAGGAAGACCGTGCCGGTCGCACCTTCGGCGATGGCGCTGTCGCGGAGCTCGGCGTAGGCGTTGCCGCGGTACTGGATCGGCTCGGCTGTCGTGTCGACCCGGTTGATCATCGTCTTGCCGGAGAATATCGACGGCACGTCGTCGCCGGCCAGAGCGCCGTCGGTGGCTCCGGGAGTGTTGACATGCCAGGGCCCTTGGGTCCGCAGGCTTCCGTTCGCATAGTCGTCGAAGGTGGCGATTGCGCACCACGGCTCACAGAGCTCCTGGCCGCGAGCGAGTGGCGCGGTCACGGCTGAAATGCCGAGCCCGGCGACGAGCACCGCGATCATGGAGACGATGGACGTGCGGCGTGAAAGGACAGACGTGACACGCATCCGAGACGCTCCCTTGGTGCGAAAGGGATCGAGGCGAAAGCGCTTGCGAAAGCGCTTCCGTCAGCCTCTGCACATCATCTTTGCCCTCCTGGCGACTGTCAAGGGCGCAGGCCGCGTCGCGCCGTCCGCCAGTGCCGCGACTACGGCTCTTGCTGGTCGGACGCGAGCGATGTGAACAGAACCGCAGTCGTGCTGATTACCAGGAGGCCGGCGAGCGAGACGAACACTGCGGCAACGCCCGCCGCGCCGGCGACTGCACCGACAGCGACGGGGAGGGCCGTCTGCCCCAGCCGGTTGCCGCTCAGCCGTACCGCGAGCGCCGTTCCGCGAATGGAGTGCGGCGCCCGACCGGCGACCCAGGCCAGCGTGACGGGCTGCCCGAGACCCAGGCCGAAGCCAATGATCGTCATCGCCGTGTAGAGGAACACCGTGTTGTCCGCAAGGGGGAAGGCGGCGAGCGCGGCGGCCGGCAGGACCATGCTGATGGCGAGGAGGCGGCGCCGCCCAGCAAGTCTGATCAGCGGCAGCATCAGCACACGGGTGGCCATCGACGCCGCCGCCCGTACCCCGAGCAGCAGCCCGACCGTTTCGACGGAGAGCCCTCGAGCCTCGCCGTACGCCGGTAGGTAGGCGGCGATCAGGTCGATGCTGGTGAGCACCGTCAGGCTGGCGAGCATGGCGTGCGGCATGCCTTGGATGCGAAGCACCCGTGGCAAGGCGGTCAGAAGCGACCCGCCGTCGACCTCGCTGTCGGCGCCGTGCCGCGCGCGCGGCGGGGTCACCCTCCAGAGGCTGGCGGCGACCACCACCGCCAGGCCGGTCACGACAGTCATCACGACGAAGACCAGGTCGGTGCCGACCTGGCTCCCGCCGGGACCCGGCTGCCCGATCGCGTTGCCGGCAAGGAGTCCAGCCGCGGCCGGACCGACGAGCTGACCGAGGGAGACGAAGACGGTGAACACGCCGAAGCGGCCGTCGCGCCGACCGGGGTCGCCACGGTTGGCGATGAGGGTCTGGGTGCCGATCACGGTCATGATGTGTCCGAGCCCCAGCGCAGCCTGGTTGACCGCGAGCCCCCAGACACTGTCGATCCAGAGCAACGACGCCGTGGTGGCCGTGATCAGGACAGTGCCACCAGCGATGAACGGCGGCTCGCCCCATCGGTCGACCCAGCGGCCGACCGGGACGGCGACCAGCAGGGACAAGACGGCGAACGACGCCGCGATGACACCGAGGTCGAACGGCGTGGCTCCGATCGCGAGCGCCTTGTACGACACCATCGGGCGGCTGCCGTACACCGCCGTCTGCAGGCAGACCGTGATCGCGAGCACGCCGAGGAACCACCGGCTCACGGTCGCTCCCCCTTGCTCAATCGTCCTCGCCGACGGCCGGGACCAGCGCCTTGCGATGACGCAGCTTGACCGCGACATCCAGGACGACCACGGCGACCCCGACGGCGAGGAAGACGGCACTGATCGGACGGGTCACCAGCGTCGACCAGTCGCCATCGGCCAGCAGGGTCGCCTGGCGCAACGACTGCTCCATCTTCGGTGCCAGGATCGCCGCCAGCACCAAGGGTACGAGGGGGATGCCGACGGCCCGCATCAGGTATCCCAGCAGCCCGAACGCGAACAGCAGGACAACGTCGGCGAAGGCGTTGCTGAGCGAGAACGCGCCGACGGCGGCGATCACCAAGATGACCGGCATCAAGATCTTGGTCGGCACGTCGAGGATCCGCACGAACATCGGGATCAGCGGCAGGTTGAGTGCCAGCAGCACGACA
>WHTB01000021.1 GCA_009379735.1 Propionibacteriales bacterium
AGTGACCGTGGTGTCCGACCCGACCGGGGAACCGGTGGCGGTCACCGCCTTCGTCGACGCGCGGACCGGGGACGTACTCGTGCGCGAGGACCTGGTGGACCACGACGGCGACAACCCCGAGTGGGACGTGTTCGAGAGCAACCCGCCGCTCGACTACTCGTCCGACGACACCCGGGTCACCTGGTGCTTCCTGCCCGCGGCCGGCTGCGACGAGTCGGTGAGCACGCCCGCGTCGCCGCTGGCCTGGGACGTCGACCCCGTGACCGGGCAGTCGACCACCACCACGATCGGCAACAACGCGCGGACGGTCCACAACTGGTTCAGCAACAACGCGTTCTCGGTGGGCACCGAGCCGGCGACTCCCCGTCCCGACCGGGACTACCAGTACGCCTGGACGAACCAGTGGCGCGAGGAGCAGTGCAACCCGGACACCACGTTCACCTCGCCGGAGCGCAACGACATCGATGCGGCCCGGGCGAACCTGACCGCCATGCACAACCGGATGCACGACTGGTCGTACCACCTCGGCTTCACCGAGACGGCGTGGAACCTGCAGCAGGACAACTTCGGCAACGGCGGTCTCGGCGCGGACCCGGAGCTCGGCAACGCGCAGGCCGGTGGCGTGTCCGGCGGACCACCTGAGTTCCGGGCGCGGGACAACGCCAACCAGATCACCTTCGCCGACGGCATCGCGCCGATCACGAACATGTACCTGTGGCAGCCGATCGCGGGGTCGTTCTACGCGCCCTGCGTGGACGGCGACTTCGACATGTCGGTGATCGGTCACGAGTACGGGCACGCGATCAGCAACCGGATGGTCGCGGGGCCGAACGCCGGCCTCAGCGGGCCGCAGGCCGGCGCGATGGGCGAGAGCTGGTCCGACCTGATGGCGATGGAGTACGTGAACGAGTACGGCTACGCGCCTGCGGGCGACGCCGCGTTCACGGTGGGCGCGTACGCCACCTCCGACCAGGACGCCGGCATCCGTAACTACAACATGAGCGACAGCGCCCTCAACTACAGCAACGTCGCCTACGACCTGGTCGGGCAGCAGGTCCATGCCGACGGTGAGATCTGGACCGCGACCAACTTCGACATCCGCGCCGCGATGGTCGAGCGGTACGGCGCGGGTGACGCCGCCGCACAGCTGGCCTGCGCCAACGGCGAGACCGCGGCCGACGAGTGCCCGGGCAACCGGCGGTGGGCTCAGCTGATGTTCGACGCCTGGCTGCTGATGGCCGCGGGCAACGTCAGCATGGTCGACGCGCGGGACGCGATGCTGGCCGCCGACCTGATCCGGTTCGGCGGCGCGAACCAGGACCTGCTCTGGGACACGTTCGCCAAGCGCGGACTGGGTGAAGGTGCGTCGAGCAACACCAACGCCGACGCCGACCCGGTGCCGAGCTTCGCCTCCCCGCACGCCGACAACGTCGAGCTGGTGTTCCGGCCGGTCGGGGACGCGGGCGTCGTCCCGCCGGGAGCCCAGCTGTTCGTCGGCGACTACCAGGCCCGGTCGATGCCCATCGCCGACACCGACCCGGCGACACCGCTGACCGACCGGGCCTTGCTGGTGCCGGGGCGGTACGAGTTCTCCGTCCGTGCACCGGGCCACGGGCTGGTGCCGACCGGCGAGGTGAACGTGCGCGGCACCGAGCCTCGGTCACTGCCGGTGCGGATGCGGCCCAACTACGCGTCGGCGTCGGCCGGTGCCTCGGCGACCGGTGACGGGATCAACCTGGCCCGGCTGATCGACGACGACGAGGCGACCAACTGGGCGTCGCTCGGCAGCGCGGTCGCGGGCAAGGGCGTGACCGTCGACCTGGCGGGCGGGCGGCAGGAGGTCCGCCGGGTGCAGGTCAGCGCGATGCTCCGCGCGGAGGTCGAGGGAGATCCGGACGCCGGCGGGCAGAACCGCTTCACGGCGCTACGCCAGTTCCGGGTGCTCGGCTGCACGGCCGGGGGAGGAGTGGACTGCGCGGACGTGGCCGACTTCTCGACGGTCTACACCAGCCCGTCCGACGCGTTCCCGTCCGTCGCGCCGCGGCCGAGGGCGCCCGAGCTCGTGATGCGGTCGTTCGACATCCCGCGCACCAGCGCCACGCACCTGCGTATCGAGGTCGTGACCAGCCAGTGCACGGGTGCGCCCAACTACGCGGGTGAGCAGGACGCCGACCCCCGGGCGGCGACCGACTGCGCGACGGCGAGCGCCCAGGCGCTCAACGTCCGGATCGCGGAGTTCCAGGCGTTCCCCCAGTAGGAGGTGCAGATCAGAGCCACTCGCCGAACGCGTACGGCTCACGGGTGACGACGTAGGTCGCCCAGTTCATCTTCACGACCGTGCCGGTCTCGTCACGGGTGAGGCGGAGCAGCTCACCGGTCTCGCGACCCGACTCGGTGCGGTAGAGGTCGTCGCCGACCTTGACGAACACCGAAGGTGGCTTGTGGGCGGGCAGCTTCTCACCGCGCGCCTCGAGCCGGCCGGCGCGGACCGCGAAGTCGAAGGCGGCGCCCTCGGAGTACCAGCGACCGAGGGCGCCGTCCAGCTCGGCGGGCACCGTCGTGCCGGGAGTCCAGGCCTCCGGCGTCGCCGGCTCGTTATCGAGGACGTACGTCGCCAGCTCGACCGCCAGCTCGGCCGGGTCGGGGGCCGAGGTGGCGTTCATCAGGGTGATCCCCGCGGTACGGGCCTTGCGCTGAACGAAGAGTCCGGTGATATGGCCGGGCATCCCGCCGGTGTGGCCGACGAAGATCCGGTCGTCGGCGCGTACCAGCATGAACCCGAGGCCCCAGGCGAGCTGCCAGCGCTCGAGGTCGGCCATGATCTGCGGCTGGCACATCTCTTCGAGCGTGTCGGGGCTGAGCACCTCGTCGGTCGGCTCGGCGATGAACGCACCCCAGGTCGCGAGGTCGTGGAGGGTGCTGGCGAGTCCGCCGGCTGAGGCCATCGCGGCGATGTCGAGGACCGGCTCGACGACCGGCACGTCGGTGAACGGCGGCACGTAGTAGCCGACCGCGCGCTCGCCGGTGAACCCCAAGGTGGTGCGCTTCATGCCGAGCGGTTCGAGGATCCGGGCGCGCACGCTGTCGATCCAGTCGCGGCCGTCGAGCCGGGTGACGACCTCGCCGAGCATCGAGTAGACCAGGTTGGAGTAGTGCCAGCGGTGGTGCGGCTTGAGGATCCGCTCGGCCTCGTTCCACCCGTCCACCAGCCCGACCCGGTCGGGGTACCGCAACACGTCCCACACGTCGCCGACCGGCTCACGCTGCATGCCGGTCACGTGGCTCAGCATCTGCCGGATCGTGATGCCGCCGTGCTTGCTCTCCGGGATGTGGCGCTCGACCGGGTCGTCGAGGGTGAGCCTGCCCTCGTCGCGCAGTGCCATCACGAGGACGGCGGTGAACGTCTTGCTGATGGACGCGATGAGGAACTGCGTGTCGTCGGTCGGTGGACGGCCCGGACTCACAATGTCGGCGGACCCGACCGTCTGCTGCCACAGCATGGCGCCGTCCCGGACCACGCCGGCGCAGATCCCGGGCACCCGGTCCTTGCTCTGCCGTTGCTGCAGGAGGTGCGTGAGGGCACGGTCGGTCTGATCTGACACGCCCGGCATGTCAGCGGCTCTGCAGGGCGTCGAGCGCGACCGCCATCGCGGCCGCGAGCCGGAAGTCGAGCCGTTGGTCGTGCACCGTGACGGTGTAGCGGTCACGGATCGCCTTCTTCCGCTCGCTCGTCATCACCGGCTCCCCGCTCGCAGTGTCGGCGAAGTCGAAATGGAAGACGAACGGCACCCACACCTCGCCGAGGAACGGGATGAAGTCCCAGACCCGTCGCAGGATCGCGATGAAGGGGCGGCGCTCCTGGCCGTACGCCTCGAGGCCGGGCCCCGACAGCTGCCAGCTGGAGCGGAGCAGGCTCTTGCCGAAGTCCTTGCGGAACATCCCGATCGGCTGACCCTCGGCGTCGAACACGTCGTACGCCGAGGCGAGGTCGATCGCCTTGCGTGCCTTGAACGAGAAGACCGGCTGGGTCTTGGCCTCGTCGGCGAAGAACGTGACCTGCTCCTTGAACGCCATCCGCTTCTGCTGGGCGAACGCGAGGAGGTGGCCCTCGGTGCCGCCCGGGTCGGCGGCGAAGATCTGGTACTGGTTCACCATCAGGGTGATCTTCTGGCGCATCAGGAACCTAGGCACGTACATGGTCTGCCCCGGTGGGGCCTGCTCGGACGTCATGCCCGCAGTCTGTCACCGGTGCTGTGGCCAGTTAGCGACATGTCCGGCATGCGCCAGCCGGAGCCGTGGAGTTCGGCGTTCTGGATGCGATAGACCGAGGCATGACGCCGTCGCACCCGGCGGGCCGCCCCCTGCCTAGCCCAACGGTTAGTGCAGTGGTGCGTCCGCTCGTCGCCCTCGCTCTCGCCCTGGTCTTCGCGGTCGCACCCACACCGGCGGCGCAGGGCGAGGGGACGGGCGGGGCCGCGGGCGGACCCGCGTCCGGCGACTCGAGCACGGTCACGCTGGTCACCGGCGACCGCGTCACGCTGACACCGATGTCCGACGGCGAGCCCGTGGTGCTGTTCGAGCCGCGCGCGGGTGCCGATGACGGCCAGCGTGTCGGTTATTCGGTGCACCACGACGAAGGCCGGGTGAGCGTCATCCCGCATGACGTGGCGACGCTGGTGCCCGACGTGCTCGACCCGGCGCTGTTCGACGTGACCGGCCTGGTCGAGATGGGGTATGACGACGCGAGCCGGGCCGACCTCCCGCTGATCGTCCGCCGTGCACCCGGCGTACGCACGTTGACCGACCAGGACGGGTCCCTGACGCCGACCCAGCGGCTCGCCAGCATCGACGCCACGGCCGCAGCCCTGGACCGGGAGACGGCCGGGGGATTCGGCGCCGAGTTGGCCCGACTCGGCTCGGCTACCGTCACCCCTCAACGCACTGACCGAGGAGACGGGCGCGCTGTTCGTCGTCGCCGCCGGCAACTCCGGCGGGCTCGGCCGCAGCGCCCAGACGATCGAGAGCCCCGGCACGGCGGCCTCGGCCCTCACCGTCGGCGCGGTACGTGCGGACGACATCCAGTCGATCTACTCGAGCGAGGGCCCGACCCGCGGCAGTTTTCGGCTCAAGCCCGACCTGGCAGCGCCCGGTGACAACATCCTCGGCGCTCGCGCCGGTGCCCGTACCGGTGACTTCTACACGCGGATGACGGGTACGTCGCAGGCGACACCGATCGTCGCCGGCGGCGCGGCCCTGCTGAGGCAGCAGCACCCGGACTGGACCTGGCAGCAGGTCAAGGCCCAGCTCGTCACGACCGCCGACGCGCACCCGACCAGCATGTCGTGGACCGTCGGCGGCGGGCGGCTCGACCTGGCGCAGGCCACGTCGCAGACCCTCAGTGCCGACAAGGCGTCGCTGGACTTCGGCCTGTTCCGGCACCCCGATGAGGCACCGAGGTCGAAGGCCGTCACGCTGAGCAACGACGGCGACGAGCCGGTGTCGGTTGCGCTGGTCGACGAGGTGCTCGCAGAGAACGGCGCGGCCGCCCCCGATGACGCAGTCATCGCCTCGCCCGCGACGTTCACGGTGCCTGCGCACGGCACGGCGTCCAGCACGGTGACGTTCGACCCGGGCCTGGTTGCCGACGGCAGCTGGCACGGCTCGCTGACCGTCGCCGCGGGTGAGCAGGCGCTGGTGCGGCTGCCGTTCGGGGCGCACGACGAGGAGGAGCGCTACGACGTGCACCTGCGGGCCATCGACCGCGTCGGCGAGCCGGTCGCCAGCGGGCTCGTCACCATGGTCAACGGAGACACGGGTGGGTACGCCAACGTCGCACTGGACGCCGAAGGCGCTGCGAGGGTCCGGCTGCCACCGGGGCACTGGAGCGCCCTCTCGCGGATCGTCACACCGGCCCGCGGTGGTGTGCCCGAGACGTTCACCATCGCCGGTACGACCGAGCTGGACGTCAGTGCGGACACGACGTACGTCGTCGACGCGCGGGAGGCCGAGCAGGTGCGCGCTCCGACCGTCTACCGGACCGGTACCGAGGTCGTGCTTTCCGGCCTCAGCTGGGCACGGCGTGGGCCGAGCAGCGGTATCACCGATTTCGCCGGGTTCACCGCCGAGGAGATCGCGCAGGGCCGGGTGTTTGTCGCGACGGGCCCTCCAGTCGAGCACGGCCTGTTCGAGGCGGTGGCCCGCTGGACCCTCCAGCCGACCGGCGAGGTCGGTCCGGCTGACCCCGGTGTCTACGAGCTGCTGCTGCCGCGGCCGGCGTTCTCCGCAGCGCTCTGGCCGCAGCTCTCGCCGAAGGACCTTCACGACATGGCTCGGGTCGACAACCACTTCGCGGCGGTATCGCAGCCGGGTGAGTACGTGACGGGTCGGGGTTACTTCACTGAGAAGACCCGCACCGCTTTGATCACCTTCCGCCCGCTCGACGTGCCCCAGCACCGGGTCGAGCTGGTGACCGCGGCACCGGACGTGTACTGGCGCCAGTGCCTGCGACTGCCGACCCTGGACCGGTTCCTGCTCGCGTCACTGTGCGATCCCGACCACCGAACGTACGACCGGGCCGAGCGGGCCGAGAGCACGTGGGCGGTCGGCCTGCATCCGGCAGTGGTGCAGACCCGGCGCTCGGCGACCACGATGTATGTCCAGACCGGGCTCAGCGACGGGCCGCACAGCGGTGCCCTCGTCGACGGCTTCGATCGTGAGCAGACCAATGTGACGCTCTTCCGCGATGGTGAGCTGGTGGGGGAGAGGGCCGGGGTGTCGGGCTCGTTCACGGTGCCGAAGGGGCCGGCGACCTACCGCGTCGAGCAGGTGCTGACCATCGACCCGGCCGATCTCGCGGCGCCGGCGCGGGCGCGCACGGTGTGGGAGTTCGGCTCCGACGGCCCCGTGCCCGGCGGGCCGAGCCAGGTGCACCCACCACTGCTGTCGCTCGACTACCGTCCCGACGTCGACGACCTGGGCGCGGCCAAGGCGCGACGTGCTCTGCGGCTCGACCTCCGGGTCGGGCACCACGCCGACGCCGACCGGAAACCTGCCATCGCAGCGGCAACCGTGTCGTACTCGACCGACGCCGGCGCCAGCTGGCGACAGGCGCCCGGCAGACGGGTCGGCGACGGGCGCTATGTCATCACGGTACCCGGCCACGCCCTCGTGTCGGGAGACTCGATCTCGTTGCGGGCAAGGGCATCCGACGCCGACGGCAACAGCATCGACCAGACGCTGGTCGGCACCATCCCGGTGCGCTAGTGGCCACAGTCGCGTGTCATCGAGCCGGTGGGGTGGGGCCCACCACGTGACACGCGACTCGGGACCGGTCAGCGGCCGCCGGCTGCCGCGATGCTCCGCTCCACCAGGTCCTCCGTCGCACCGAGAACGCGGGAGACCTCCACGGCCAGCTCGCCGGTTCGCCGGCCGATGTCGGCGGCCCGCTCGTCGTCCATCCGGATGGCCGGCACGGACACGCCGACCGCTCCGATGACGGCACCCGTGTGGTCGAAGACCGGCGCCGCCACCGAGCGGATGCCCGGGGTGCGCTCGGCGTCGGAGCTGGCGTAGCCACGGGTACGGGTCTCGGCGAGCTGTGCCCGGAGCTCGTCGGGGTCGGTGATCGTCACCGGGGTGACCTTCCTGATCGGCCGCGCCAGCCACCGGTCCTGGGTCTCGGTCGGCAGCGCGGACAGGATGGCCTTGCCGGGTGCGCCGTGCGGCAGCGGGATCGGCATCCCGATCTCGGTGTAGGTGCGTCGCAGCTCCTGCCGGCTCTCGACCTGGTCGAGCACCACACGTTCGCCGGAGCCGACCAGCTCGTGCACGGCGACGGTCTCGTCGACCTCGTCGCGGAGCGCGACCATGAACGGCCACGCCGCGTCGCGCAGCGTCGTCGGGAGCGCACCGCTACGGGCCAGCTGGGTCAGCAGCGGGCCCAGCCCCCAACGCCGGTTGGGAGTCTGGCGCACCAGGTGGTTGGCCTGCATGGCCAGCAGCAGCCGGTGGGTGGTGCTCGTGGACAGGCCGGTCAACCGGCCGATCTCACTGATGCCGAGCTCGCTGTGTCGCGCGTCGAAACAACGCAGGATCGCCACGACCCGGTCGATGGACTGGACGCCGGACCTCACGGGCCTCAGCATGCCGCACCCATTGACTCTCCCGACGCTCGATGGTTAGCCTTCCCGACAAGTAGAAAGCCTATCCCACAATACGGGAAGAGTGCGATGCTGCCGCTTGACGGATTCCGGGTCCTCGACCTGACCCGTTTCCTGTCCGGTCCGTACTGCACGATGGTGCTGGCCGAGCTCGGGGCCGATGTGGTCAAGATCGAGCAGCCGGTGACCGGTGACGACTCGCGCCGGCTGGCGCCGAAGGTCAACGGCGAGAGCTACCCGTTCGCGATGCCCAACCGCAGCAAGCGCAGCGTCTCGCTCGACCTGAAGGCCGACCGGGGACGCGAGCTGTTCCTCACCCTCGCGGCCGACGCCGACCTGGTGATCGAGAACTTCCGGCCTGGCGTCGCCGCGCGGCTGGGTGTCGACTACGCGTCCGTCCGCGCGGTGCGCGACGACATCCTGTACTGCTCGATCAGCGGCTTCGGCCAGACCGGGCCGTACCGCGACCGGCCGGGCTTCGACATCATGGCGCAGGGCACCGGCGGCTTTCTCCGGATGACCGGGCAGCCGGGCGGCCGGCCGGCGAAGGTCGGCATCGCGATCAACGACATCGCGGCCGGGGCGACGGCGATCTACTCCATCCTCGGCGCCCAGATGATGCGTGCCCGCACGGGCAAGGGCCAGAACATGGACATCTCGCTGGTCGACGCCGGGCTGGCGTGGACCGTGTGGGAGTCGGGGGCGTTCTTCGCCGACGCCGAGGTGCCCCAGCCGACCGGGACGCGGCACCGCCGCTCGACGCCGTACCAGGCCTACGTCACCTCCGACGGCTACGTCACCATCGGCGCCGCCAACGACCGGCTGTGGATTCGCCTGGTCAACGACGTGCTGGGCCGGCCCGAGTGGCTCACCGACGAGCGGTTTGCGACCCTCCCGGACCGGATGCGGAACATCGACGCACTGCAGGACGAGATCGAGGCGATCACGCGCACCGCCACCACCGAGGAGTGGGTGGCGCGGCTCGACCGGGCCGGGGTCCCCGGCGGTCCGGTCCTCACCTATGACCAGACGCTGCAGGACCCGCACGTCCAGGCCCGCGGGATGATCGTCGATCTCGAGCACCCGATCATCGGGCCGATGCGCACGATCGGCCCGCCGACGAAGTTCTCCGACCTCGACGTGTCGGTCCGCGGGCCGGCGCCCTGGCTCGGCCAGCACACCGCCGAGCTGCTGCGTGAGGCGGGCGTCGACGGCGCGGAGATCAAGGACCTGTTCGAGGCCGGCGTCCTGTACGACGCCCACCCGGACCTGCAACCCGACGCGACGAGGAGCTGACCATGTCCGACCAGCCCAACGGCAGCCACCTCAGCGTCGAGCGGGCCGGCGAGGTGGCCACCCTCGTGCTCAACAAGCCGGCGAGCCACAACGCGATCAGCCTCGACATGTACCGCGACCTGCCCGCGTTGGCCCGCGAGCTCGACGATGACAGCGCGGTCAAGGTGGTCGTCGTCCGCGGCGCCGGGCAGACGGCGTTCGCGTCGGGCGCCGACATCAGCGAGTTCGAGCGGGTACGCGGCAACGCCGAGACGGCGAAGGTCTACAACGAGTACGTCGCAGGTGCCGAGCAGGCGCTGGAGGCCGTCCGCAAGCCGACCATCGCGATGGTGCACGGCTACTGCATCGGTGGTGGCATGGGTCTGGCGCTGTCCTGCGACCTGCGGTTCTCCGACGACCGGGGCAGGTTCGCGATCACCCCGGCCAAGCTCGGCCTGGTCTACAGCCTCGACTCGACCAAGCGGCTGGTCGACCTGGTCGGCCCGTCACGGGCCAAGTGGGTGCTGATGTCCGGCCAGCAGCTGGACGCGGCCGAGGCACACCGGGTCGGACTGGTGGACGAGGTCACCACCCCCGACGCACTCGAGAAGCACACCTACGACTTCGCCGAGCTGGTGGCCACCCGGGCGCAGTTCAGCGTGCGGGCCGCCAAGCAGATCGTGCAGCGGATCGTGGCCGGGCAGGTGGTCGACGACGACGCGTCGATCGCGCTGCGCAACGGCTCGTTCGACACCGACGACTACGCCGAGGGCGTGCGCTCCTTCTTGGAGAAGCGCCCGCCACGGTTCACCTGGTCATGACCGGGGCGACCACCGACCCGGTGGCCCGGGCCGAGCGGGCCGCGGCCGACCCAGCCGCGGAGTTCGGCAACTTCTTCCTGGCGCGGTTCCTGGACCTCGCCATCAGCTACGACGACGTCGCGCAGGAGTGCGTCGTCGGCCTGCCGTACGCACCGTTCCTGTGCAACCCGCAGGGGTCCGTGCACGGCGGAGTCATCAGCACCGCGATGGACATCTCGATGGGACATCTGTGCCATCGGTTCCTGTCCACCGCGGTGACCATCGAGATGCAGATGCGCTACTTCCGCCCGCTGAGCGGCTTCGGCACCTGCCAGGCCCGGCTGCTGCGCGCGGGACGACGCATCGTCCACCTGGAGTCCCGGATGACCGACGAGCAGGATCGGCTCGTCGCGCTCGCAACCGGGTCGTGGCATCGCCTTGACGCGACCCAAGCAGCCCGGTGACCACACCGGGGAAAGGGAAGATCCCATGCGTACGAAGTTGTTCAGCGCACTCGCCGCACTGACCGTCGCAGCGGCGCTCGCGGGTTGCGGCTCCTCGGGTACGTCGGACGAGTCCGCCGCCGAGGACTACCCCTCCGAGGAGCTCGACTGGACGATCGCGTTCGGCCCCGGCGGCGGCAACGACATCATGGCCCGCACGATGGTCGACATCTTGCAGAAGCAGGACCTCTACCCGGAGAACATCAAGGTCGAGAACAAGGAGGGCGGCAGCGGCGCCACCGGCTGGGGCTACCTGTTCAGCAACAAGGGCGAGGCCTACAACATCTCGACGACGTCCGGCTCCTTCATCACGACCCCGCTGCAGGCCGACACCGGCTGGACGCACGAGGACTTCACCCCGGTGGGCCTGTTCGCCACCGACGACGCCCTCGTGCTGGTGCCCGGCGACAGCCCGATCAAGAACTGGGAGGACTGGGTCGAGTTCGCCAAGGACAAGGGCACGGTGACGGTCGGCGGCATCGGCACGGTGAACGTCGACTTCATCCTGCACGCCCTGCTCGCGGAGGCGGCCGGCTACAAGATCGACTACGTGCCGTACAACGAGGAGGGGCAGGTGCAGACCTCGCTGCTGTCCGGTGCCCTCGACGCGATGGTCTCGAACCCCGGCTCGATCCTCGGCCAGGTCGAGGCCGGCAAGATGACGCCCCTGCTGTTCACCGGCAAGGAGCCGCTCCCGACGCTGCCCGACGTACCCACGGGCGAATCGCTCGGCTTCAAGGACCTGCCGTCGTTGCCGCGTGGGCTGATCCTGCCGCCGGACGCGCCGAAGTACGCGCAGGAGTGGTGGATCGACACCATGAAGAAGGTGGTGGAGACCGACGAGTGGAAGCAGTACCTCAAGGACAACAACCTGATCGAGGACGTCCGCTGGGGCGACGACTTCGCGAGCTACCTCACCGAGACCGCCGACGGGTTCGAGGCCACGCTGAAAGAGCAGGGCGCCCTGTGACCGCGGTCTGGGCCCAACAGTCGACCCACCAGTCGACCCAACGCGCGAAGGAGCGATCTCAGCAGCGCGCGAAGGTGCGGGCGACGGCGCGAGCGGTCGGCGGCGGGGAGGCGGTGCGCCCGTCGGTGCGGACGGTTTTCCTGAGCATCCTGCTCGTCGTGCTGGCCTTCTACACCGAGATGGCCTTCGAGCTCGAGTGGCGCACCACCGCGGGCCGGATCGGGCCCGGCTTCTTCCCCCGGCTGGTCGGGGGAGCGGGCATCGCGCTGACGGCGCTCGCGCTGGTCAGCGGCCTGCGGAACAACCAACCTGCGACCACGCCGACCGGGCCGGCGACCGGGCTGGCGGGGGCCGCCGAGCCTGACCTCGGTGAGCACCCGCGGGTGCTGCTGCTGACCGTGCTCGGTGCTGGGGCGTACGTCCTCACCCTCACCGTGCTCGGTGCGGTGGTGTCGTCGGCGCTGTTCCTACTCGGCACGCTGCTCTGGCTGGACCGGCGGCACCGGCGGCGGGCGGTCGTGATCAGCCTGCTGTTCCCGGTCCTGGTGTATCTGCTGTTGCAGACGCTGCTGAACGCCGGGTTGCCGGACGGGATCCTCCCGCTGCCCTGAGGAGGCGCACCTGTGAACGTGTTCAGCGACCTCGGCCAGGGGATCCTCGCGATCCTCACCGTGCAGAACCTGCTGCTGCTCGGTGCCGGGGTGCTGTTGGGCATGGTCGTCGGTGTGATGCCGGGGCTCGGCCCGTCGGCGGGCCTGGCCATCTTGCTGCCGCTGACGTTCGGCCTCGACCCGACCGGCGCGATCGTGATGCTGGCGGCGGTCTACTACGGGGCGATGTACGGCGGCACCATCACCTCGGTGCTGATCAACACGCCGGGGGAGTCGGCCACGGTGGCCAGCACGTTCGACGGCTACCCACTCGCCCAGCAGGGCCGGGCCGGCCCGGCGCTGGTGATGGCCGCGGTGGCGTCGTTCGTGGCGGGGACGATCGGGGCGGTCCTGATCAGCGTCGCCGCGCCGGTCACGGCGGCGGTGGCCACCACCTTCGGCCCGCCGGAGCTGTTCCTCGTGGTGATGGCCGGGTTGCTGACCCTGATCGTGATTGTGCAGGGCAACCGGCTGCTTGGCGCCCTGTCGGCCGTGCTCGGTTTCGCGATCGCGACGGTGGGCATCGACATCGGGGGCGGTGCGCAGCGGTACACGTTCGGGTCGTCGGAGCTGATCAACGGCATCGACTTCATCCCGGTCGCGATCGGCCTGTTCGGCCTCGGTGAGGTCTTCCACATGCTCTGGAAGGGCGGACATCTCGAGCGGCTCGCCTACGTCTCGGTACGCGCGAAGGGCCGGTCGTTCTGGCCGACCCGGCACGACGTTCGCGAGTCGCGGGGACCGATGCTGCGGGGCTCGGTCCTGGGGTTCGCCGTCGGTGCCACCCCCGGTGCCGGTGCGACGGTGGCGTCGCTGATGTCGTACAACCTGGAGAAGTCGGTCTCGCGTACCCCGGAGAAGTTCGGCAAGGGTGCGATGCCCGGACTCGTCGGCCCGGAGGCGGCCAACAACGCCGCCTCGGCCGGCGCGATGGTTCCCCTGCTGACGTTGGGAATTCCGGGCTCCGCGTCCACGGCCGTACTCATCGGTGGCTTCCTGATGTGGGGACTGCAGCCCGGGCCGCTGCTGATGGAGCAGAACCCCGAGTTCGCCTGGGGGCTGATCGCGAGCATGTACCTCGGCAACGCGATGCTGCTCGTGGTCAACATCTTCTGCATCCCGGCGTTCGCGAGCATCGCCCGGGTGCCGTTCCGGGTGTTGGGGCCGGTCGTCATCGTGTTGTGCGTGCTCGGCACCTTCACCGTCAACGGCAGCATCATCGAGGTCGGCATCATGCTCGCCTGCGGCGTCCTCGGGTTCTTCATGCGCCGGATCGGCATGTCGCCGGCGGCGCTGGTGATCGCGCTAGTGCTGGGGCCGCTCGCGGAGGAGACGCTGCGGCAGACCATGATCGTGTCGGGCGGACAGCTGGACATCTTCTGGGAGCGCACCACCTCCCTGGTACTGCTGATCCTGATCGGCTGCCTGCTGCTGCTCCCGGTGGTCGCGCCCCGGCTGTCCCGGCTGGTGCGCCGTAGGCTGCGGTCGGTCGGCGAGCAGCGCGCCGACAGCGCCGAGCGCGAGCCCGACGAGCACAAGGTCTGACCCGATGCGGGAGGTGCGATGCGGGTACGCCGGTGCGCGGTGATCGGTGGTGGCATCCTCGGTGCCGCCACCGCGCGGCGGCTGCTCGAGGTCGAGCCGACCGCGCGCGTCGTGCTGCTGGAGAAGGAGGACGCGCTCGCGACCCATCAGACCGGCCGCAACAGCGGGGTCGTGCACGCGGGTCTGTACTACCCGCCCGGATCGCTGAAGGCACGGCTGTGCCGCCGTGGGGTCGGGCTGCTGCGCGAGTTCTGCTCCGAGCACGGCCTCGCCTATGACGAATGCGGCAAGGTGCTGGTCGCCCTCGACGACGTGGAGGCCGGCCGGCTGGCCGACATCGAGGCGCGGGCGACGGCCAACGGCGTACCCGGCATCCGGCGGCTCGACGCCGACGGTCTGAGCGAGGTCGAGCCGCATGTCCGCGGTGTCGCGGGACTGCACTCGCCGAGCACCGCGATCGCCGACTTCCCCGGTGTCACGCGGGCGCTGGCCGAGCAGGTGCGCCACCGGGGCGGCGAGGTCCTGCTGGCCACCGAGGTCACGTCGTTCACCGAACGCGGCGCCGAGGTGGTGGTCACCGCCGACGGGCCTGGCGGCGCGCCGTACGACGCGGCCTTCGACCTCGTCGTCGTGTGCGCGGGGCTGCAGTCCGACCGGGTCGCGCGGCTCGCCGGCGACGGCTGGGACCCGCGGATCGTGCCGTTCCGCGGCGAGTACCACCTGCTGCGCCCGGAGCGCCGGGACCTGGTGCGTGGGCTGGTCTACCCGGTACCGGATCCGCGGTACCCCTTCCTCGGAGTGCACGTGACGCCGCGGGTGGACGGCGAGGTGATGATCGGTCCGAACGCCGTGTTGGCGCTGGCCCGCGAGGGCTACCGCTGGCGCACCGTGTCGGGATCCGACCTGAGGGAGGTGCTGGCGAGCCCGGCCTTCCGGCGGTTCGCTCGCCGGCACTGGCGAACGGGTGTGCGCGAGCTGGTCGGCTCGCTGAGCACCCGGTCGTTCGTCGCCGCCGCGCGTCGCTATCTCCCGGAGCTGCGGGTGCGCGACGTGGTGCGCGGTCCGAGTGGCATCCGCGCCCAGGCGCTCGAGCCGGACGGCAGTTTGGTCGACGACTTCCGGATCGCCCGCCGCGGTCATGTGGTGGCGGTGCGGAACGCTCCGTCGCCGGGCGCGACCTCGAGCCTGGCGATCGCCGAGCACATCGTCGACACGGCACTCGAGACGACAGGAGCCCGATGAGTACGTCGGTCCATCTCCGACCCGGGTTGTGGGCGGTCCTCGCCACGCCGTTCACTGGTCCTGAGGTCGACGAGGGCTCGCTGGCCCGGGAAGTCCGTGCGTTCGTCGATGCCGGTGCCGTCGGGCTGGTGGCGCTCGGCGTGTTCGGCGAGGCCGCGGCGCTGAGCTCGGACGAGCAGCGCCGGGTGGTCGAGCGGGTCGTCGCCACCGCGCCGGAAACACCGCTGGTGGTCGGCCTGTCCGGCCGCACCACGGCGGTCGCGGTCGAGCAGGGCGTCGCGGCGACCCGGGCCGCCGGTGCTCCGCTCGCGGCGCTGATGGTGCAGGTGAACAGTCCGGACCCCGAGACGTTGGCGACGCATCTGCGGGCGGTGCACGAGGCGACCGGCGCGCCGGTGGTGGTCCAGGACTACCCGGTGGCCTCCGGGGTGTCGGTCACGCCGGACCAGCTGCTGGAGACCTTGGCCCGTTGCCCCTTCGTTGCCGCGCTGAAGTCCGAGGCGCCGCCGACCGCGCTGGCGATCAGCCGGCTCACGGCGCACACGTCGGTCCCGGTGTTCGGCGGTCTCGGTGGAGTCGCCCTGATCGACGAGCTGACGGCCGGCGCGGCGGGCGCGATGACCGGCTTCAGCCACCCGCAGGCGCTGTCCGCCGTACTCGCGGCTTGGCACGAGGGCGGCTTCGACGGCGCCCGCGCGGCCTGGGCGCCGTGGTTGCCGCTGGCGACGTTCGAGGGTCAGCCACGGGTCGGGCTGGCCCTGCGGAAAGAGCTGCTGCGCCGCCGTGGTGTGATCGACGAGTCAGGCGTACGCGCGCCGGCGCCAGGGTTGCCGGCCGAGCTGCTGCCGCTGCTCGAGCAGCACCTGGCGGGAGTAGGTGACCACGACACGAGCACTGGAGAGTGATGGATACCGGACTGCAGGGTCGCACCGCCGTCGTACCCGGGTCGACGTCGGGCCTCGGGCTCGCCGTCGCCCGGTCGCTGGCGGCCGAGGGGATGAACGTCGTCGTGGCGGGGCGGCGTGGTGAGCTGGCCGAGAAGGTCGCCGCCGAGCTGCCCTCAGCCGTCGGGGTCGAGGCAGATTTGACCGACCCGGCTGCCGCGCGGCGGCTGGTCGACACCGCCACCGAGCGGTTCGGCCCGGTCGACGTGCTGGTGCTCAACGGCGGTGGGCCCCCGCCAGGCACCGCGGCCGAGATGGACGCCGAGGCCGTCGAGGGCGCCGTCCGGCTGCTGGTGCAGCCCCACGTGCGGCTGGTCGAGGCCGCGCTGCCGGGGATGCGCGAGCGCCGGTGGGGACGGATCGTGGCGATCGGGTCCAGCGGCGTACAGCAGCCGGTCGAGCGGCTGGCGCTGTCCAACACCGGGCGCTCCGCGCTGGCGGCCTACCTCAAGACGCTCGCCACCGAGGTGGCGGCCGACGGTGTCACGGTCAACATGGCGCTGCCGGGCCGGATCGCCACCGACCGGGTCGCGTCACTCGACCGGAGCGCCGCGGAGCGGCTGGGGGTCTCGGCCGACGAGGCGCGCCGGCGGTCGGTGGCCACCATCCCGGTCGGACGCTACGGCGAGCCGGACGAGTTCGCCGCCCTGGTGACATTCCTGGCCAGCGCCGGAGCCTCCTTCGTCACCGGTGAACAGGTCCGCTGCGACGGTGGGATGGTGCGTACGCCGTGAGCGCACGGTTCGCGACCGTCCGGGTCGACGACCGGGAGATGCCGGCCGTCGTGACGGAGCGCGGTGTCGCGCTGGTGACCGACCTGGTGCCGGACCTCGAAGGCGACCTGGTGGAGCTGATCGGGTCCGGTCGCGCCGACGAGGTGGCGGGCGTTGCGGCGAGTGCCGCGGAGGCGATGTTCCGCGACCCGGTGACCGCGGTGTTCGCGCCGCCGTACCGCCGCTGCCGCAAGCTCTGGGGCATCGGCCTCAACTACGTCGAGCATGCGAGCGACCTGACTGAGCAGGTGCCCGACGAACCGGCGTCGTTCCTCAAGGGCGACCACACGATCATCGGACCGGGCGACCCGATCCCGGTGCCGCCCCAGAGCCAGCGGACGACGGCCGAGGCCGAGCTCGGTCTGGTGATCGGCACCGAGTGCTGGAACGTCGAGGAGGAGGACGCGCTCGGGTACGTGTTCGGCGTGTGCACGCTGCTCGACCAGACCGCGGAGGACATCCTCGAGCGCAACCCGCGGTTCCTCACCCGGTCGAAGAACTTCCCCGGGTTCTTCTCGTTCGGACCCGAGATCGTGCCGACGGCCGACCTCCTCAGCGCCCGCGGCGACCTCGGCGACGTGGAGGTCTCGACCGTCCTCAACGGCGAGGCACGGCGGACGAACACCGTCGCGCAGATGCGCTACGACCCGGCGTTCCTGGTCAGCTTCCACAGCAAGGTGATGCCGTTGTTCCCGGGCGACATCATCTCGACCGGCACGCCGGGCGCCGTGCAGATCAGGCCCGGAGACGTCGTCGAGTGTCGTATCCCGGGCGTGGGCGTGCTCAGCAACCCGGTCGTCGCCGGCACGCTCTGACAGCCCAATCTGACAGCTCAGCGGATCCGGAATGTCGACTCGCCCTGCGGCGGCTCGTCGGTCACGTCGACCGCGTCCACCCGCGCGTACGGCGGACCCTCGCGCGTCCACCTGACCATCCGCTCGACCGCCCGGGGCTCGCCTTCGAACACCGCCTCGACCGAGCCGTCGGGACGGTTGCTGACCCAGCCACCCACCCCGCCGGCCTCGGCCAGCCGGCGGCAGGTGTCGCGGAAGAACACGCCCTGCACCAGCCCGTAGACGACCACCCGCCGGCGGGTGACCTCGACGCCAGAGTCCACCCGCCCAGTCTGCGCCAGGCGTGCGGGTCGGTCACCTCTTAGTGGCTCGTGCGGGCAGTCGGCTGGAGTCGCGGACGACCAGGTCGGGCTCGAACACCAGGTGCTGGTGCCGATGGTCGGCGCTGCCGTTGATCTCGTCGAACAGCAGCTCCGCGGCGGCCCGGCCGAGCTGTTCGCGGGGCTGGCGGACGCTGGACAGCGGCACCGCGGCGGCCGCGGCGTACTCGATGTCGTCGTAGCCGACGATCGCCACGTCGGCCGGCACCTGGATGCCGCCGCGGGTCATCTCCTGCAGCAGCCCAAGAGCGACGAGGTCGTTGGCGCAGAACACACCGGTCGGGCGCCGGCCGACGGCGAGCCGGGCGAGCTGCTCTCCCGCGTCCCGCCCGCCCTGCACCGACAGGGACGAGGTCTCGATCGTGAGCAGGTCGGTAGGCGTTCCCTCGACGGCCCCCGACGCGCCCGCCAGCCGGTCGGACACCTGGGGGATGGACATCGGCCCGCCGACGAACGCGATCCGCTGGTGGCCGGTGGCGACCAGATGCTCGACCGCCAGCCGGCCGCCGAGGACGTCGTCGACGGCCACCGAGCAGCGATCGGCCTGTGGCGAGCCGCGGTCGACGAGGACCAGCGGGATGCCGCGATGCACCAGCTGGTCGAGCCGGGTGCTTCCCGTGTCGACCGGTGTGATCAGCACGCCGCGTACACGTTGCTCCTCGAGGTGCGCGAGATGCCGGGTCTCCCGGCCGAGGTCCTCCGCGCTGTTGCACAACGTGACCACCATGTCGTTGGCGTCGGCCACGTCCTCTGCACCGCGGGCGATGTCGGTGAAGAACGGGTTGGCCACGTCGAGCACCACCAGCCCGACGGTCCGGCTGCGACCGGCGCGCAACGCCCGGGCCGACTCGTTGCGGACGAACCCGAGGGCGTCGATGCTGGCGACCACGCGCTGCCGGGTCGGTTCCGCGACCAGCTCCGGCCGGTTCAGCACGTTGCTCACCGTGCCGACCGAGACACCGGCGTGCCGGGCGACCTCCTTGATGCTGGTCGTGACCACGGAACCTCTCTCGCTCGGATGTTCGCCCACCCTAGACCGATGGCGCGGCCACGCGGCGGATGCCGGGCACCCCCTTGACGTGTCTTTGGGCAGCGGCCTAGCGTCATCCTACTGAAACGTTTCATGAATGAAGAGTCGATCGGAGCGTCATGACGGAGCGGGTCAAGCAGGCACTGCGCGAGCAGCGGATCGAGACCCCGTCGTGGGGCTACGCCAACTCGGGCACCCGCTTCAAGGTGTTCAGGCAGGAAGGGGTGCCACGCACGCCGTACGAGAAGATCGACGACGCGGCGACGGTGCACCGCTTCACCGGTGTGGCCCCGACGGTCTCGCTGCACATCCCGTGGGACGTGGTCGACGACTACGCCGACCTGGGCAAGCACGCCGCCGACCGTGGGGTCGCGCTCGGCGTGATCAACTCCAACGTCTTCCAGGACGACGACTACATGCTCGGCAGCGTCACGAACCCCGATCCACGGGTACGCCGGAAGGCCACCGACCACCTGCTCGCCTGCGTCGACGTGATGGACCAGTCCGGCTCCACCGACCTCAAGCTGTGGTTCTCCGACGGCACCAACTATCCCGGCCAGGACAACATCCGGGCGCGTCAGGACCGGCTCGCCGAGGCGCTACAGGAGGTCTACGCGAGGCTGTCATCCGACCAGCGGATGCTGCTGGAGTACAAGCTGTTCGAGCCGGCGTTCTACACGATGGACGTGCCCGACTGGGGTACGTCGTACGCCCACTGCCTCGCCCTCGGTGACCAGGCACAGGTAGTGATCGACACTGGCCACCACGCGCCGGGCACCAACATCGAGTTCATCGTGGCTTTTCTGTTGCGGGCCGCGAAGCTCGGCGCGTTCGACTTCAACTCGCGCTTCTACGCCGACGACGACCTGATGGTCGGCGCGGCCGACCCGTTCCAGCTGTTCCGGATCATGCACGAGATCGTCCAGGCCGACGCGTTGAAGCAAGACAGCGGCGTGACGTTCATGCTCGACCAGTGCCACAACATCGAGCCGAAGATCCCGGCCATCATCCGCTCGGTGATGAACGTCCAGGAGGCCACCGCGAAGGCACTGGTGATAGATGCCGAGGCGCTCGCGCAGGCCCAGCGTGACGGTGACGTGCTCGGGGCGAACGCGGTTTTCATGGACGCGTTCCAGACCGACGTACGGCCGCTGCTGGCGGAGCTGCGTGAGGAACAGGGCCTCGACCCTGACCCGATCGCCGCCTACGGCCGTTCGGGGTACGCCGAGCAGATCCGGGCCGACCGGGTCGGTGGTGAAGCGGCCGGCTGGGGAGCCTGAGACGTGGGTTGTCCGGATGACGGGAGAGGTGTGACGTGACAGCACTGATGACGGAGCGGCCGCGAAGGCACCTGCGGTTGACTGGGGAGGAGCTCGCGATGCTGAGTCTGCTCGCCCAGGGGCTGCCACTGGGCGGCGTGGCCCGTCGGCTCCAGGTCAGCGACCGCACGGTGCGGCGTCGTACCCGCGCGATCTGCGACCGGCTTGGTGTGCAGTCGCCGATCGAGGCTGTGGTCTGGGCAGCCCGACGCCACCTGCTCTAGACCGATTGACCTGCCGGCCACGAACACTCGCGCCCGCACTGCGCGGCGGGAGGGCCGTGCCAGGATCGTCGGCATGATCGGACGCCTGCACCACGTCGTGCTCGACTGCCCTGACCCGGCCGCGTTGGCCGCGTTCTACTCCGAGCTGCTCGCGATGCCGGTCACCTACACCTCTGCGGACTGGGTCGTGGTCGCGGCCAACGACACCGCCTCCGGGCTGGCGTTCCAGCTGGCTCCAGACCACCTACCGCCGCGCTGGCCCGATCCGGCGCAGCCGCAGCAGTTCCACCTCGACGTGATGGTCGACGACGTCGACGCGGCCGAGCCGCTGGTCCTCGCGCTCGGCGCCCGGCTGCTGCGCCGCGAAGCAGGGGAGTCACGCGTGTTCGCCGACCCCGCCGGGCACCCGTTCTGCCTCGTCACCCGGCCCGGCTGGGCTCCGCCGGTCGGCACCACCTGACCGGATGCGGTCAGATTCCTGTTCAGTGCGTCATGCCCGCGCCTAGCGTCACACCCGGGACGCACCCACAGGAGGACGGCATGGCACGGATCAGCCGACGGCATTTTCTCGGGCAGACCGCGGCTGGTGCCGCACTCGCCGGTGGTGGCATCCTGCCCGGCGCGACGGCGGCCCGGGCGGACGGGCCGTCGGCGGGGCCGGTCCGACCCACCCGGCTGACGACTGAGTACGCCGCCGACCTGCTCGGCACGGACGTGGCCCGGCCGCGGTTCGGCTGGGTGCCGGTGGCGGGCGGGCACGGTGCGGTCCAGCAGACCTACCGGGTACGGGTGTCGAGCACTCTCGAGCTGGCCCGCGCGGGGCAGGGCGACGTGTGGGACAGCGGCGCCGTCGTGTCGGCGCGCTGCACAGGCATCGAGTACGACGGGTCGGAGGCACTGCGACCACGCACCAGGTACCACTGGACGGTCGAGCTGACCGACGCGATGGACAGGTCGACGGGTCGCAGCGGGCCGGCCTGGTTCGAGACGGCGCTGATGACGCCCGAAGCGTGGACGGCCGACTGGGTCGCGCCGCTCGCCGAGGACCGGCCCGACCTCGACTTCGACGGCGCGAGCTGGATCTGGAGCCCAGGGGCGACCACCGGCAACGCCCCGCCCGGCACTCGGTGGTTCCGCGGCCGCCTCGCTCTGCCGACTGGCGCCTCAGTCACTGGCGCGATCCTCGTCATGACGGCCGACGACGACTTCACCGCCTGGGTCGACGGCGACCAGGCGCTGCATGCGCCGCAGCAGACGGACGGCTGGCGGTCCGGACGGTTCGTGGACCTCACCGACGCGCTCGCGGAGGCGACCGGTGAGATCGTCGTCGCCGTACGCGCGACCAACCGGCCGGGGCCGTCGGTCAACCCGGGTGGCCTGATCGGCAAGCTCATGGTCACCACGCAGGCCGGCGAGCTGCTGTTGATCACCGACGGCTCGTGGCGCAGCAGCGACGAGGAGATCGACGGGTGGACCGACCCGGTGTTCGACGACTCCGGATGGGACGACGTCGTCGTGCTCGCGCCGTACGGCCAGGGACCATGGGGGAGCGGTGTCACGATCAGCGTGCCGGAGCCGCCGGCTCCCTTGCTGCGCAGGGAGTTCACGTTGACCAAGCCGGTCGCACGCGCACGGGTGTACGCCTCCGGCCTCGCCTACCACGAGCTCTGGCTGAACGGTGAACGGCTGGGCGACGCTGTGCTCGACCCGGGGTTCACCGACTACGACGACACGGTTCTCTACGTGACGTACGACGTGACCGACCTGCTCGCCGACGGTGCGAACGCGCTGGGCGCCGAGCTCGGTCGCGGCTTCTTCGCGATGACCACCCCGAACGTGTGGCGCTGGCACCAGCCACCCTGGCTGGCCGAGCCGCAGCTGCGCCTGCAGCTGATGGTCGACCACCCCGACGGCAGCACGACCACGATCGGTTCGGACGACGCGTGGCGCACCATCGGAGGACCGACGACGTCGAACTCGCAGTACGAGGGCGAGAGCTACGACGCTCGTCGTGAGCAGCCGGGCTGGACTGAGGCCGGTTTCGACGACGCAGCGTGGGCCTCCGTCGTGTCGATGGACGCGCCGAGCGGACGGCTACGGGCTCAGGACCACGAGCCGATCCGGGTCACCGAGCGTGTGGAGGCCAGCTGGACCAGGGTCGGCGACTCGTGGGTCGCTGACTTCGGTCGCACGATGGCGGGCTGGGCCAGGCTGACGGTCGACGCCCCGGCCGGGTCGACGGTCCGCCTGACGTACGGCGAGAGGGTGCGCGCGGACGGCACCGTGGAGGCCGTCAACGGGCTGGTGCACAGCAGCCGGTTCCAGGTCGACGAGTTCACCTCGGACGGCTCCGGCCCGGCGTCCTGGGAGGCGAAGTTCGCCTACAAGGGCTTCCGGTACGTCCAGGTGGACGGACTCACCGAGGCCCCGGACGACGAGACGCTGGTGGCCGCGGTGGTCCACTCCGACGTACCCCGCGTCGCCACCTTCTCCTGCAGCAGTGGGCTGCTCGAGCAGTGCGAACGGGCGATGAGCCGCACCATCCTCAACAACCTGCACGGCATCCCGACCGACACGCCGAAGTACGAGAAGAACGGCTGGACCGGAGACGCGCAGGTCGGCGCACCGACGATGGCGACGACGTTCGACCTGCGCCGGTTCTTCACCAAGTGGCTGGGCGACCTGCGCGACAGCCAGCTCGAGTCCGGGCAGATCCCGGTCATCGTGCCGAGCGGCGGATGGGGTTACCAGGAGCTCGCTCCGTCGCCGGAGTGGACGACCGTGTACCCGTACGTGCTGCGTCAGATGCACCGCTGGTACGGCGACGAGCGGATCCTCGGCGAGCACTGGGAGCCGGTGCTCGCGTACGTCGACTGGGAGCTCGGTCGGCTGCAGGACGGCCTCGCCGTGACGGCGCTCGGCGACTACCTGTCGCCCGGGACCGGTGGCAACCCGCCCGAGGACACGCGGCTCACGGCGTCGGCGTACCTCCACCGCGCCCTGATCTGCACGGCCGAGGTCGGCGAGCTGGTCGGTGCGGACGACGAGGCCCTTCGGCTGCGGACGGCGGCGGCCGGACTGCGCGATCGGCTCAACGAGGAGTTCCTCGACCCGACCAGCGGTCACTACCGCACCGCCAGGGACCCGGAGTACCGGCAGACGTCGAACGCCGTACCCCTCGCCTTCGGGCTGGTTCCCGCCGACCAGGTCGGGTCGGTCGTGAACAGCCTGGTCGCCGACATCCGCAACCGCGGCAACCACCTGAACACCGGCAACCTCGGCACCAGCGTGCTGCTACCGGTGCTCACCGAGCACGGGCACTCGTCCGTCGCCGCCGACATCGCGCTGCAGACGACGTACCCCAGCTGGGGCCACTGGTTCGAGAACGGCGCCGACACCATGTGGGAGTTCTGGAGCCTGCCCGGCCGCTCGCGGGACCACTACTTCCAGGGCACCGTCGTGCAGTGGCTGATGGAGGACGTGGCCGGACTCCGCAGTCTCGACGCGGGCTGGCAGCGGATGCGAGTACGTCCGCACGCGCGGGCGCGGCTCACCCACGCGCGGCTGTCGGTCGAGACAGTGCGGGGCACCGCGTCGTCGTCCTGGCGCCAGCGTGGCAGGGGGTTCGACCTCGACGCCGAGGTGCCGGTCGGTGCGACGGCCGAGGTCCACGTGCCGGGCGACGACCCGCGCCGGATCACGGTGGACCCCAGCAGCGGCGCGAGCGTCGACCGGGTCGAGGGTGGCTACGTCGTCTTCGTCGTGGGCTCGGGCCACTGGTCCTTCCGGACCGTTACCCCTGCGCCTGCTTGACCGCGAGCACCGGGCACTCGGCGTCGAGGATGACCCGCTGCGCGGTGCTGCCGAGCAGCAGCTTGCCGACCGGCGTGCGGTGCCGTACCCCGATCACGATGAGGTCGGCGTCGTACTCCCTGGCGGTCCGCAGGATCGACTCGGCAGGGTCGAGCCCGCTGAGGCTCTGGGTGAGGTGGTGCGTCACCCCGGCTGCCTCGATCGCGGCGCGGAGTGTCGCCAGCGTGGCCGGGCCGGCGAACTTCGGGTCGACGGCGGCGTCGCCGTGGCTGCTGTTGACGACGACCAGCTCGGCCTGCCGGCGCGCCGCCTCGGCGATCGCGGTCGCCGCGGCGGCCTCACCGAGCGGGGTGGGGGTGTACCCCACGACGATGGTCATGCCGTGCTCTCCCGGGTCAGTCCTCATCGGCGAACGCCAGCTTCTCGGTCGTGGCCGGCCTGCCGCGCAGCCGGGCAATGACACGCGGCAGGTACGGCAGCAGCAGCGCAGCGACGGCCAGCGCGAGGATGACCGCCGACAGCGGCCGCGTGACGAACACCGACGGGTCGCCGTTGGAGATGGTCAGGGCGGTGCGCAGCTGCTTCTCCAGCTCGGGCCCGAGGATCGCGCCGAGGATCGCGGGTGCGATGGGGAAGTCGAGCTGCCGCATGAAGAAGCCGATCACGCCGATCACGTACGCGATGAGGACGTCGTTGATGTTGCCCGACAAGGAGTAGACGCCGAGCGTCGCGAACACCAGGATCGCGGAGTAGAGCACCGGCCGGGGGATCTCCAGCACCTTCACCCACAGCCGGATCAGCGGCAGGTTGAGCACCAGCAGCAGCAGGTTGCCGATGTACAGCGACGCGATCAGCGCCCAGACCAGGTCCGACGAGTTCTCGAACAGTTGCGGGCCGGGCTGCAGGTTGAAGATCTGGAACGCCGCGAGCAGGACGGCCGCCGTGGCCGAGGTCGGCAGGCCGAGCGTCAGCAGCGGCACGAGGACGCCGGAGAAGGACGCGTTGTTGGCGGCCTCCGGGCCGGCCACCCCCTCGATCGCGCCCTTGCCGAACTCCTTGCGGCCACGGGAACGGCGTTTCTCGTACGTGTAGGACAGGAATGTAGGAAGCTCGGCACCACCCGACGGCAGCACACCGAACGGGAACCCGAAGCCGGCGCCCCGCAGCCACGGCGCCCAGGAGCGGCGCCACTCCTCCTTGTTCAGCCACAGGAACCCACCGTGCGGCGGCTCGAGCGGGGAGACCTGGCCGGGACGGGTGCGGCCCTTGACGAGGACGTGCAGCGTCTCCCCGATCGCGAACAGCCCGATAATCAAGATGACGTCGTTGATGCCGTCGAACAGCAGCGGCTGGTCGAGCGTGAAGCGCGCCTGGCCGGACAGCGTGTCGAGCCCGACCAGGCCGATGACGACGCCGAACAGCAGCGACAGCAGGCCGCGGGTGAGGGACGTGCCGACCAGTGCGGTCACTGTCACGAGCGCGAGGATCATCAGCGCGAAGTAGTCGGTGGCCTGGAACTTCACCGCGAGACTGCCCAAGGGCTGCGCGACGAACGTGAGCAGGATGGTCGAGATGGTGCCGGCGACGAACGAGCCGATGGCGGCGGTGGCGAGGGCCGATCTGGCTCGTCCGCGCTTGGCCATCTCGTGGCCCTCGATCGCGGTCGCGACCGAGGCGGACTCACCCGGCGTGTTGAGCAGGATGGACGTGGTGGAACCGCCGTACATGGCGCCGTAGTAGATGCCGGCGAACATGATGAACGCGCCGATCGGGTCCTCGAAGTTGAACGTCACCGGCAGCAGCAGGGCGATCGTGACGGCCGGGCCGATGCCCGGGAGCACGCCGACCAGGGTGCCGAGGGTGACGCCGACGGCCGCGAAGAACAGGTTGGCCGGCGACAGCACGGTGGCGAAGCCGTTCAGCAGGTCGACGAAGACGTTCACAGCACCATCCCGCCGTCGGGCAGATGGATGCCGAGCGCCCGGGTGAACGCGAAGTAGACGGCGAGGGTGAGGAGTACGGCGATGAGTGCGTCTCGCCGGATGCTGTGGCTGCCGAGGACGCGCGCCCCTGCGAGGAAGAACAGCGCGGTCGCGAACAGATAGCCGATCGGCTCCAGCAGGTACGCGTAGACCACCAGCACGGCGACGAGCACCGCCACCGCGCCGATCCGGGCACCGGGCTCGTGGCCGTGCATCGGCCGCCGCCGGGTGAACGCGGTCACCTGCTGGGCCAGGTAGACGACGCTCAGGCCGATCCAGGCGACCGCCAGCACCAGCGGCAGGAACCGCGGGCCGCTCGGCGACCAGCCCTCACCCGGTATGGCCCGGGCCTGGAACAGGATCAGCAGGCCGAACCCGATCAGCACCACGCCCACCACCAGCGGCCCCACGTGGGGACTGCCGGTGGTGGGCTGCGCGGTCGGGTCCTCGACCGGTCCGGCGGTGACCGGTTCGCTCACAAGCCGAGCTCCTCCATCAGCCCGCTGACCCGCTCGGTCTCCTCGTCGATGTAGGCCTTGGCCTCGTCACCGGTCCGGTAGAAGTCGGTCCAGCCTTGGTCCTCGAGGACCGCCTTCCAGCCCTCCGACTCGTGCAGGGTGTCTACCATCTCGATGATCGCGTCGCGCTCGCCGTCGGAGATGTCCGGCGGTGCCACGACGGCGCGCCAGTTGGCGAAGTCGACGTCGTACCCCTCACCCTTCAAGGTGGGCGCGGGCTCGCCGGCGACCTCGATCTCGTCGGTCGTGCTGATCGCGAGCAGGCGCATCTCGCCGGACTCGATGTGCTGCTCGAACTCGCTCAGCCCGGAGACGCCGACCGCGACGTCGCCCGAGAGGATGCCCGCGGTGGCCTCACCACCGCCGGAGTAGCCGACGTACTTGAGGTCGGCCGGGTCGGCGCCCGCGGCCTGGACGAGCTGGCCGGCGACGAGGTGGTCCGACCCGCCGGCACTGCCGCCGCCGAAGGTCACCGCCTTGGGGTCCTTCTCGTACGCGGCGACGACGTCGGCGATGCTCTGGTACGCGGAGTCGGCGGGCACCACGAACGCCTCGGACTCCGCGGTCAGCGTCGCGATCGGTGTCGCTGCGTTCAGCTGGACGGGGGAGTTGGCCTGCTCGAGCGCTCCGATCATCACCAGCCCGGTGATCATCAGCTCGTGCGCGTTGCCCTTCTCACGGGAGGTGAGCTGCGACAGGCCGGTCGCGCCACCGCCGCCCTCGACGTTGACGACCTCGACCGGCTCGCTGCTGATGTCCTCGTCCTGCAGGACCTTCTGCATGTTGCGACCGGTGAGGTCCCAGCCACCACCGGCGGCGGCGGGCACCATGATCTCGATCGTCTCGGACGGGTAGTCGGTGGTCTCGCCACCGCCGTCGCTGCTCTGCTCGCAGCCGGCGGCGGCGACGACCAGGGCCAGGCCGGCCGTGGCGACCACGGACCGGCGAAGGGCTTGCGGGGATGACGTACGCATCGGAATCCTCCAGGGAAGGCTCGGGCTGCTGATGACGCTAGCACCTGGACCACTAGACGGTCTAGAGATGCCATCTAGCAGTCCGTTGTGCACCAATTGAGGCGCGGTCCACGGCGGCCTGTTGCACGAAAACCGCTAGACGGTATGGTTCAACCATCTAGCGGAGGGACTCCGGATGGTGGACTCAGTGGCAGGCACCTCGGCGTCGACCGTCGGCGCGGTTCGCAGCGTCGGTCGCGCCTTCGATCTTGTCACCCTATTCGACGCCCGGCATCCCAGCCACTCGCTGCGTGACCTGGTCGCGGCCACCGGGCTGCCCAAGACCACGGTCGTGCGTCTGGTGTCGACGCTCGAGCAGCGGCGCCTGCTCACCACCCGCACGGACGGCACGTACACCTTGGGCGCCGGGTTCCTGCGCTGGGTACGGCTCGCCCAGTCGATCTGGGAGGTCGACGAGGAGACCCGGCGGCTGATGCGGAAGCTCGTCGACGAGTGCGGCGAGACCGTCAACGTGTACGTCCGGCAGGACACGAACCGGCTGTCGATCGCCCAGGAGGAGGGCACCGCGACAGTACGGAGCGTGGTCCAGGTCGGCGTGCCGATGCCGCTGTCGGTCGGCGCGTCGAGCAAGGTGCTGCTCGGAGGGGCGGGGGCCGAGGTGGTCGACCAGCTGGCGACGGTCGTCGACCACCTCGACGTCGACAGCCTGCGCCGGCAGGTGGCCGCGGTCACCGAGACGGGGTACGCCGTCACCCACGGGGAGCGCGAGCTGGGGGCGTCCAGTGTCGCGGCCCCGATCCGCGCCCGCGACGGCCGGGTGGTGGCCGCACTCTCGGTGTCGGGGCCGACGTCAAGGTTCACGGCCGACCAGATCGCGTCGTACGTCAAGGCGGTGACGAAGCAGGCGCGGGCCATCTCGGAGTCCGGGCTCGGCGGCGTCGAGGCCCTGCTGTGAC